>NZ_JZKF01000030.1 GCF_000962825.1 Actinoplanes rectilineatus
CTGGCAGCCCTCGGCAAAGCCACCTCGGACGCCGAACGACTCGACATCTTCGAAGCCGCCCTGAAAATGATCCGCACCGTGGCGGACCAGGACACCGCCGACAGCCTGGCCGGGATGACGTCCACCCTTGCCGGCGTCCGCCTGAGCAACGATAAAGTAGAAGAACTCTGGAGGAGAGCCATGGCCTTTGATCTGCGTGATTCCAGCGTCACCCTGAAGGCGTACAACGAAGGCGCCCGGGACGGCGCCCGGCGAGCAGCCGTGCGCCTTGTTCAGGGGCTCATCAGCTTCCGGTTCGACGACGACCCACGAGCCGCCGAGATCGCCGAACGACTGGTCGCGGAGAACCCGGACACCGCGAACAACCGGGCAGCCACCGCCAAGTCGATCGACGAACTGATCGCCTGACCAGATCCTCTGACAGCGCTGCCTTCCTCGCACGGCCCTGATGCCACCCGTCGTCGGCACGATACGGCCGACGACGGGCCTCCAGCGCTCGACGAGGAAGGCTCGTCAGCGGCCCAGGCAGGCGGTCAGGCCCGCCGGGAAGGTGCCACGCCACGAGGCGTAGTCGTGGCCGCCCGAGTACTCCCGATAGGTGACCGGGCGGCCCGCGGCGCGCAGGGCGTCGCGCATCCCCCGGCCGACCGTGAGCTGCGACGGTGCGCCGCCCGGACCGGGGATCGTCTCGTGGTCGCCGACGTCCAGGTAGAAGTCGACGTCGCCCGGCGGCATCCTGGGCACGTCGCGGATCAGGCGGCACGGGTCGCCCTCGGCCGGAGACGGCCACCAGAAGCTGCCGGACTGGGCGATCACCGCGGTGAACAGGTCGGGGCGGCGCAGGCCCAGGTAGGTCGCGACCAGGCCGCCCCGGGAGACGCCGGTGACCAGATTGTGGCCGGCCGGGGAGCCGACGCCGAACCGGGCGCGCGCCCACGGCAGGAGTTCCGCGGTGACGAACGCCTCGATCGGGTCGCCGGGGGTCAGGTCCCGGTCGCGGCGGTCGGTGAAGGTGTGCACGAACAGGGCGGCGACCGGCGGGATGCGCCCGGCGGCGATCAGGTTGTCCAGGACGGTCGGCGCCTTCAGCAGCGCCTGGCCCAGGTGGCCGTCGAAGACGACCAAGACCGGAAGATCGGCCGCGGGCACCCCGGCCGGGCGGTAGACCGTGATCGGGTGCTCACCGCCCAGCGCGGCGCTCGCCAGCATCGCCGTCGTGAGCTCACCCCGGCCGACGCCGGGCAGCACACCCGACCACGGTTGCACGGGCGCCTGCGGCAACTCCAGCAGCGACGCCCAGCAGTCGTGGTCGGCGGGGTCCAGCGGGTCAGCGGGCATGTGCAGGCGGCGCGGGTTGGCGACGTCGATGTGGGTGGGCCCGGCACCACCGGGACCGGACGGCATGGTTTCGGTGCCGTGGTGGCGGAAATAGTAGATCGTGCGCAGGTCGGCCGGGAACACGTGCGAGCCGACCCACAGATCGGTACCGGGCAAACGGGACAACGGCACGTCGATGTTCCACCACGCGCGGGTGCTCCGGGCCTCGCCCCGCCAGAGGAAGGTGACCAGGACGTTGCCGTCGTCACGGGGCTCGACCAGTGGCGTGCCGGCGGCGGTTGCCGCCGACCAGAATCGGTCTACGGCCGCCGGGTTCGGATCGGCCATCAGGGTGCTGAGCACGAACGCGTCCCCTTCTCCGGGCGAGACTGGGGAAACCTCGCGTGATCGGGTCGCGACGTAGAGTTTCAGGATCACTCTCGGACAGTCAAGGTCTTCGTTGGCATATGCTCCCGCCTTGATCCGCACCGGCGACCGATCCGTGTCCATGGGCGCGTTCCCCTCAACGACGTCGGGAGTTGTCACATGGCCGTCTCGGTATTCGACCTGTTCTCCGTCGGCATCGGGCCCTCCAGCTCGCACACCGTCGGGCCGATGCACGCGGCCCGCATGTTCAGCCGGCATCTGACCGGAATGCCCGGCCTGCGCACGGTGCGGGCCGAACTGTTCGGCTCGCTGGGCGCCACCGGCCACGGGCACGGCACCCCCAAGGCGGTGCTGCTCGGCCTGGAAGGATCCGACCCGGAGACCGTGGACGTCGGCACCGCCGACGAACGGGCCGCCCGGATCCACGAAGCCGGGACACTACTGCTGCCCGGCGGCGACCGGACCAGCGTCGACCTGGTGCTGCACCGCCGGCGCTCGCTGCCCGGCCACCCCAACGGCATGATCTTCACGGCTCTCGGTGACGACGGCGACGAGCTGCTCCGCAAGACCTACTTCTCGGTCGGCGGCGGCTTCGTGGTGGATGAGACCTCCTCCGGGGTACGCGCGGACGACACGTCCCTGCCCTACCCGTTCTTCTCAGGCGCCGAACTGCTGGCACTCACCCAGGTGACCGGGCTGTCGATCTCCCGCCTGATGCTGGCCAACGAGACCGCGTGGCGCTGCCCCGACCAGATCCGCGACGGCCTGCTGAAGATCTGGTCGGTGATGCGCGACTGCGTGGACGCCGGACTGGACGCCGAAGGGGTGCTACCCGGCGGGCTGAAAGTCCGTCGCCGGGCCGCCTCCACGGCACGCCAGCTGCGGGCGGCCGGCGATCCCGGCCCGCTGGCCATGGAGTGGCTCACGGCGTACGCGATGGCGGTGAACGAGGAGAACGCGGCGGGAGGCCGGGTCGTCACCGCGCCCACCAACGGCGCGGCCGGGATCATCCCCGCCGTGCTGCGGTACTACACCGACTTCGTGCCGGGCGCCTCCGACGAGGGCGTCGTCCGGTTCCTGCTGACCGCCGGAGCGATCGGCATGCTGTTCAAGGAGAACGCGTCGATCTCCGGCGCCGAAGTGGGCTGCCAGGGCGAGGTCGGATCGGCGTGCGCGATGGCCGCCGCCGGGCTGGCCGAAGTACTCGGCGGCACCCCGGAACAGGTGGAGAACGCGGCCGAGATCGGCATGGAACACAACCTGGGCCTGACCTGCGACCCGGTCGGCGGCCTGGTGCAGATCCCGTGCATCGAACGCAACGGCATGGCTGCCGTGAAAGCGGTGACCGCGGCCCGGATGGCACTGCGCGGCGACGGCCGGCACCACGTGTCCCTCGACAAGGTAATCAAGACCATGAAGGAGACCGGCGCCGACATGAAGGTCAAGTACAAGGAGACCGCGCGCGGAGGGCTGGCCGTCAACGTCATCGAATGTTGATCGGCTTTCGTTGAACCGTTCCCTGAATTCGCCTGTAGACCGGGGTGACAGCCGTCATCACCCCGGGGAGGCGTACCGCGATGCGCGACATCGACGCGGCCGAGGAATGGCTCGACGCCTGGGAAGCCGGGGTCGACGCACGGGCGGCCCTCGCCGCCGAACTGGCACAACGGGTGTCCGGGGTGAGCGCCCGGGCCCGCAGCGCCGACGGAACCGTCTCGGTGACCGTCGGCGCCAACGGGCAGATCGAAGACCTGCACCTCGACGACCCGCGACTCGCCCGGCAGATCCTGGCCGTCATGCGGATCGCCCAGCACCGCCTCAACCAGCAGGTCGCCGACGAGGTGCGGTCCACGGTGGGCGGCGACTCGGCCACCGGGCAGGCGGTGCTGGACGCCTTCGCCCGCCGATACCCCGACCCCGATGTCCGCTGAGTACGTGCGGCTGCCCGTCCCGGCGGTGACAGCCCACGCGGAAGCGGTGGACGACGCCGGGCAGGCCATCCTCGAGGCCCGGTCGGCGGTGGCGTCGGTGGCGCTGGGCGGTGACGCGTACGGGCAGCTGTGCCGGTTCCTGCCGACGGTCCTCGGGGTGGTGTTCGAGGCGGCGGCGGTCGCGATGGCGGGCAGCGCGGAATCGTTGCAGGAGACCGCGTACGGGCTGCGCGGCGCCGTATCCTCGCTGGTCTCGACAGACGACCAGTCGGCTGCTTCGCTCGGCGAGTCGGCTCGGGACCTGAGATGACCGCGCCGGTTCCGCTCCTCGACGACGCGACGCTCATCGCGGACGGGATCCGGAACGGCAGCTGGGTCGACGTCTCCCTGGGCGGGCTCGGGGCATCGCTGGACGGGCTGTCCCTGGTGGTGGATCCGCTGGGGACGGTGGCGGCGTGGGGCGTGGCATGGTTGCTGGACCATGTCGAACCACTGCGGGAGACGCTGGACCGGCTCGCCGGGGACGCTCCGGCGGTGGCAGCGCAGGCCACGACCTGGCACTCGGTGGCCGCTTCGGTGGCGTCGACGCGGACGGCGTACGCGGACCGGGTCACCACGCAACTCGCCGAATGGCACGGGGCCTCGGCGGACGCGTACCGCCGGCACGCCGCGGAGAACCTGGCAGTGCTGGACGGCATCAGCGTCGCGAGCGGCGGCATCGGCGCAGCGGTCGAAGGGGCCGGCCTGGTCGTCGCCCTGGTCCGGGGCCTGGTCCGCGACCTGATCGCCGAGTTCGTCGCCACGCTGGCGGTCCGGTTGCCGACGTGGGCCGCGGCGGAGGGCCTCACCCTGGGCGCGGCCACACCGTTCGTGGTCAGCCGGGTGGCCGCCCTGGTCTCGGAGTGGGCCGGCCGCATCCGCCGCCTGGTCCAGTCTCTGCTGGACAGCCTGCGCCACCTGACATCCCGGATCACCGGCCTCGAGAAGATCCTCGACCAGCTCCGTATGAAGGCCGACGACCTCTCCCGCTCCGCCGACACCCCCGCCGGAACCAGCGGAGGCGGTACGGCCTTCACCCCACCGTCGATGCCGCCCGGCCCGGGCCGCCGCCCCCGCGGCGACCGGACAGAGGCGCACCCGACCAAGGACACACATCGTGGTCTACGGAGGGAGAACGAATCGGCGGACGTCCTCGTCCAGCACGGTTATGACGTGGAACAGAACCCGCCGACCAAGGCCAACGGCACGAATCCCGACTATCGGATCGAGGGCGAGTACTTCGACTGCTACGCGCCGACGAGCGGCAACGCGGACAAGATCAGGAACAAGCTGAGTGAGAAGGTCTCCGAGGGTCAGGCGTCCCGCCTCGTCCTCAATCTGACGGACACCTCCCGCACGATGGAGGAGGTGGCCGCCGTCCTGCGCCGTAAACCGATCACCGGCCTCGAGGAGATACTGGTCGTCAAAGACGGCCGGGTCACCCGTTTCTATCCCTTCACGGAGTGAGAGTTCGATGGCACTCGAGTTCGACCTGCAGAGCGACGCCGAGGTCGGTTCGGCGGAACTACGTGCGCTGATCGCCGAGTCGATCGGTGGTGCGCCGGACGATGAGGGCCGGGCTGTTCTCCGCGCCGGGTTGCGGGTGATGGCCCGTCGTGTGGAGCCCGGCGATCGGGACGAGACGACCGCGCTGTTCGGCTTCGAGCATCGCGTGACGGCGACTTTCCGCTTCGCCAATCTCGCCACCGAAGACACACGTGCGGAGAACACCGTCCTGATGCTGGCCAGCGTCGTCGCGATTCACGAGCGGTTCAGTGACAGCGGCGTGCTGCTCCACAACGGAGAGTTCGCCGTTGCCCGGTGGACGCCCGGCGAACTCGTCTTCACCGATCGGTGGCGGGAGTGGTTCGACACCGACCGGGTCCGGGATCTGGTGACCGGGCACGGTGTGCGGGAGTTGGCACAGCCGCTTCTGTGAGTGGGTCTCTTCCCGAGGCTGATGACCCGAGGGTGATCGGCGAGCACTGCCGGCGGTCGTGGGGTGGTCGTCCTTTCGGGGAGGGTGTGCATAGCGCCGGGAGCCGGTGGGTAGAGATAGTTCGTCAACGATTCCACTGGGGAGGAAATACTGATGAGCCAGCTGACGAACAGCCGTCGCAGCACCGTTTCCGCCGCCCGCGTGTGCACCATTATCGCGTTTGTCTTCGCCGCGGTCGCGGTGTTCCTCGCGCCGGTCCTGTTCGGGCTGGCCGCACTGGTGCTCGGCCTGGTGGCCGGGTTCCTCGGTGACAAGCCGATGGGCTGGTACGCCGCGGCCGCCGGTGTCGCCGGCGGTGTGCTCGGCACCGTTCTCGCAATGATCGTTCTCAACGCGTAAATTCACCTTCCCGGGAACGGCGCCGACATTCTGTCAGCGCCGTTCCGGCGTCCAGCGCGCCACCCGCCGCGGACGTTTCCCGTCATGAGCGGCGCCGCCGGGCCGCCGGGATCCCACCACGGTGGTGCGGCGCCACCAGCGGCAGTCGCGGATGCCCACCCAGTGACACAGGTAGGCGCGCGCCACCGTGAACGGGTTGCCGGTGGCGGGCCATTCCGGGTGCAATGTCGCCCGGATCGCCGTGTACCAGCGGTAGGACATCCGGGAGTAGCCGTATTCGTTCGGGTGGTGCCGGTCGTAGAGGCTCACCCCGTCGACGCCGGAGTGGTCCACCACGTGGACGCGGGGGCCCTTTCCCGCCACGATGCCGGGGATCAGGTCGTTGAAGCGCCGGTTGGACGGGGATTCGGCGGGCACCCCGGTGGCGATGATCTTGCCGACGTAGAGGTGCGCGGCGGGCACCGTCCAGCGGATCTGGTCGATCAGGGCGGACAGTTTCGCCGCGGCCACCCCGGGCGCCTCGCGGCGGGTGATGTCGTTGGTGCCCATGTGCAGCAGGATCACGTCGGGGCGGTAGGTGGCGAGCCACGTGTCGGCCTGGACGGCGAGTTGGTCGATGGTCCAGCCGCCGTGCCCCTCGTGGTTGCGGTCCGCCGCGAAGCCGTCGGTCTGCGAGCCGACGAAGTCCACCGGCTGACCCGCGGCGGCGAACCGTTGCTGCAGGTCACGACGGTATCCGTCGCGGGCCGGGTCACCGACGCCGGAGGTGATGCTGTCGCCGAGCGGCATGATCCGCAGTGGCACGGGCACACTCCGGATCCGGGCCCGGCGCGGTTTGAGGGTCCGGCGCGGCTTGACGGTCCGGCGCGGCTTGACGGTCCGGCGGGGTTTGACCGTTCGCGGCACGACGCGGTGCGGATTGCCGGGACTTTGCCGTACTTGTGGCTTTTTGGCCGGACGAGAGTGCCGAGTCGGGACGGGCGCCGCCAACGGAGCCGAAGTCCCAGAAGGCGGTGAAGAGGACGAATACGACAAGGGCGGGTCCGCGGCAGCCTCCGCCCCGGCGGGAACCGGGCGGCTGGACGGTGCCGCCGGGGACGGACGGACCAGGATCAGGGTCGGCGAACCCGCCGGCCGGGGCGGAACCGCCTCGGTCGTCACCTGCGGCTCGGAACAGGAACCGAGCAGCAACCCGGCCGCCACGAGGACGGTGCACACGCGCCGATGACCCATCTCGTGCACCCCGATCGGCGGGAAACGCGCGGGCTTGAGTCTTCCCGGACGGCGTCCCCGCGGGGCCACCGTCACCCGACCGGGTCACTGCAACATTCCTGCAAGGCCTAAAGCATTGACGCTCGCGGATGCACGATTTTATGGTCTGCCTATATTTCCAGGATGTTAACCCAGCAGACCTCACCCCGACCCGGGTGCGCGCATTCCCCCGGCGCGCCACGACATCCCCGGCACCACCTCGTGCGCGTTGTCGCGCACCCGGGTCACCGCCCCGCGAACGGGACTTCCACGACAGCTCGACGTCAGAGCACCAGAGGGCGGACTTCGCGGGCGGCGAAGCGTACGAAATCGTCGGGATTCTGATCGTCGGGAGTCGGCTGGAGAACCACCGTGCCGGCGCCCGCCGCCGCCCATCGCCGCACCTGTGACGCTATCGCGACGGCATCACCGCAGGCCGTCCGGTCGGTCACCGCCGGATATCCCCATCGGGCACATTCGATTTCCAACCGGGCCGCCGCATCGCTTCCGGTCGCCGCGTGGAGATAGACGATGATTTTGTACGCGCTGCGCCTCCCCTGGTTTCGTCGATAGGATTCCACGGTCTCGTGGACCTTTCGCACCTGCTCCGGAGTGGTCCCTCCGGTGAGGATCACACCGTCCGCCAGCTCCGCCGCCAGGCGCAGGGTCCGCGGCCCGCTCGCCCCGGCCAGGATCGGCACCGGAACGAGCGGCGGATGGTCGAGCCGCACGCCGTCGAGGTGCACATACCGGCCGGCCATCGTGACCGTCTCGCCGCCGAGCAGCCCGCGCAGGGCGGTGATCTGTTCGCGCAGCAGGGTGAGCGGCGAGTCGACCCGCACGCCGGCCTGGCCCATCCAGTCCTGCACGCCGTGCCCGACACCGGCGAGCAGCCGCCCGGGGAACATCCGGTGCAGGGTGGCGAGTTCCATCGCGGTCAGGGCCACGTTGCGCAGCGGCGCGGGCAGGATCCCGATGCCGATCCGCAGACGGCTCGTCGCGGCGAGGGCTGCGGCGGACGCCGCGATCCCGCCCTGCAGGAAGCAGTCCTCCCACAGCCAGAGTTCCTCGAGCCCGGCCTCGTCGGCGGTCCGGGCGATGCCCAGGAGACGCTCCGGTGGCAGGTGCGGCAGGAACACCGCGCCGAGCGTCGTCATGCGGCCGTCACCGGGTCGCCGGACTCCGGCGCCGCGACGCCGGTGGCGTATCCCGCGATCAGGGCCGCCGACGGTCGTCCCGCCACCGCGCCGGAACCGGGACGGCGGGGTGTCCGGGTGGTCACCGGCCCGGCGACGATGCGCCGGTAGAGCTGCTCCGGCGTCAGGTCGACGTACCACGGGGTGACCGGCGAGCGCTCGTAGCGTTCCATCCCGTAGAGGAAGACCAGCACGTACACCGCGCTCATGGTCAGGAACGCCGCCGACCAGCCCGCGATCACCAGGTGCTCCCCGCGGACCAGCCGGACCACCGCGTAGGCCAGCGCCGCCAGGTTGAGTGCCGCGAACCCGCGGTAGGCCAGCTTGAGCCGCAGGTCGGTGCGCCGGCTGGTCCGCTTGGCGGTCACCCCGAACTGCCGCTCCCCCACCAGCGCCGGAACCAGCGCGGCGATCATCGGCAGCGTGTCGGCGACGGCGAACGATTCGCTGTGCAGCATGTGGTAGTGCCCGCGACCGAATCGGACCACCGTCCACAGCGAGAACACGGTGAACGCCAGGAAGGCGAAACCGTAGACGGCGTACGGTCCGGTGACCGCCGCGACGCCGGTGGTCAGCGCCAGGACCGGGACCAGCAGGTAGATCAGCCGGTTGACGCCCTGGAAGTGGGCGACCATCGCGCTCAGGTAGTTGAGGCGCTGCCAGAGACTCAGGCCGCGGACCCGCAGCGGCGAGTCCGGGTGCCGCAGGAGCAGGTGCAGACTGCCGATCGCCCAGCGGCGGCGGGTGCCGTAGTACTCGCGCAGGTTCTCGACCTCCAGCCCGTACGCCAGCGGTCGCTGCAGGTAGATCGAGCGCCATCCGCGCGCGTGCAGGCGCAGTGAGGTGTGGATGTCCTCGGTGGAGGTGTCGACGGCGAAACCGCCGATCTGGTCGAGGGCGGCGCGGCGCAGCATGGCCGAGGTGCCGGTGAAGATGGCGCTGTTGGTGGTGTTCTTGGTGGGCTGCACGCCACCGTAGAACATCTGCTGCTCGTGCCAGCCGCCGTCGCGGAACGTGAACGACTCGGTGTTGTAGAACGACTGCGGTGACTGGACGACCGCGACCGACGGGTCGTCGAAGTAGGCGAGCGTCTGTTCGATGAACTCCGGCAGCGGAATGTGGTCGGCGTCGAGCGTGACCACGAACTCGGCGTCGGAGACGGTCAGGCCGTGGTTGAGGTTGCCGGCTTTCGCCCCCTCACTGGTGGCCCGCGGCAGGTAGCGGGCGCCGAGGCGCTCGGCCATCGCGTGGACTTCCGGGCGTACGCCGTCGTCGAGGACGATCACGTCGCGGACGCCACGGACCCGCAGGGCGCCGAACACGGTGGGTTCCAGGACGGTGAGCGGCTCGTTGACGGTCGGCACCAGGATGTCGACGGTCGCGGTGACCGTGGTGACGGCGCGTGGTTCGGGGTGGCTGCGGCGGCGCAGCGACAGGACGAACATCGTGGTGGTGAGCACGGCGAACATCTCGGCGGCCCAGGCCGGCGGGCCGTACCAGACGTCCCAGGCGACGACGGCGGTACGCCAGACGGCGAAGACCGGCACGACCGTCAGGTAGATCCAGAAGACGGCGCGGAGCAGCGGCGGGTCACGGTCGATGATCATGCGATGAGCTCCTTCAGAGCCGGATGCAGGGCTGGGCCGGCGGCCAGGACGCCGGCGGCGAGCGGGGTGACGACCGCGCCCGCCTCGGCGGCGATCAGCGCGCCGGCGGCGAAGTCCCAGGGGGCCAGGTCGTCCTCGTAATAGGCGTCGCAGCGGCCGGCGGCGAGCCAGCACAACTCCAGGGCGGCACTGCCGTGGCTGCGGAGGTCCCGGACCACGCCGAGGAGACCGGTCAGGATCGCCGCCTGCCGGGTGCGTCTCTCCGAGGTGTACGCGAATCCGGTCGCGATCAGTGCCCGGTCCCGTGGCACCGGGTCGTTGACGGTGAGCCTCTCGCCGTTGCGGAAGGCGCCGTGGCCGAGGCCCGCGGTGAACAGTTCGTCGCGGTACGGGTCGTGGACGGCGCCGGCGACGGTTCGCCAGGTGCCGTCGGTGTCGCGCTGCTGGCAGGCGACGCTGACGGTGACGTGCGGCAGGTCGTAGAGCAGGTTGGTGGTGCCGTCGACGGGGTCGATCACCCAGCGCAGACCGGAGCGGCTGTCCCGGTCGGCACCCTCTTCGCCGAGGATGCCGTCGTCCGGGCGTTCCATGGTGATCATTCCGGTGATCGTGGACTCCGCGGCGAGGTCGACGGCCGTGACCGGGTCGGTAGCCGTAGACTTCTGCCGGATCTGAACCACTTTCTCGGCATTTATAATGATCTTGCCGCCTGCGCGGGCCGCGGCCGCCGCCACGGCCGTCAACTCGTGGATCATGGGCGGGTCACCCGTCGCGCCTCGGCCAGTACCTTGTCCCGATAACGGGCGGGAAGCCGCGTGATCTCCTCGCCGATCGTCACCCCGTCGAGGCTGTGATCGTCATAGGGCAGCGCGAGCCCGACCAGCGGCAGCGTCTCATCCGCTTTTCTCGTGACATCAGCGCCGACGGTGAGCCGCCGGCCCTCCCGGGCGACCACGAACTCCCGCCCACCGATGACCTCACGGAAGTCGGTCGCCAGCTCGTTGGCCTCGAAGTCGCCGAACGCACACGCCAACTCGACGTCGTGGTCCGGCCATGTGCGCAGGAAGTACCGGTAGTTCGGCCCCTCGGTACGCCGGTTCGCGGCCACGTCGCGGACATGCGGGAGGTGCAGCCCGAAGAACCGCTCCCCCATCACGATCGGTGTCCCGACACGGGCCACCCGGTAGGCCCACTCGAGGTCTTCCACCCCGTACCCCGCGAAATGTTCGTCGAAGTCGACGGCCGCCGCGCGGGGCAGGGCGATCAACGCGGTCCACGCGAAGGACCACGGGATCACGTGCGGCGTCCGCATCCGTGGGTCCAGATCCCCCGGCCCGGTCTCCTGCAGATCCTCGAGGATCTTGCGGTGGTGCTCGTAGGGCCGCACGTCCACGCTCGACACGTCACCGGTGTTGTTGTCGTAGTCGACCATCTGCCCGACCAGGCACGCCGTCCCGTCATGGGCTTCGCGCAGGTCACGCAGGCAACCCGGCGGCAGGGCCATGTCCGCGTCCATCAGCACCACGGTCCGCCCGCTCGCCTGGCGCAGCGCCAGGTTCCGCGCCGCGGCGACCCGCCACGGCCCCGAGCCGCGCACGATGACCAGGTCGAGGCGGTCCCGGAACTCGCGGTGGATGCCGTCCATCTCGTCGTCGTCGAGCACCCCGAGGATCACCTCGACCTCGCCCGGGTCCCGCTGGTCGGCGAGCGCGGCCAGGGCGATCCGCAGATTCACACCCCTGCCGCGGTACGGGACGACGACGCTGATCCGGTCACTCATGACGTCCTCCGGGTGCCACGAGCACCTTGCAACTGGCCTGGTCGGCGGGGCCGAACACCCGCGCGTCGAGATCACAGCCCAGTGCCGCGAACCCGGTCCGGTAGTCCTCCAGCGGCACCACGTGACTGACCAGGCGCTCGGCCGGCACCCGCCCGCTGGTGATCAGGTGAAGCGCTTCGACGAACGACCCGTGCAGCGAGTCGATCGAGCCGATCACCGACAGGCTGCGGTCGGCGAGCAGCATCGTGTCGATCGCGGCGACCTTCTCCTTGAGGCCGATCGACATGTACGTGCCACCGTGCGCCATCTGCGGGAACAGTTCCTCCAGCAGGTGCGAGGTGGTGTCCACGACCACGTCGAGCGGCGCGTCCGGGTCGCCGAAGTGCTTGGCGCGGGCCTCGGCCAGCGACCCGTAGACGGCACTGCCGACCGGGAGCCGGTCCCGGGCGAACGCCAGCCGGGCCGGCGAGTGCTCGACGACCACCGGTGTCAGCCCGCGCAGCGACAGCACCCAGGTGTAGAGCAGGCCCAGAGGACCGGCGCCGATCACGAAGGTGTGCGCGGTCAGGCCCGGCGGCTGCAGCTTGCGCGCGCCCGCCACCACGCAGCTCAGCGGCTCGGTCAGGGCCGCGGCGCGCAGACTCACATGATCGGGTACGGGGTGGATGAAGCCGGACGTGGTGCGGAACCGGCCGGCGTACGCGCCGTCGTAGCTGACGCCGCTCTCGGTGCCGTGCTTGTTGACGCAGTGGTTGATGCGCTGGGTCCGGCACATCCGGCAGCGCCCGCAGTACGGCGTCGGGTTGATCACGACGCGGTCGCCGACGGCCAGCCCGGTGACCGCGTCACCGATCTCCGCGACGATGCCGCTGGCCTCGTGGCCGAGCGTGGTGCCGGGAACGGCCACCGGGTACGCCCCGGAGGCGATGCCCAGGTCGGTGCCGCAGATCCCGCAGTACGCGATCTCCACGACGACGTCGTCGTCGCCGGTGACGTGCAGATCCGGGACCTCGTCCAGAGTGACGTCCCAGGCGCCGCGGTACTTGAGTGCTTTCACAGCCGGGTCTCCTTCGCGGTGGCGAACAGGCGGGTCAGCAGGTCGTCCACCTCGGTGCGGGTGATGATCAGCGGTGGGCGGATCTTGACGGTGCGGCCGAAGCCGTAGCGGCTGCCGCGCAGCAGCAGGCCGTGCCGGCGACCGGCGGTGATGAACTCCTTGACGTCGACGCTGGTCGGCAGGTCGAACGCGGTCATCAGGCCGACACCGCGGACCCCGGTGATCGCCGGGAACGCCCGGGACAGGTCGTGCAGGCCGCGCAGCAGCGGGCCGGAGACCGCGGCGACGTTGTCCAGCACCCGGTGCCGCCGCAGGTAGCGAACCGTCTCCTCGAGGGCGACCAGTGCCAGCGGGTTCGCGCCGGAGGTGCTGGAGTGCTCCCACGGTTCGAGCACATCCAGTTCCGGGCGCATGAGCACGCCGGCAACCGGGATGCCGACACCGCCGGCACCCTTGGCGAACGTGATGATGTCCGGTTTCAGGTCGGCGGCGAACCCGGTGGACGCCAGGAACGAACCGGTCCGCCCGAATCCGGTCTGCACCTCGTCGGCGATGATCAGGATGCCGAGCTTGTCGCAGGTCTCCCGCAGGACACGGAAGTATCCGGGCGGCGGGATCACGTTGCCGCCGTTGCCGAGCACCGGCTCGATCATCAGGGCGGCGACCCGGCCGCTCGACGCGTACTCGGCGAAGTCCTCGATCCGGCGGGCGCACAGCATGCCGCAGGTCGCCGGGTCCTGCCGGTAGAAGCAGTTGCCGCAGTCCGGCGCCGGGATCTTCACCGAGGTGGCGAACGGCAGCGAGAATCCGCGCTGCCGGAAAGCGTTGCCGGAGATTCCGGTGGTGGCCACGCTCTGTCCATGATGCGACAGGAAGAGCGAGAACACATCGGTACGTCCGGTCGCTTTCTGGGCGATCCGGATGGCCGCCTCGTTGGCGCCGGATCCGGTGATGTCCCGGAACCAGAAGGCCCCGATATGGGATGGCAGGTCTGGTCGCATCAGTTCGAATATCGAAGCCGACTTGTCCCGGGTGAAATCGGACGAGAGATGGACGACCCGGTCGAGTTGGTCATGAAGTGCGTCGATGACCTCCCGGGCCGAGTAGCCGAGCGGGACGTTGAAGGTGCCGGATGCGCAGTCGAGCAGACGCTCACCGCGTACCTGCAGGTAGATCCCCTCTCCGGAGTACTCGGGCAGACCCGTCGCGGGCCTGTGGACGACGCTTGAGCTCATTGCCGGCCTTTCCTTCTCCGTTTTTCGGGCAGGGTGGAACGCCCGGTGACAACGTGAGTTTCGATGTCGTTCGCGGCGGCCCGCCAGCAATCACGAACGCTTCAGAAATGGGAGCGGTCCCATTCGGGGTGCGCCATCCACAGTGGTGCGCACCCGGAGGGATCGTCAAGGCTGCGACCCTCGGAAGAAGGCACATCGAAGCCCTGAGCAGCGCGCCGGTCACGGTGTGCGCTTAATCACCGGCCCGGGTCGCGTTTCGGCGATGTTACGCAGTTTCGCTGAACCGGTTCATTTTCCGACTCGGCAACCCGGATAAACGATTCATGGACACCAGATGGACGTTCTCGGGAGACGCGGAGAACCCCCCCCACCGGGACCGCCTCAACCCGGAACAGCCGGGGCACGCTCCTGCTGCCCCGGCGTCACCACCCGCAGTCGTGTCCCGCCGACGCGGCCCTGAAGACGGCGGCGGCTCCGCGGGCCACGGCGGAGTCGGTGCCCGTCCAGAGCCCGGCCAGCCACGGGCCGGCGAAGAGGCCCACCAGCGTGGGGATGCCGTCGGCGGGGGTGGCGTCCAGCCATTCGCTGACCGAGGTGGGTTCGGGGCCGTGGACTCGGTAGTAGCCGTGTACGGGCCAGAAACGGCGGTCGAAGCGGAGGATCACCTTCTCCACGCGGCCCGCCCCGAGATGATCCAACGCGGTCCGGTGTGCGGCGGGCAGGGGCGGGTCGAAGAGGATCGTCCCCGCCGCCAGGACCGGAACGGGAACAGTGACGATCACGGCGTCGTAGGAGTCCTCACCGTTCACCGTGACCTGCCGGTCGATCTCAATCCGGTACACAGGATGCGACAGCCGGATGTCCAAACCCTCGGCCAGATGATCCGTGAGCAGGCGGTATCCGCCGACGATCCAGCGGTCGCCCTCGCCGACTCCCGGCTCGAACCCGTGCCGCGCGCTGAGCCACGACAGCGGCGCGCCGGTGTCCATCACGATCTCCGCGTCGACGAACCGGCGGATCACGTCCGGGGCCCACGGGGCGGGCGAACGCAGCCAGTCGTCGAGCACGTCCTGGATACTCGCGTCCGCCGGAGCCGCGGCCAGACGGGACCGCAGTTCGTCCTCCAGACCCGCCGCATCCGTTTTCGTAGTCGACACTGCGGATCCGAGCACCAGCGGGTCGGTGAAATCGGTGGCCACCACGGTCAGGCCACACTGTTCGGCGAGACGGGCCAGCACGTTGTCGTCGTACTGCTGGAGCCAGTTGGCGCCCAGGTCGAACCCGGTGCCGCCGACGTCCACCCCGGCGGTCCGCCCGCCGATCCTGTCCCGCGCCTCGAACACCACCGCCTCGACACCGCGGGCCACCAGCACCCGGGCCGCCGCGAGCCCCGCCATCCCGGCGCCGACGACCGCCACCCGCCGATGGCCGAGCCCGGCGGCCCACGCCCCGGCGTCGGCACCCTGCTCGTAGGCGCCGTGGGTCATCCCGGCCCGGGTCGGGTGGGTGGCCTCACCCGCGATCCGTAGACGGGTGCTCACCGGCGTACCCAATCCGATCCTGTCCCGGGGTGTGCCGTGTCGGCCGATGAGGCTCCACGAGCCGAGCGCCCAGGGATCGTCCCCCCAGCGCGACACCGCGAATCCGGTCAGCCCCGAAGAGATCGACATCCCGGCAGACTAGCCACGTTTCGCGGTCAACGTCCGCGTGGTGACTTCGGGCGCCCAGCACGCCCACAATCACCACGCTCCACCACGGGCGTGGTGACCTCGGGCGCCCAGCGCGCCTGAAGTCACCACGCGCACGGGCTTCGCGGCCTGACCACGAGACGTGTCTGGCGAGGCCGCCGGACCACCGGTTTGACCGGCACCCCCGTCAGCCGGCGGCGATGCCGTACGGCTCGTCGACGTCGCGGATGACGAAGCCCTCTTCCCACTCGTCGTGGAACTGCTGGAGAAACGACTCCATGAAGGCATGCCGGCCGGTCGCGATCCTCTTTGCCGACTCGGTGTTCAGTCGATCCTTGAGGAGCAGCAACTTCTCGTGGAAATGGTTGATGCTCGTGCCCTGGTGCCGTAGGTACTGGTCGGTCGTGGTGTGTTCGGCGACGGCGGTGGCCGGGTCGTGCAGGGGACGTCCCGTGGTTCCGCCGTATGCGAAACAGCGAGCGATGCCGATCGCCCCCATGGCGTCGAGTCGGTCCGCGTCCTGAACGCACATCCCCTCGAGGGTGAGGGGCCGAGCCGGAGTGCCCGCCCCCTTGAAGGAGATGCCGGCGACGTTCTCCGCGACCAGGTCGATCATGGTGTCGTCCACGCCCTGCCCGGCCAGCCAGCGCCGCGCCTCCCGCGCGCCGGACATGTCGTCGCCGGTGAACTTGAAGTCCTTGACGTCGTGCAGCGCGGCGACGAGTTCCACGGCCTCCCGGTCGGCGCCCTCAGCGTCGGCAAGCCGCTGCGCCATCCGGTAGACACGGACGACATGGTGCCGATCGTGACCGCTGCTGTCGCCGGCGAGTTCCCGAAAGGCATGCCGCAGAGCGGCCTGGACGAGCGGTGTCGAGCAGCTGACGCCGGCCGGGAGATCGCCTGAGGAATCCGTCATCACGGCAGGATAAGGGGGCTGCCCACGGCTCAGCGGGAGAGGTTCCGCAATGTCGGCCGTATTGCTCGGAAGGGGATCTGCGAAGTCCTCTCACCCCGCTGCACCTCGGGCTCTCCGGGTGCGGTCGTGGTGGTGGCGTCAGACGGTGAAACGGCGGTGCCGGGAGAAGAGGTACCTCCCGGCACCGCCGTCTGATGTCCACGCCGCCGGAACTCGCCCCGCGCCGCATGGCCGCGGTGGTCAGGGACGTGTCGTCACGCGTACCAGAGAAATGGTTTCAGTAGCTGTGGTTGTTCTGCCAGTAGGTCCAGGCTCCGCACGGGCTCTGGTAGCGGCCCTTGATGTAGCCCAGGCCCCACTTGATCTGGGTGGCGGCGTTGATGCGCCAGTCGTCGGCGATGGTGCCCATCTTGTCGCCGGGGAATGCCTGGGGAATGCCGTAAGCGCCGGAGTTGGGGTTCTCGGCCAGGTGGTTCCAGCCGGACTCCTTGTTCCACAGGTTGTTCAGGCAGGGGAATTCGGCGATGGCGAAGCCCTTCTCCAGCATCAGGGCGCAGCCGGTGGCGCGGTTTCCCTTGAATTCGCTGCAGGATGCCGGGATCTCACCGTCGAAGGGCACGGAACCGCTGGCCTTCTGCTCCTCGGCCTCCTTCTCCTTCTTCTCCTGCTCGATCTTCGCCTTGCGCTTCTTCTCCAGGTCGCCGGCCTCGGTGGCGGCGGTCTTGGCGATCGTCGCCGCCTTCTCCGCCGCACGGTCCTCGGCCGCGTCGCGGAAGGCGCGGGCGGCGATCTGCCGGCCGTGCCGTTCCTTGAGGAGACGGTTCTCCTCCGCGGTGGCCGCCGCGGTCAGTTGCGAGCGTTCACCGGCCTCCTGCGTCTGGCGCTGCTGGCCGACGTAGACGCCGGCGATCGTGCCCGCGACCAGCAGACCGACGGATGCCACCCGGACCGCGGCCCGGCTCCACTGCCGAATCACCTTGTCTCCCTCAGGTCGATCAGCCCCTTCGGCATAGACGCGCGCCGAGTGCCAGATGTTGATCCCGAACGATAAAGGTGTCCGAAAGTACGAGTCGACCCCACACCCCTCAGGCTTCCCGGAACAAGGAAGTCTCCGGATCTTTCGTTAGCATTGCCGGGTTCTGCAGGCGGCGTGAGGCGAGGCGACATGCGGTGGTTCCGGTTCGGTCGGGACGAGCAACGGCAACAGCACGACCCGGAACGGGCGCAGGCTCTCCTGCACACGATGCGGGAACAGTACGGGGTGCACGTGGCCGGCGGTTTCGCCGACCAGGCGGAGGCGGCCGGGCGGCAGTTGCAGGGTGACGACGGCCTGTTGGTCGCCGCCGCGATCCTGCGGGAGGTGGCCGACGGCGCGTTCGCGGATCTGACCGCGCAGGTCGGTGGGCGGATGCCGTTCAACCGGCGCAGTTACCGGCCGCTGTGGAAGCACGCCGGGCACAATCTGCGGTACCCGATGTTCGCGCTGCCCGGTGGGCTGCACCCCTACATCCAGGTCAACGCGGCGGTGACCGTCGTCGGCGGGCAGGCGAAGCGGGCCATCCAGGTCAACGACCCGGGGCCGCTGCTGGAGCACCTGATGGAGATCCTGGACCTGACCTTCGCCGGATGGGAGTTCGGCCGGGTCCGCGTGGACGCGGACGCGGCAGCGCTCGCCGCCCGGCTGATCGACGCCGCCCGGTGGGTCCGTGACGCCATGGGTGACCCGCCCCCGCTGCCGCCGCCGGTGCGTGAGCTCATGCGCCGCAACAACACCGTCCCGGTGCTCGACGCCGCCGGAGACTGGCAGATCGGCGGATTCAACCCGGGCAAGGAGATGAGAGAGGCCCTGCTGGCCTGAGATCGTCGGTACCGTCGCCGGTGTGGACAACGCCTGTGACGACGCCCTCGCGGCCTGTCTGACCGATCCCACCCCGGCCCGGCTGCGGGTGCTCACCGGGTTCGGCCCGGCGGCCTACCGCCGGGTCACCTCCATCTACTACGGGCGTACGCCGATACCGAAACCGGTGTCGGCGGCGATCCGGCAGCGGCACTCCATGGAGATCCACGACGCGTGGTCGGTGATCGTGGCGGCGGTGGCCCTGGCGCATCCGGATCTGTTCGTGGCGGACGTGGCGCAGATGCCGCGGGTCGGGTCGCTCGAGGTGGCCGTGGTCGGCCGGATCGACCGGCCGGAGGTCCGCGGCCTGCTCGAACGCTGGACCGACGACTCCGACGAGCTGGTCCGCGAGCACGCGCGGGCAGCGCTCGAACCCGGCTGACGAAAAATGTCGGACCCCGGTGGCAGCATGCGCCTCACGTTTCTCGGCGAGGGGATGGCGATGGGCTGGGTGCCGGCGGGGGCCGACTACGAGATAAGCGTCGACGGGGGCAGAGTCGTCGCGCGCACCGCGCAGGGCAAGGCGCTCAAGAGCCTGCCCAAGGCGTTGAAGGACCATGAGGCGGTGACCGGCCTGCGGCAGCTGGTCGAGTGGCTGCGCCGGCACGAGGCGACCTGCCGGGCCGAGGCCGAGCGGTGGATGATCCGCTCGCTGCCGGTCCCGACGGCGGTCGTCGCCCAGGTCTGGGCGGACGAGTCGTGGCGGGCGCTGCTGCGCGACGTGGTGATCGTGCCGGTGGACGACGTCGGCGGCTGGGACGTGGCGTCCGCCGGGCTGCTGCGCGACGCCGACGGCTCCGGCCTGGGCGTCGTCGACCTGGACGGCGAGTCGGCCCGGATCACCGCGGCCAGTGTCGCGATCCCCCACCCGGTGCTGCTGCCCGACCTGGAGGACCTTCGCGAGTTCGCCGGCGACCTCGGTGTGGAGCAGGGCATGCTGCAGCTCTTCCGCGAGGTGTGGCACCGGCCGGCCGACGATGCCGGGCGCCGGTCCGAGCTGGCCCGCTACACCGGGGCGCGGTACAAGGAGCTGCGGCACGCGCAGTCGCGGGCGGTCTCCGCGGGCTACCGGGTGCAGGGCGGCACGGCCGTCTGCCGGGTCTGGGAGGCGGGCGACACGATCGTCGCGTCGGTGTGGATCGGTGAGGGCGACCCTTCCGAGGAGACCGAGGTCGGCGAGTTGTCCTTCGCCGACGTGGCCGGTGAGTCCGTGGCCGCGGCCGCGGTGCCGCCGGTGGCCTGGTCCGAGGGGCTGCGGATGGCCGCCCTGCTGCACAGCGGTGGAGTGGAGCGCGACGATGAGTGAGACCCTGCTGGAGGCCGGCGCGATTCTTCCCGGCACGGCGGAGGGCGCCGCCCTCGACACGATGACCGCCCGCACCTACCGTCATCCGGCGCTCGCGGGGCGCACGGTGGTCCGGCTGGTCGGCGCCACCGTCGGCCCGGCCGAGGACCTGACGATGGAGTTCCTCGGGTTCCAGGCGGGTGAGCCGGTGACCGTCGGGCACGCCCGGCGGCAGGCGCTGGGGTTCCCGGCGTGGGCGCTGGTCCACGACCCGGCCAACGGGCGCCACGCGCTCGCCCTGGTCAAGGAGATGGAGAAACTCGCCCGGGTGGCCCGCAGCAAACCGGGCAACGCCAAGGAGGGTTACGACGCGCTGGCCGACCGGCTCGGCGCTGCCGCCCCGGCGTTCCTGCCGACCTTCTGGGAGCAGGCCGGGCGGGCGTTCCTGGCCGCCGACAACCAGCGGATGGCCGGCGCCTGCTTCACCGCGGCGCGCCGGGCCGAGCAGGTCCACGGGCTGGCCGTCGACGAGGACCGGCTGCGGGACGTGCATCTGGAGTTCGCGTTCGCCGGGGCGCTGACCGCGGCGATGCTCGCGGAATACAGCCGGGGTGTGGCGCAACGGCGGCCCGCCCGGGAGGCCTACGACCTGGTCCGGACGCTGGCGGTCCGCCGGGTCGCGGGTGGTCTGGCGCCGCACGTGTCGATGGCCGCCGACCTGGCCCGGCTGGCCAAGACGGCCGGTCTCGACCCCGAGGAGCAGACCGACGAGGTGCTCGCCCGGCTGCTGACCTACCCGGCCATGGCCCGGTCACATCCGTCGGTGTGGAAGGCGTACCGCAAGGCGCTGGTCCGGCTCGGTGCGACGGACTCCGGAATCCGCGAACGGCTCCTCGCGATCATCCCGGATCCGCCGGGCTGGGACGTCGACGTCACCGACCAGTGGCTGGAGTTGCTGGAGGCCACCGGGGCGACCGGGATCCTGACCACCTCGTCCGGGACCGCCGCCCACTGGCTGGAGCGTTTCCTCGCCGGCCGCTGGTCGATGGGCCGGTCCGCCCGCAAGCGCAACGCCGGTCTGCTGGCGCTGATCGAGCGGATGCTGCCCGCGCTGGCTCGGCAGGACACCATCACCATCGCGCCGTATCCCGGCGGTGCCGACCTCGACATCCTGGACCTCTGCCTGTCCGGCGGGGTCCGCGCAGGGTTCTCCCGCGGTCTCGGCGACGGGCCCCTCGACGTCGCCGAGTGGGCCGAGGACGACCGGCCCGGCCGCCGGGAGCTGTCCGCCATCGCGGACGACCCGGTGCTCGCCCCGATGCTGGCCACCGGGGTGCGCCGGGCGATCCTGCGCCTGCGCGACGGGGTGTTCCTGACCAGTCCGGCGCTGCCCGAGCAGACGATCCGGCAGGCGTTCGGGGCAGACGGCGTACGGCGGGCGTTGGTCGCGCTGGTCACCGCCACCGCCCGGACGGCCGGGAACGGCACGGTCGCCAGCCTCCACCAGGACCTGATCGACCTGGCCCCGCTCTGGTCGCCGACCGGGATGGCGCTCGCCCCCGAAGCGTTCCGGCTGCTGTCCGCGATCGATCTGGACGCGCTGCTCGCCCGGACACTGCGGGCCGGTGTGCTCGACGAGCTGGCCTGGCCGGCTTACGAGTCGGCGGTGCAACAGCTGAGGAGCATCACCATCGGCGAGTCGTGGCCGGAGCTGGTGGTGCACGACGACCGGACGGCGTTCGTGATCGAGCCGGACGGCACGGTCACCGAACACGTGTTCCGCCTCCCGCCGGCCGGTGACCCGCTGGCCCCGGCACGCCACTCACATGCGTACTGCCGGTACGTCGACGGCGACCTGTTCGTGGGCTGGCACGCGCCGCAGGCGAACCCCGGCTACTGGTCGTCGCGGCCGGACGAGATCGTCGAAGGCGTCGTCCCGGCCAACGCGGTCGGCTGGGGCGTCACCCCGGAACCGCTGCCGGTGCCCGGCGGTGGGCTGAGCACCGGCGTCCGGCCGCTGCACCCGGGTGACACCCGGGGCCCTGCCGACGCCTACCTGCTGGCCGGCGACGGCGAGGCGTTCTGGCGGTGCGAATGGGTGTCCGCCGGCGACGGTCCGCCGGCGTGGCGGTGGCGCGAGTTCGATCCGCGGACCGGGGAGGTGGGCCGGGTCAGTGTCCCGGCGTTCTTCGCCGCCGCCGGGGGCGAGCTCCTCCCGCAGGCGTGCCGGCTGCGGCCCACCCCGGCCGCGTTCGCCGGATCACCGCTGGGCTGGGCGGACGGCCTCGCCGGGTGGCGCACGACGATCGCCGCCGACGGGTCGCAGACCGGTGACGGCGTGGACGGCCGGCGGGTCGTCCTCCCGTCCGCCGGCCCGGACCGGCTCGGGCAGCACGGCCGGGGCGGGCACCTGCTCGCCGGGGCGCTGCGGCTGCCGGGATCGCAGGAGTTCCTGCCGGTGAGCCGGGTGAGCAGCTACCGCCACGACGACCTGCACGTGTGGACGGCCGACGGTATGTTCCAGCTCGCCCGGCGCGGTGACGCCACCAGTCTGCTGCCGCCGCTGGCCTGGCTGCACGCGGCCCGGGCGCGCGACGAGGCCGGTTCTACGGTGCTGCGCGGGCTCGACACCGTGCGGGCGGCGAAACTGCTCGCCGCGACCCCCTCCGCCGGCGAGACGGTTCCCGTCGTCGCCACCGGGGTGACCCTGTCTCCGGTCACCGGTCTCATCAGCACGGCCATCCAGCCCGGCGGTACCGACCCCGGCGCCGCGGCCCGGCGAGCCGCTGCTGTCGCCGCCGTGGCCGAGCTTCTCCCGGAGGTCGGTGACGCGACCCTGCGCGGCGGGATCGCCACGGTCGTCGCGACCGCGGCACGCCTGCGGGCCCGGCTCGCCACCGTCACCGGGCTGCTGTCCGGCCCGGCCGGCGCCGTACGGGCCACGCCGGAGATCACCGACGGCGCGCTGACGAAAGCGTGGGCCGGGCTCGGCGACGTCTCCCACTACTACAGCGGGAGCGCCGATCTCTCCCACCGGGTCATCGAGCAGATCAGCCGGGTCGGCGCGCTGTTCGGTCCGGCCGGCGGGCCGGACCATGAGGCGCTCCCGGACACCGACGAGGGCTGGCCGCTGCTGCTCACCGGCCTCGGCGCGGTGGCGCTGCGGGCGGCGTCACCGGTCACCCCGGCGGAGGACCGGGACGCGCTGGCCGTCTTCCTCGACACCGTGGCCGGCACCCCGCTCGCCGGTGCGGGCACGCCGATCCGGCTGATCGAGGTGACCCAACCGCATCAGGAGGGCCGCACCGTCCGGGTGCACCGCGACGGCGACCAGGTCAGCGTCCTCTTCCCACCCGGATACGGCTCATACTGGTCGTCGAAGACCTGGCGGCGCGCGGTCCTGCAGTCCGCACCCGGCGGGACGTTCACCCTGCCGCCGGAGACCCTGCTGGAGACCGAGTCAGGCCCCGGCACCCGGCTGTCCGGTGACCGGGTCGCCGCGTTCACCACCCTGCTGCGCGAACGCGGCCCGGCGCCCTGGCGCCCCGAGGCGGCCGAAGCCCTGGCCGCGGCGACCGGGATGACCCGGCCCGAGGCGGCACTGCTGCTGGCCGGTCTGCCCGGGATCGCCACCTGGCAGGCGACCTTCCTGACCGCCGAGCAGCGCGCGGTCCTCGGCCTCACCGCGCAGCAGGCCAAGGTGGGGCGGGCCGGGCTGCAACCGCTGACCGGGCAGGAACGGATCGCCCTGCTCGACGCGGCGATGCCCACCGACCCGGCCGCCCTGTGGGAACACGGGCCGGACGTGGCGGCGGTCGCCGAGGTGTGGATCCGGATGCGCGGGCGGCGGGTGACCGTGCCGGAATCCCTGGTCGGCGAACTGGCCCGAGTGGTGGGCGGCGCTCACGCCGCCGAGGTGCTCCGGGTGATCGTGGCGCCGTCGGCCGGTGACTGGCTGACCACCGACGGCCGCAGCAGATCCGAGGGCTACTGGAACCTGACCACCACCGCGGACGAGGGCGTCCCGTTCAGCAGCGAGTGGGCTCGGCGCCTCGCGGTCGCCCTGCCGTGGCTGGCATATCACCTGCCCTGGGGCGACCCCGTCCGGGCCACGCTGCCCGAGGCGCTGCGGCTCACCCGGGCCCGGCTGGCCAACCCGCTCCTGCTCACCGGATCCGGGATGCACCGGCTGGACTCGCGGCCGGACGCCGGGCCCGCCCTGGTCGACGGGAACTACACCGGCCTCCCCGACCACGGCATCCACCACGTCGCCCCGGCGAAACTGAGCGGGCCGGACGACCCGGCGCTCGGCTTCATCGACGACGAGTACGGCGACGCGTTGCGGGTGCTGCTCGCAGGCTGGATCGAAGGGGTGCTGACCACCCCGGAAGGCGCCACCGGCGAGCCGCACGACCCACGGGTCAGCGTGCCGGGCCTGGTGGCCGCGGTCGACACGCGGGTGGGCTGTGGTGCGGACGCGGCGGCGTACTATCTGCAGCTCCTCGCCCTGCCGGACCCGACCGACAAGGCTGTGCAAGCGTGGAACGGCTGGAAACCGGCGCAGCTGCGCAAGGCCCGCGAGGCGCTGATCACGGCCGGCGTGGTGGTGACCGCCAAGCGGGAACGTGCGGGACGCCCGGTGTTCCTGCCCGGTGGCTGGGTTCCGGCGAAAGCGCCGTCCCTGCCGGTGGAGACCTGGAAGCAGTCACTGTACGTGTGGGCGAACGGTCACCGGATCGTCCCGCGGACGCTGCCCGGCCTCTTCGCCGCCGCCTGGTCCCGGGTCGAGTCCGGTGACGTCCCTCGCTACCACGAACTGGAGGCCAAGCCGTGACCGCCGCATGGTCCCGGGTCGAATCCGGTGACGTCCCCCGCTACCACGAACTGGAGCCCACGCTGTGACCGCCGCCGTCCGTCAGATCGACCCGCCGGAGCACCGGTTCGCCGACGAACTCGCCTTCCTGGCCGGCGCCGACGCCGGGCGCCGCCCACCGGGCTGGCGGATGACCCCGCGGAACGTGGTCACCTTCGTCGCCGGGTCGGCCGGGGTGCCGGTCGACGGGCCCGGCGGCCGACGGGTGATCGCGCCGAAGTTCGTCGGGGAACGCGCCCTGGTCGAACGCTGCGTGGTCACCCTGGCCGGCGAGCGCGGACTACTGCTCGTCGGCGAACCGGGCACGGCCAAGTCGATGCTGTCCGAGCTGCTGTCCGCGGCGATCTGCGGGACCAGTGCGCTGGCCGTGCAGGGCACCGCCGGGACCAGCGAGGACCAGCTGCGGTACGGGTGGAACTACGCGCTGCTGCTGGCTGCCGGCCCGTCCGAGGAGTCCCTGGTGCCGTCGCCGGTGCTAACCGCGATGCGCGACGGCGCGGTGGCCCGGGTCGAGGAGATCACCCGGTGTCTGCCGGAGGTGCAGGACGCCCTGGTGTCGATCATGTCGGAGCGCCGTGTCAGCGTGCCGGAGCTGGCCGGGCGGGACGGGGCGGTCAGCTACGCCGCGCCCGGGTTCTGCCTGATCGCCACGGCGAACCTGCGCGACCGCGGGGTGTCCGAGATGTCGGCGGCGCTCAAACGGCGGTTCAACTTCGAGGTGGTGCCGCCGATCGCCGACTTCGACGCCGAGGTCGCCCTGGTGACCCGTCAGGCGAAAGCCTCGGTGGAACGCGGCGGGGCGGACTTCGCGGTCGACGAAGCGGTGCTGGACACGCTGGTCACGGCGTTCCGGGACCTGCGGACCGGGCGCAGCGCCGAAGGCTGGGAGGTGGAACGGCCGTCGTCGGTGATGAGCACCGCGGAGGCGGTGGCGGTGGCCGCGTCGATCGGGTTGTCGGCGGCCTACCTTCCCGGCCCGGATCCGCTGTCGCTGCTGCCGGGGCACCTGCTCGGTGTGGTGCGCAAGGACGATCCGGCGGATGCGGAACGGTTGCTGGCTTACTGGGACGGGGCTCTGCGGCGGCGGGCCGAAGCGGGGGCGCGGATGTGGCGGCAGCTCTGGGAACACCGGGACGTGCTGCGTGACTGAACCGCGTGATCAGGCGGACGTCCCTGAACCGCGTGATCAGGCGGACGTCCCTGAACCGCGCGATCCGGTGGGCGCGACTGAACCGCGCGATCATGTGGACCGGCTCGCGGGTGACCCGCGGGTCCACCTGATCGGGGTCCGGCACCACTCGCCGGTGCTGGCGGCGGCGATGCCGGCGATCCTGACCGCGTTCCGGCCGGAGACGGTGCTGGTGGAGTTACCGGCCGAGATGCAGCCGTGGGTGCGGTGGCTGGCCGCCGAGGGCACGGTCACACCGGTGGCGCTGGCGGCTGACGGGGCGTTCTACCCGTTCGCGGACTTCAGTCCGGAGTTGGCGGCGGTTCGGTGGGCGCGGGAGCACGGCGTGCCGGTGGACTGCTGCGACCTGCCGATGGTCGATCCGGCTTGGAGGTCGCGGGAGCCTGCCGTCATCTCCGCCGGTCCGGGTCTTGTTCCGGGCGGTCCGGGTCTTGATGCCGGCAGGCCCGGACTCGATTCCGGCGAGCCTGGGCTTGATTCCGGCGAGCCCGGGCTTGGGGAGATCGTTCGGGCATCGTTGACCGGGCGCGACGGTGACGAGTTGTGGGACCGGTGGATCGAGGCGGGTGCTCCGGGCAGTTCGCCCGAGGCGGTACGCCGGGCCGCGCTGGCCGCCGGATGGGCGCTACGGCACGACGCCAGGCGGCACGGGATCGACCCGCTCGACCTGCGCCGGGAGGCGTGGATGCGCGGGCGGATCGCCGCCGCCACCGGACGGGTGGCCGTGGTGGTGGGCGCGTTCCACGCCCCGGCACTGCTGGACGCGGAGGCCCTGGTCGAGGCCCTGGTCGAGGCCCGCGGCGGGGAGGCGCCGGTGGTGTCGCTGGTGCCGTACACGTTCGACCTGCTGGACTCGCGGTCCGGCTATCCGGCGGGCATCCGGGATCCGCGCTGGCAGCAGGCGGTCTACGAGAACGGCGCCGACCCGGAACGGATCCGCCTGGCCACCCACACGATCGCCGTGGAGGTGACCCGGGAACTCCGCAACCGGGGCTGGCCGGCCGGTCCGGGTGAGGCCGCGGAGGTGGCCCGGCTCGCCGGTGACCTGGCCGCACTCCGGTCGCTGCCGACGCCGAGCCGCGGCGAACTCGTCGAAGCGCTGCAGAGTGTGCTCGCCCAGGGTGCGCCGGCCGGGGTGGGCCGCGGCGTCGCCCGGGCCATGGAGAACGTCCTGGTCGGACAGCGGCGCGGCCGGCTCGCTGCGGGCACACCGATCGGCGGGCTGACGCCGGCGGTCGAGAAGGAGCTGCAGCGGCTGAAGCTGCCCGGCCCGGGCAAGGCGGCGCAGCGGATCCGGCTCGACCCGCTGCGCTCCCCCACCGACCGGGCCCGCGAACTGGCGATCCGGCGGCTCGAGGTGTGCGGCGCGGCCTACGGGGACGCCGGCGAGACGGGGCCGGCCGTCGGCGGCGAGACGCTGACCACGACGTGGCGGGTGCAGTGGACGCCGCCGGTGGACGCGGCGCTCGCGGTGGCCGGGGTACACGGCGTCACCCTCGAACAGGCCGCCGCCGGGATGCTGGCCACCCGCCGCCGCCGGGAACACCGGGCCGGCGGACCGACCGCGGAACAGGCCCTGACCGGACTGGCCCGGAGCGCGGCGTGCGGGCTCGGCGCCGCGGTCCAGGACCGTCTCTCCGATGTACGCCGTGCCGTCACCCACGACGGTACGGTCGAACAGATCGTCACCGCCCTCGGACTCGTGCGCCGGATCGGACGCGGTCATCATCCGGGGCTGGTCGAACCGGTGGTGGGTGCTGACGGCGTACTCGAGGAGATGCGTGCCGCAGCAGTGGCCGCGGTCTCCGGTCTGGCCGGGTCGCAGCGGGTCGAGGACGCCCGTGCTCTTCATGATCTCGTGCGGGACGCCGACGAGGCCGGGCAGGTGATCCGTCTCGGACATGCGGTACGGGAGCTGGCCACCAACGGGTCGCCGCTGATGCGCGGGGCCGCGGCGGCGCTCGGGGTGCAGCTCGGACAGGTGGAACCCGGGGAGTTCGGGCAGCTGCTGGCCTCGTGGGCGGGAATGGACTCCGGTGACCGGCTGCGCGGGGCGCTCAGCGTCGCGGGGGCGATGCTGCAGGCCGGCGGGGAGGTGCTGGAACCGCTGCTGGCGGCGGTGGAACGGATGGCGGACGACGATTTCGTGCGCCGGCTGCCCGGGTTGCGGGACGGGTTCGACGTGCTGAGCCCGGCCGACCGGGACCGGCTCCTCGCCACCGTGCGGGAACGGCACGGCGGGTTCGAGGACCGGCTGGTGGCGGATCCGGTGGTGCTGGCGGGATGGCTGGCGGCGGACCGGGCCGGGATGGCGGCGGTGCGGGCGGTCGGACTCGTACCCGAAGGCGGTGTGGTGTCGCCCTTGACGGCGGCCGGGGACGTCGTCGCGGCGGGGGACGTCGTCGCGGCGGGGGATCTTTCGGCGGTGCAGCGATGGCGGCTTCTGCTCGGGCGGGAGAAGGAGCAGCTCAGCGGCGGGCAGCAGCGGCTGGCTACGGCGCTCGACGAGCTCTACGGGACCGGGCGCGGCGAAGGCTCCCACACGGTGGACCGGGGTGGTGGCGGGACCGAGGCGCCCTATCCGCGGGTACGGGACTGGCTGACCGACCTGGAGGCGCTGTTCGGCAGCGACGTCCGCGACGAGGTGATCGCGCGGGCCGCCGAACGGGGACGGGTGGACGCGATCCTCGCCGCCGAACCGGAACGGGTCCGGCCGTCGGTGGACCTGCTGCACGCGGTGCTGTCCCTGGCCGGCGGGCTGCCCGAGGCACGACTGGCCAAACTGCGGCCGCTCGTCGCCCGGCTCACCCGGGACCTCACCCGGCAACTGGCCCGGCGGATCCGCCCGGCACTGACCGGGATCGGCACACCCCGAACCACCCGGCGACGCACGGCACGGCTCGATCTGGCCGCCACGGTACGCCGCAACCTGCACACGGTGCGCGCCGGCGACGACGGGCGGCCCCGGATCGTGCCGGAACGACCGGTGTTCCGCAGCCCGGGCCGGCGCAGCGTCGACTGGCAGGTGATCCTGCTCGTCGACGTGTCCGGGTCGATGGAGGAGTCGACGATCTGGGCCGCGATGACCGCGTCGGTGCTGGCCGGGGTGCCGTCGCTGCGTACCCACTTCGTCACGTTCTCCACCGAGGTCGTCGACCTCACCGACCGCGTCGACGACCCGCTCGCCCTCCTGCTGGGGATCAGCGTGGGCGGGGGGACGCACATCGCGGCCGGCATGCGGTACGCGCGGCAGATCACGCTCGTCCCGGCCCGCACCCTGGTCGTCACGATCAGCGACTTCGAGGAGGGGTTCCCGATCGGTGATCTGCTCGGATCGGTACGCGCGCTGGTGGACGACGGCGTCACCCTGCTGGGTTGCGCGAGCCTCGACGACCGGGGTGCGCCCCGGTACAGCACCGGCGTGGCATCGCAGCTGGTGGGGGCGGGGATGCCGGTGGCGGCGCTGAGCCCGCTGGAACTGGCCCGCTGGATCGGGGAGAAGGTCCGATGACAGGTTTACCCCCGGTGGAGGCGGAAGTGACGGCGGCGGCGGTGGCGGCACTGCCCGCACGGCTGCAGCGGCGGCTCGACACGGTGGTGGAGCAGGTCGCGGGGTGGACGGTCGCGGTGGACGGGGATGTCGTCACGGTGCGGCCGGATGAGCAGACGGTGGTGACGCTTCGGCTTCCGGTGGTTTCGGAGGCTGCGGTGGTGTGCAGTTGCCTGCTGGCGCCTCGGTGTCTGCATCGAGCGGCGGTGCTCAGTGCGGCGCCGGTCCAGGACGGTTCTCTCTCCGGTGGTGTGGAGGAGAGGGACGGCGGTGTGGGCGGCAGTGCCGGGCTGATCAGTTCCGGGCAGGCGGATGCTGCCGGGGCTTTGTGGGAGGTGGCTTCCGGAGTGCTCAGCTCCGGGATTCCCGGCGCGGGGGCGGTGGCCCAGGCCGAACTGCTGCGGGCCGTGCACCGGGCACGTGGGGTGGGGCTGCATGCTGCGGCGGCTGCTGCGGTGCAGGTGGTGGAGCATCTGCGGGCGGCTCGGCGGGACGATCCGGGGTACCGGCTGGAGGAGTTGACCGCGGCTGTCCGGGAACTACTGACCGCCTGCCATCGGCTGGGACGGGGCGATCCGGGGGCGGTCGGCGTGGCCCGGCGGGATTATGAGGCGGTCGGGGATCTGCGCCTCTACGGGCTGTTCTGCGAGCCGGTGCGGGCGGCCACCGGGCATGCGGGGACGGTGACCTACCTGGCGGACGCGCAGGGGCGGATCTGGGTGGTGTCCGACGTCAAACCGGTCGTCCCGGGCAGCCCGCAGCCGTCGGCACGAACCGCGGTCGACCTCGGTGAGGTGCGCTCGACCCATCATGAACTGGCACGCGGCGGCCTGCGCGCGGTCAACGCCCACGCCTCCGCGGCGGGACGGCTCAGCCATGGCAGGGCCCGGCAGGCGGTGGCCGCTCCGGGTGCGGGCTGGTTCGCCGACCCCCTCAACCACCTCTGGCCGGCGACTGCTGCGCGGGGGTCCGGGGTTCACTCGGCCACGGCGGAGGACGCGGGTGGGACCGGGCTCGGGGCGCAGGTGGGGCGGTGGCTCGACGGGGCGGCGCTGCCGGGACACGAGCAGCGGGCGGGGCATGACCTCGCCTTCCTTGACGGGACCGTCGTGGGGGCTGATCGTCGAGGGCTGCTGGTGGGGGTCGATGCCGGCTTCACGGTGGTGGTGATCCCGGCACAGGAGGACCGGTCACTGCCGTATGTGACCAACCTTCGGCAGCTGGCAGCCAACGCGGTGGGGCGCACGATCCGGCTGGTCGGACGGTTTTCCGGGGCCCGGCGGGTGGCGGGGCTGGCTTTCGCCGCTCCGTGGCTGGCGAACCGGCACGGCGGGCACGTCGACCTCGGCACGGCGACACTGACCCGAGCGGACTTCCACTCCAGCGCGTCCGACGGCCTGCATACGGCTGACACCGTCATGGCTGACGTCGAGTCGGCTACAGCCGACGTGCACGCGACTGATGTGCCCTCGGGTGCCGGGCATCAGAGCGGCGATCCTGCGAACCATGTGCGCGCGGTCGGTGTCGAGGGAAGCGGGGACGTGGTCGGGCCACCGATTCACCTGTTGCGGCATCACCTGGAGCGGGTGGTGGCCGGCGGCCGGACGGCGTTGTCGGCCGGGGTCGCGGCTGATGTCCGGCGGCTCGGGGCTGCTCAGCTCGGTGGGGCGGCCGCGATGCTGGGTGAACTGGGGGCGGCGGGAGTCCGGCGCACTCGGGACGTCTTCGGACGGCTTGACCCGCACGACACTCGGATGCTGGCTCGGGCGTGGTTGGCGGCTTCGGTCTACGAGCAGGCCGCCGTCCGCGAGAGCATGCGAACAGCCTGGTCTGACATCGGGCAGCGCAGATAGCCCCGACGCCCACAGCCAGATCCGCGATCTTGGACGGTTGACCACAGCCGGGTGTGGTCAACCGTCCAAGATCGTTATGGGTGGATCGCCCTCAGCGGAGGACGGCGGACACCCGTGTGTGCAACCAGTGGGCGATCACAGGTCGGCGAACCAGGCCAGCAGCTCGGCGACGAACGCGGCGTTCGCGGCAGGGGTCACCAAAGCGTGGGTGGCCTCGATGACGTGGTGCTCGGCATGGCGGGCCGCGGCCACGTAAGCCTGGACCGTCGACGAGGGGATGCTCTCGTCGGCGCGGGATTCGACGACCAGGGTGTCGCCGTCGAAGGCGCGGATGGCTTCCAGGGCGGGGGTGTTCGGGGGCAGCGCGGGGGCCCGCAGGACCAGGCGGCTCACCGGGCGTTCGGCGGTCAGGCGGGCCGCCAGGTGGCCGCCGAAACTGGCACCGCAGACGCCGATGCGTTTCGGGTCGACGCCGGGCTCCGCCGCCAGGGTGTCGTAGGCGGCGGCCGCGTCCGCCAGCAGGTCCTCGGAGGTCAGGGTGGTCTGGTCGCCGGTGGATTCGCCGTGGCCGCCCAGGTCCACGGTCAGGCAGGTCAGGCCCAGCCGGTCGGTCAGCGGCCGGGCTCGGGGAGCGTAACCGGAACGGTCACTGTTCCAACCGTGCAGGAACAGGACTGCCGCGCCGGACGGCAGTTCCGGGGTGAACAGCGTGGCGGCCAGGGTACGGCCGCTCGACGGGATCCTCACTCGGCTCCTCGGAGAATGCGGGCCGGCCACACTGCCGGCCCGAAACCAATGACAGGCGCATTCTCTCGTCGACGACGATCAAAAGCCGGTACCCGAAAGTGTTGATGTTCCGCGCCGGGACGGCTCGGCCGGGCAAGACCAGGTTGGGACGGTTCAGCCGGGTTCGACCAGGCCGGTGCGGTAGGCGTACACCACGGCCTGCACCCGGTCGCGCAGGTCCAGTTTGGTGAGGATGCGGGACACGTACGTCTTGACCGTCTCGCCCCCGATCACCAGGGTCGCCGCGATCTCGCCGTTGGACATGCCGGTGGCGATCAGGCGCAGCACCTCCAGTTCGCGGGGCGTCAGCACCTCGGACGCGGCGACGCCGGTGTCCGCCGGGCGCAGGCGTGCCGCGTACCGGCCGATCAGGGTGCGGGTCACCTCGGGGGCGAGCAGCGAGTCGCCGCCGGCGATGGTGCGGATGCCGCCGATCAGTTGCTGCGGGCTGGCGTCCTTGAGGAGGAAACCGCTGGCTCCGGCGCGGAGGGCCTGGTACACGTACTCGTCGATGTTGAAGGTGGTGACGACCAGGACCTTGACCGGGTCGGTGGCGCTGGGGCCGGCGAGTTCCAGGGTGGCTTCGATGCCGTCCATCACCGGCATCCGCACGTCCATCACCACGACGTCGGGGCGCAGCCGCCGGGCCAGGTCGACGGCGGCGCGTCCGTCGCCGGCCTCCCCCACCACCGTCATGTCGTCCTGGGCCTCGACGATGGTGCCGAAGCCCATCCGGATCAGGGCCTGGTCGTCGCAGATGAGTACGCGGATCAACAGAACTCCTACTGGGCTAGCGGGACGACGGCGGAGACGACGAAATCGCCGCCGGGCGCCGGGCCGAAGTCGAGGGTGCCGCCGAACAGGGATACCCGTTCGCGGAGGCCGGTGAGTCCGCGACCGGAACCGCCCACCCCGGGCGTCGACTGTCCGGGACCGCTGGTCACCACGATCTCGACGCGGTCGCGGTGATAGGAGAGGCGGACCTCGACGGGGGCCCCGGCGGCGTACTTCAGCGCGTTGGTCAGGGCTTCCTGGACCACCCGGTAGATCGCGGTCTCCCGTCCGGCGCCCATCGGCGGGACGTCGCCGTCCTCGGTGAGGGTCACCGGCAGCCCGGCCGCCCGGGTCTGCTCGACCAGCCCGGCCAGTTTCGCCAGGTCGTCGCCGCTGGGGGCGGGCCGGGACGCGGGTTCGGCCTCCCGGGTCGGGTCGAGGACGCCGAGCAGGTCCCGCAGCTCCCCCAGCGCCCGCCGTCCGGTGTCGCTGACCGTCACCATCACCTGGGTGGCCTTCGCCGGGTCGGCGGCCAGGAACTGTCCCGCGTTGGCCTGCACCACCATCGCCGTCACGTGGTGGGTGACCACGTCGTGGAGTTCCCGGGCGATCCGGGCCCGTTCCGCCGCCACCGCCACCTCGCCTTCCAGGCGCAGGCGTTCGGCGGTGGCGTGCCGGTGGGACCGCACGTTCGCGCCGACCGCGGCGGCGATCGCGAGGCTCAGGTAGAACGTGATGAAGTCGCCGACGCCGGGGGCCGCGCCCGCGGCGTGCAGGGCGATCGCCAGCAGCACGTACCAGACGGTGGCGGCCCCGGCCATCCACGGACGGAACCGCTCCTGGTGGGCGCCGGCGCTGTAGATCGCCACGATGAGGCCGAGACTGGCGAAGGACTCGTACCCCTGCAGTTCCTGAACGGTGAATCCCACCGCGACCAGGGCCAGCGCGACGGCGGGACGGCTGCGCCGGGCGGCGAGGGACAGGCTCATCGTGAATGCGGCGGCCACCGCCAGCACGTCGGTGGGCCGGTGCGGCAGTTCGCCGAGGCGGGTGCCGTAGGAGGCCAGGGCCGGCAGGAAGGCGATCGCGGCGAGGAGGACACCGAACTGCGCGTCGCGGAGGGTGACCGGCAACGCACGCCAACGGTCGAGGAGCGGGTGCCGAAGCATCGCAGCAGCGTAGCGAATGATCATCGCCACGGCGCAGCCACGAGGCGGCCCTGCCGGCGGGCCCGGCGCAGCAGCAGGACGGTCACGGCCAGGCCGCCGGCGACCGCGACGATGCTCGCCTCGGGGCCGAAGATGCCGCCGCTGACCAGGTCGGCACCGCCCGCGGCGCCGCGGAGCAGGCCGTCCGGGGAACCGCCGGAGACGGTCGCGCCGAACAGGCCGGATTCGGCGAAGTTCCAGCCCAGGTGCAGGCCGATCGGCAGCCACAGGTTGCGGGCCAGGACGTACGCGGCGCCCAGCATCAGCCCGGCCTCGGCGGCGATCGCGAGCGCGCCCCACACCGTGGCGCCGGTGTTGCTCAGGTGGATCAGGCCGAACAGGAGTCCGGAAACGGTCAGGGCGATGGTGGTGCCGGCCTTCTCCTCGACCAGCCGGAGGATCACTCCGCGGAACAGCACCTCCTCGCAGGTGGCGACGCCGATCATCAGGCCGAGGGTGCCGAGCATGCCGCCGATCGAGCCCCATCCGGCCGCCCGGTAGCCGCCGAGCATCGCGATCACGGCGATCACCGCGGTGAACAGTCCGACGCCCAGGCCGAAGCCGCGGAGCAGGACGGGCCGGGCGGCGGCGAGGGCGATCTCGTCGGGGCGGCGTTCCTCGTAGCGGCGGATCAGCCAGTGGTAGAGCCACAGGGTCAGGGCCGCGGTCGTGCCGCCGACGAGCAGCCCGGTGACCGGGTTGCCGGCGGCGGCCAGTCCGACCGAGTTGCCCACGGCGGTGACCGCGAAGAAGACGACTACCAGGAACGACGCGCGAAGCAGGGGTCGGGTCGACATGGGTTGAACGCTATGAGCGGGACCCCCGTGGGGTCGTCACCGCGCGGTGGGCAATCCGGGGTCCCCCGCGTGGGGGACATCGACATTTAATTCAAATGTTTCAATGGAACTGTTAGCGTCACCCTACGTACGCACAGTGGGGAGGATGCGTGAAGAAGACCCTCGCGGCGGCCGGTGCCGTCGCCTTGGCCGTCCTCGGCCTGTCGACCGGTGCCCAGGCGGCACCCGCCGAAGCCGACGTGCTCGCGGTACCCGGCGCCACGGTGGTGCCGGACAGCTACATCGTGGTGCTGAAGTCCGGCAAGGTGGCGAAGTCCGTCGCCGCGGAACACGACGCGACCGTGCTCACCACGTACACCAGAGCCTTGAACGGTTTTGCGGCGACCATGACGGCCCGCCAGGCGCGGCAGGTGGCCGCCGACCCGGACGTCGCGTTCGTGCAGCCCAACGTGATCCACCGGGTGGCGGACACCCAGAGCAGCCCGCCGTGGGGACTCGACCGGATCGACCAGCGCGCCCTGCCGCTGAGCACGTCCTACACCTACAGCACGACCGCGTCGAACGTGCACGCCTACATCATCGACACCGGCGTGCTGACCACCCACCAGGAGTTCGGCACCCGCGCGACCAGCGGTTTCGACGCCATCGACGGTGGCACCGCGGACGACTGCCACGGGCACGGCACGCACGTGGCCGGCACGGTCGGCGGATCCACCTACGGCGTGGCCAAGGGCGTCCAGCTGGTCGGCGTGCGCGTCCTCGACTGCGAGGGCAGCGGCACGACCGCGCAGGTGGTGGCCGGCATCGAATGGGTCACCGCCAACGCGGTCAAGCCCGCGGTCGCCAACATGAGCCTCGGCGGCAGCGCCGACACCGCCCTGGACACCGCGGTCGCCGCCTCGATCAGCTCCGGCGTCACCTACTCCATCGCGGCCGGCAACGGACTTCTCGGGCTCTTCGCGCTGGACGCCTGCACCCAGTCACCGGCCCGGGTCCCCGCGGCGATCACCGTCTCGGCCACCAACAGCAGCGACGCCAAGCCGTCCTGGGCCAACCGCGGCACCTGCGTGGACGTCTTCGCCCCCGGCATCAACGTCCTGTCGTCCTGGAACACCAGCGACACGGCGACCAACACGATCAGCGGCACCTCGATGGCGACCCCGCACGTCGCCGGGGCGACCGCGCTCTATCTGGCGAACCATCCGGCCGACACACCGGCCCAGGTGCAGGCGGCCATCGTCAGCAACGCGACGACCGGGGCGGTGACCAGCCCGGGCACCGGCTCACCGAACCGCCTGCTCTACACCGGGGCCTTCTAAGCCCTGGTCCACCAGTCGTAGGGGCGATGGCCGGGGCGGAAACCGGACGCCTCGGCCATCGCCACCGCGTCCGGGAAGCCGCGGGCCAGGTCCTCGGGCGAGTGGGCGTCGCTGCCGAACGTGACGGCCGGGCCGCCCTCCTCGCACCACCAGCGCAGGATCACCGGGCTCAGCGGCACCGTCGTGTTGACCTCGAGGGCCCGGCCGCTGTCCGCCAATGATCGCAGGGCGAGGCGGAACTCCTCCTCGAACCGGTACGGGTCGAACGGGCCCTCGGACGCCGGCCAGCGGCGGGCCGTGTAGTCGATGTGGGTCAGTGCCTCGAAGTCGTCCGACCCGGCGACCAGCCGCGGGATCTCCAGCAGGTAGTCCCGGACGATCCGGTCGGCGGGCAGGGTGCCGAACGCCCGGTTCGCCTCGGCCAGCCCGCCGTCGACCGGCACCGAGTGCAGCGAGCCGATGACCCGCTCGAAGTCACCGCCGGCCAGCAGTTTCGCGACCGCATCGGAATGCCAGTGCGGTTCGCCCAGCTCGAGGCCGGTGAGGATGCGCAGGCTCGGGAACATGTCCCGGCAGCGCGCCACCGCGCCCAGGTAGCCGTCGACGTCCAGCGGCGGCGCGGTGAAGTCGCCCCAGGTGGTCAGGTCGAGGTGTTCGGTGAACGCCAGCGCGGGCAGCCCGATCTCCACGGCCCGGGCGCAGGTCCCCACCATGTCGGCGCCCCGCCGCCCGGCGTCCCACGACCACTCGCTGTGCACGTGACTGTCGGCGGGGAATCCGGCTGCGGGCCCGGGGTGTCGCTGGCTCATCAAAATCCTTCCGAGGAACGGTCCCGGACCATTATCGCTGGTGGCGCGCAACCCGCCCGATAGCGATCAGCTTTCCCGCAGGCTGGACGCGGCTGCCGCCCGCGGTCGCTCGGGGCCGGGTACGTCAAACCCGCCGCAGAGCGGAACGTGGCCGGCAAAGACCGTGCCGCGGGGTCTCGTGCGGGCGCCGGGTGACGTCGAGCTGCCAGTGTTCGGGCAGCGCGGTGCCGGCCGCGTCGAGGAAGTGCGCGGCCACCACCCGGACCGTCTCCCCGGACGGCAGGACCAGCCGGGTGCCGGGCGGGGCGACGGTGTCCGGCGGGCAGAAGATCGTGCGGTCGGTGACCAGGCACGGGCCCACCTCGACGGTGTCGCCCAGCCCGGTGTGCAGGCGCAGACTGCACGGACCGGACGTGTGCAGCAGCGTGAATTCGAGCCAGTTCACCCTCTCTGTATTGCCCACCGGCGACCGATTCATTCCGTTTCGCCGACGATGGCCAGCACCGTGGCCACGATGTGCCCGAGCCGGGACGCCGCGACCTCCCCCACCGGGTCACCGCCGGTGTGCGGGGCCCGGTCCAGAGTGCTGGTGAACAGACCGCCGAACACCGTCCGGATCACCTCGGCGACCGCCGCCTCGGCCTGCTCACCGCTGCCCAGCCGGTGCCGGATCGCCCGGACCGCGTCGCCGGCCAGCAGGTGCAGTTCCGCGTCGACCCGCTGATCGGGGTCACCGAGGGTGAGCGGGGCGAGCGGCTCGCCGTACTCGTCGGTGCAGACCGCGGCCACTGGCGGCTGTTTGGCGCCGAGCGGACGTTCCACAAACGACTCGTACCAGGTCGGCCGGCGGCGCATCGCGGACAGCACCCGTTCCACGTCACGGCCCACCGCCGCCGGGTCGGTGCCCTGCCAGTCGCCGGTGCGGGTGGCGCGTTCCTGCGCCCACGACTCCAGCGGCCAGGTCCCGCTGCCGGCCGTGCCGCTCACCCCCACCCAGACCAGGATGTGCGTGGCCAGCGTGGTCAGCCACGGATCGTCGTCCAGCGCGGCGGCGAGCCAGCCGGGAAGCCGGGGACGCTGTAACGCCCCGCGACTGCCCCGGCGGCGCCGATGGGCGTTCACGGTCGCCGCGCCGACCCGGGTCGCCACCCACGCCTCGAGCCGGTCGATCGGCTGGCGGGCGTGTGCCAGCAGGTCCTCGACCACCGCCTCGACGTCGTCGTGGAACCGGTCCAGGCATTCGTCGGCCAGGGCGCCGATGCCGGACGCGCAAGCGAGATGGCCGCGCTGCTGTTCGAGCCGCCGGGTCAGCCGGGCGAAGACGATCGGCCACACCAGGTCGTAGGCGGCCGCGGTGAGCACCGCCCGCTGCGCGCCGTCGCGGGCCGCGAGCGCGAGACGGCCGTCCGAAGCGAGCTCCCGCAGGAGACGGACCCGATCCTCGGACGGCTCCTCCCCCGCGCGCGGCCGCACCACCCGGGATCCGTAACGCCGCCCCGCCCCGTTCGGCGTGGTCCGGGCCGCACGCCTGACCCCTGTCGCATCGCCCACCGAGCGTTCCTCCCCATCAGGCCGGCTCGGTGCAGCTTCCCCGCTCTCCGGCCACTGTGGGAGATCACCGGGCGACATGTACCGCATCGGGTGGCGATTAGGCACCCCGGGATCGGTCCCGGTGGTCACTGCGGCGCCGGCTTCCTTCTGCGGTACGAGCTACTCCTCTCTCTGGCACCGTCGATGGGTGAAGCGGGTCCCGTGCCCTTGCCCTCAGGCACACCGGCCCGACCGTCAGAGTCCGTGCAGCACCAGTGCGCCGGCAGCCTCCGCCGACGCCCCGCCCGGGACGCGCATCCAGCTCTGGATCCGGCGCAGCACGACGGCCGGCTCCGGATCGGCGTCCGCCAGCAGCTCGCGGTGCAGGACGACGGTCGCGGCCAGGGCCACCGGACCGGGGACCGGGCGCCGCCAGCCGATCACCCCGGTGAACCCGGCGTCGAGGAGGTCGTCGGCGAACGGATCCCGCCCCGGGGCGAGGACGGCCAGGCCACCGGGCGAACGGCCGGTGAACCCGTCGGCGCCGAGGTAGAGCAGCGTCGGTGACGTGGGGGCCCGCGGGGCGACACGGTAGAACGCGTCGTGCAGCGCCGCGGCGGGGCCCGCCGGGTCGGCGTGGAAGACGGGACAGCTGCCGAGCGCGGGGCGGGCGCGGCCGGCCAGGTCGATCAGCTGGGCGGGTGTCGTCGCGTACGACAGGAGAGTCGGCAGGGCCGGCAGCGGGCGACGGTCCGGGACCACCACCAGGCGTCGCGGCAGCGGCGTGCCGAACGCGACCGGGTGCAGACGGCCCTCCGCCAGCAGGGTCAGGCCGCCCGGCCGGGGCACCGCGAGGGCCTGCACGCCGGCGGCGTCGAGGGCCTTCTGCACGGGCGCGAACCGGCCCGCCAGGTGTGCCCGCACCGCGCCGTCCGGATAGCGGTCGTCCAGAGCGCCGGCCAGGGCGAACGCCACCGCGAGCAGGCCACCGGTGGATGCCGTCAGCCCGTCGGCCGCGGCGAGCAGGTGCCGGTCGGCCGCGCGTGGATCGTCGTCCCAGGCGCCGCTGCCACCGAGCCGGCTGCGCTGGTACAGCGCGAACGCGGCGAGCACCCGGTCACCGGGGGTGTCCCCGCCGTGTTGCAGGATCGCGGCGGTCAGCGCGACCAGCTCGTCGACCAGCGCCACCGGCAGCACCGGGGCGTCCGCGGCCAGCCGGGAGACCAGGACGGTGTACAGGTCGGTGTTGCGCACCAGACGGCTGCGCAGCGTCTCCCGCAGCCGGCCGAGATCGACGACGGGCACCGGGGCTGTCGGAAAAGCGTCAGTCCCGCCGGCCCGCGACGGCTCCCCGGCACCCGTGAAGATGCACTGTCCGTGCAGCTCGGCGGCGTCCCCGCCCGGGGCGAGGTCAGCGGTCATGGGTTCTCCCCCCGGTCGGTCCTGTCACCGGGTCTCTGACGGACAGCGCGGGCTGTCCGTCAGAGACCCGGCGTAGGACTCGGCGTCGGCGATTCCAAGGAGAACCCGTGACCTCCTCCGAGCTGTCCACCGTCTTCCCCGTCTTCCTGCTGGTCGATGTCAGCGCGTCCATGACCGGCGGCCCGATCGCGGCCGTCAACCGGGCGCTGCCCGGCATCCGCGCCGCGATGCGGACCGACCCGCTGGTCGGTGAGATCGCCCGGGTCGGGCTGACCACCTTCTCCGACGAGGCCCGGGTGGTGATCCCGCTCTGCGACCTGGCCGACGCGCACCTGCCCGAGCTGAACGCTGCGGGCGGCACCGACTTCGCGGCGGCGTTCCGGGGCATGCGCCGGGCCATCGAGACCGGCATGACGGCGCTGCCCCAGGGCACCCCGGTCTACCGGCCGGTGGTGTTCTTCATGAGCGACGGCAGGCACCAGGCCGGGGAGGACTGGACCGGGCCGCTGCGGGAGTTGCGGGACGGCGGCTGGAAGTTCGCGCCGGAGGTGGTGAGTTTCGGGTTCGGCGACTCGCACCCGGAGTCATTGCAGCGGATCGCCAGCCGGTTCGCGTTCACCGCCAAGGGCGAGGACCCGGCCACCCAGGTCGGCGAGATCATGGACGCGATCCTGGGCAGCATCCGCACCACGTCGACCAGTCTCGCCGACCCGGCCAAGGCGCAGGGGTTGTATCTGGACACGCCCGCCGCACACTTCACGCCGCTGCCGGCGATCACCATCTGAGTGGCCGGCATGCGCGTTCTCACCGCCGGCGGGGTGCTCCCGCCGTGGCGGCTCCCGCTGATCCTGCTGGTCGTCGGGGTTGCTCTCGCCTGGTCGTACGGTCCGATGCCCGGCCTTCTGGCGGCCCTGCTGGTGACCGTGGTCCTGCTGCTGACCGTGCACCGGCTGGTGTGCCTCGCGTGGTTCCGGGGGCTCGGCCTGCGGGACCGGCAGCGGCTGCTGACCATCTGCCTGACCGTCCATCCGGCGGTCCTGGCCGGGGCGGCGCTGGCGATGAACGGGACGGGGCCGCTCGCGACACCACTCGTGATGGCCCTGATCGGGGCCGGGGCCACCGGCGTGCACCTGATCACCGGGCGGCCGGTGCCGGTGGTGCGGGGGCGCGCGTACCCGGGACGACCGCCGGACCGGACCCCGGCGACCCCGGTCGGATCGCTGGACCGGGCCCGGCGGCTGCTCGCCACCGCCGGGCCGGGCGCGGCGCTGCCCGCGTTGCGGCATGCGATCGCCGACCCTGCCGTCGACGCCGCGCTCGCGCTGACCGTCGCCGATCAGCTGGTGCAGGCGCAGAGCGCGCGGGCCGAGCAGTCCGGCGACGACACCGGATACCACGAGGCGATCGGGGTGCTCGACGATCTGGTGCAACGGCATCAGCGGCTGCCCGGCGGCCGGAGCCGGCTGCACAGTCACCGCGCGCAGTACCTGATGTACCAGGCCGCCCGTCTCGTCGGACGCGGCGGCCCGGCCACCCCGCGGACCGCCCGGCGCCTGCACCAGCTGTACACGGCGACCGAGGCGGAACTACGGGCCGCGGTCCGGGCCGCGCCGGCCGGGAGCCGGGTGTGGGCGCGGGAGTGCTCGGCGCTGGGGATGCTGCTCTGCCAGGGCGCGCACCAGGGCGAACCGGACCGCTCGGACGAGGGCATCACGCTGATCCGCCGGGCCGTGGACGTCCTGCCGCCCGGCCCGTCGCAGCAGCGGACCCTGCTCGAACTGGCGACCGCGCTGGCGTTGCGGGTGCAGCTGCGCGACGACCCGGACGACTCCCGCGAGATCCGGCGGATCGTGGCGCGGGTGGCCGGCCCGGGTTCCCCGCTGGAGGCGCAGGCCGCGGCGCTGCTGGCCGACCTGGGCCGGTGACTCTTTTCGGCCCGGTGGAAACCTGGCGGGTCTAGCCTTCGAGGCATCCCACCGTCCCACCAGGAAAAAGGGGTCTTGTCATGAAAAGGACACTGCTGCTGGCCCTCACACCGGCCGTCGCGCTGATCCTCACACCGAGTGCCGCGCAGGCCGACGACAGACCGCCGAGAACGGTCTCCGTCACCGTCGATCTCGATTACGTGCCGTGGCAGCTCGACGTCCTGCCGCCGGGGGCGTACCCCTCCTGGGTGTGGCCGCCCCAGGGGCAGGCCATCGTGACCCTGGGCGGGTGAGCTCAGCATCGCCCGTTCCAGAGCGGACACCGCCGGTCCCGGGTCCAGGCCCAGTTCGGCGGCGAACACCCGGCGGTGCCGGCGCAACGCCGCCAGGGCGTCGGCACGCCGGTTCACCGACCACAGGGCGAGCGCCAGCAGACGCCAGCCCTCCTCGCGCAGAGGCTGTTCCACCGTCAGCCTCTGCGCGGCGCTGACCGCCTCGGCGGTCCGGCCGGTCCGCAACGCGGCACCGGCGAACAGCTCACCGGCATCCGCGCGGAGCCCGTCCAGCCGGGCGGCCTCGGCGACCGCCCACTGTTCGCCGGCGAACTCGCCGAACGCCGGTCCCCGCCACGCGCTCAGAGCTCCGGCGAGCGTGTGCCAGGCGGCCTCCGGCGCGGACGTACGGGCGACCGCCACGTCCCGCGCGAACCGCCAGGCGTCGACCGCGTCCACCGGCAGGCGCAACGCGTACCCGTGTGCGACGCTGACCAGCACCCGCGCCGGCGCCCGGCGTCCCCGGTCCGGTTCCAGCACCCGCCGCAGCCGCGACACGTAGGCGTGCAGCGAGGTGACCGCCCGGGCCGGCGGCCGGCCCCGCCACAACCGGTCCAGCAGCGCATCGGTCCCGACCACCTCGCCCCGGGCGGCGACCAGGATCGCCGGCAGGGCCCGCTGCAGAGGGCCGGCCAGCTCGGCCGGCGCGCCGCCGACGGTGGCGGTCACCGGCCCGAGCACGTTCACGGTCACCGGCGGGAAGGTCAGGGCGTCGGGCATGCGTCGATGACACCGCCCCGGTTGCGACGTTTTCTCGACGCGGTGTGAACGCGATGTCAGCGGCTCACCAGCGCGGCGCCGACGGACGTGATCTCCTCCTCGGTGTGCAGCTCGTACAGCTTGCGGCGGGCGACCGCCCAGACCATGAAGCTCTCCAGCCGGTACCGCCCGTCCGCGCCCATCTCGGTCACCAGGTGCAGGTCGGTCAGCACGTCGACGGCGCTCAGCGCGCCCTGGGTGCCGACCCCGAGCAGAGCGGCCGTCTCCGCCAGATCGGCCGTGCACTCCGGCATCACGGTCAGCAGCCGCAGCAGCCGGGCGGGCAGCGGGCGCAGCCGCTCGTAGGCGGCCAGCACCGCCGCCTCGGCGATCACGCATTCGACGTGCTGCTCGGCGCGCGGGTCGTGCATCTCGGCCTCGAACTCGTCGGCGAACGCCCGCAACGGCAGGTACGGCCGGCGGGCCACCCGTTCGGCACCCACCCGGATCGCCAGCGGATAGCCGTCGCAGAGACCGAGGAGATATCGGGCGGTCACCACGTCGTCGAGGATCGGCTGCGGCCCGGCGATCCGCTCCATCAGCAGCAGCGCCTCGTCCTCGCTGAACCCGCCGAGCATCACCCAGGTCGCGCCCGCCACGTTCGGGAACCGCCGGGCGCTCGTGATCAGGACCGCGGCGCGCGGGACGGCCGAGCGGACCAGCGCCACCTGGGCCGGATCGGTCACGTCGTCGAGCACGATCAGCGGCCGCCGGTCCGCGACGGCGGTCCGCAGCAGGGTGGCACGGCCGGTCGCGGTGGTCGGCCACGGCCCGTCGACGCCGAACAGCCGCAGCCACGTCAGCAGCAACTCGGCGATGTCCGCGCCGTCGGACAGGTTCGCGTAGAGCCGCCCGTCCCGGAACTCCCCGGCCAGCAGGTGCGCGGCGCGTACCGCGGTGGTGGTGCGCCCGATCCCGGCGAGCCCGGTGAGCGCGACGGTGGCGCCCTCCTCGGTCAGCGCACCGGTGATCATCGCCAACTCGGCGTCGCGGCCGGTGAAGTCCGGCAGGTCGGCGGGCAGATAGGTGGGCGCCGGCCGGACCGGTCCGGCCACGGGGGTCGCGGTCTCGGCCCGGTCCTCGCCGGACAGCACCGGCAGGGCCGGATCGCCGCGCAGGATCCGCTGCTGCATCTCCTGCAGCGCCGGACCGGGCTCCAGGCCCAGTTCGTCGGCGAGCAGCCGGCGGCCCTCCTGGAAGACCTCGAGCGCCTCGGCCTGCCGGCCGCCCTGGTAGAGGGCGAGCATCAGCAACGACCGGATGCCCTCCCTCAACGGGTGCTCGACGACCAGCCCCGCCAGCCGGGCCAGGTCCGCCGGCCCGGCGCCGGTGGTGCGCAACCCCACCGTGAAGGCGAGCTCCTCGGCGGCGAGCCGCATCTCGGTCAGCCGGGCCCGCTGCCCGTCGGCGTACCGGCCCGGCACCCCCGCCAGTGCGGTGCCGGCCCACGCCTGCAAGGCCCGGGTCAGGTGTCCGGCGGCGGCCAGGTCGTCGCCGGCCCGGACCCGTTCCTCGGCCGCCGTCACCCCGGCCCGGAAGTCGTGGACGTCGACGGCGGCGGCGCCGGTGTCCATCGCGTACCCACCTCCCGCGTTGCTGATCGTGACGACCGAACCGTCGAAGAGCCGCCGGAGCCGGTAGACGTAGGTGCGGATGGTGCTGATGGCGGCCCGCGGCGGATCGTCGCCCCAGACCGCGTGGATCAGGTCGTCGTGCCCGGCCGGATGCCCGCCGCGCAGCAACAACGTGGCGAGCACGGCCTGCTGCTGCGGGGATCCCACCGCCTGCCGCTCACCGTCCCGCCAGACCTGCACGGGCCCGAGAGCGCGGATCAGAATGGCAGCGGTCATGGCATGTCCCTCGTCGCGACGACATTGATCGTCCCCAGGATGCCGCGACTCCGGCCCGCTTCCCGAATCCGGTCGGCATTCCGTCAGAGGCGCCGATCACACCGTGCTGCGCGCCGGGGTCGGCGTGCCGTGGATGCGGGTGGCGTACTTCGCGTACGCCCGCGGCCCGATCCGGGACATCACGAACCACAGCGGCCCCGGCAGCGCGTCCTTGATCACCCGGAGGTGTTCCGGGCTCGCCTCGTACAGCGCCATCCCGAACCCGACCGGCGCCTGGCTCTTCGGCGTCCGCGCGCTGGCGGCCTGGGCCACCTGCGCCCATTCCTTCTCGGTCAGGTACTTGTCGATCAACGCGAGCAGATGCGTCTCCTCGGTGTCCAGGTGCTCCAGCAGCGGCGGCAGCAACGCGTCGAACGCCGCCGCCAGCGCCCCGGCCTCGGCGACGGCCGCCGTCCGCTGCCACGCGGCCAGCCGTTCGGCGACCTCGGTCAGCGCCCGGTCGACCACGTGATGCTGGCGTTCCATCGTCGCGACCAGCGGGGCGATCTCCTGCGGGCCGCGTTCCAGCAGCTTGGGCCAGACCAGCTCGTCCTCGCCGGTGTGATGGTGGTGCAGCAGCGTGGTCATCATCGTCACGTGGCCGGCCAGCTCCGCCGTCCGCCGCCGATCGCCCGGCGGCACAGCCCGGACCAGCCCGGGGATCGCGGCGAACTCCCGCCGGATCAGCCGGTGGATCATGTACATGTCGCTGCTGTCGGCCATCCGGACCGTGCTCGCCATCGCGCTCTCTCCGTCGTCGTCCTCCGCCGCCGGGCGGTTCCCGGCAGGCACGACGGAGAGGCTGCGCCACCCCTCCTGCAATCGTCTTGCAGACCTGGTCAGCCGGCGGTGTCGACCGTGGTGAACAGGTCCGGGCCGGTGTCCTCCGGGACGCGGCGCGGGGTCAGCAGGTGGGTGGCGTAGTCGCCGACGGCCACCTGTTCCAGGGTCTGGCCGGCCCAGAGCATCAGCGACAGGTCGACGCCGGCGACCGGGGCCGGGGCACGGGTGATCACCCAGACCGCGGCGGCCGGGACCTGGGCGACGGCCACCAGCGGGGCCGGGCCGGCCAGCAGGAAGTCCAGGTCGAAATCGGTCAGCATCCGCATCATGGTGGCGCGGTTCGCCGGGTCCACGCCCTCGAAGGCCTCGTCGAGCCAGAGCGGGCGGGGCGCGTCCGGGGACTCGGAGTAGAGCGCCACCAGCGTGGCGAGCAACGGCTGCAGCAGCGTCACCACCTTGCCGCCGCCGGAGTCGACGCCGTGCACCTTGCGGGTCAGGTCCTTCCAGCGGGTCTCGTCGTCGCCCTCGCCGACCCGGTACTGGGCCACCACGTCGAACCAGACCCGGTAGTCGAGGAGTTCGGCGAGGCGGTCGGTCCAGTCCTCGGTGCCGACCAGGCCGGCGTCCTGTGCCTCGCGGAGTCGTTCGCCGAGGAAGAGCTGGATCTGCTGCTGGGCGCTGTCCGACTCGATGGTGCCCTCCTGGAGCGCCTTCAAGATCTTGAAACCGGGACCTTGACCCTCCGCGGGTACGCGACGCAGCCGCAACGTGGTCCGGTTGGCGCCGGTGGGGTGTTTGCGGAGCACGTCGTTGACGACGTCGAGCAGTTTGACGACCTTCTTCATCCGGTCCGCGAGGTGGTCGATGAAGGTGGACGACAGCAGCTCGGTGTACATCGTGTGCAGCTTCTCGTCGTGGGTCCGGGACAGCTCCTCGACCAGGGACTGCAGGTGGCGGATCGCACCGGCCGGGTCCAGCTGGGCACCGGAGGCGTCCACGATCAGGGTGACCGAGGGCAGCGGGTGCTGCTCGTCGGCGTCGGTGGTGAGCACCGAGCGGCCGCCGGAGGTCTCCAGCACCGAGCGGAGGTCGACGAGCGCTCCGCCGAGCATCCGCGACAGCGCGGCCTCGGCACGTTTGGCCTTGTCGTCGAGGCGGTCCGGCCAGTTCGGCACGCGCAGCCGCTCGGCCGCGGACCGGGCGTGGGCGAGGGCGTCGTCGAGGGTGCGATGCTCCGGTTCGGTGAGGTCGCGGGCTGCGGCCAGCCCCGCGTCGACCGGCACCCACCAGGCGAGCGCCGCCTTGTCGCGGCGTTCCAGGGCTGCGGTGAGGTCGTCGCGGCGCTGCTGCCACACCGAGTTGGCCTTGCCGGCGGCCTCGGACCGGGCCAGGCCCTCGCGTTTGCTGGCCGAGATGGACGGCCCGTACTCCTCGACCTTGCGCTCCAGGTTCTGGGCGTGTGCGAACAGTTCCTGCGTGTCGGCGTCCACGGACTGCTCGGCCAGGGCGGCGGCGGTGTCCGCGGACTGGGCGGCCTGGGCCTCCTCCTCGGCGGCGCCGGCCGCGTCCTGGACCCGGTCGTCCTCGGCGGCCACCCGGGCGGCGGCGGAGGTGGCGGCGGCGGTCGCCCCGGCCCGGCCCCGCAGGGCGAGACGGAGTCCGCTGGTCGCGGCCGCCGCATCGTCCAGTGCCCCGGCGAGCGTGTCGAGATGGTCGTCGACGGTCGGCAGCGTGTTGTCGGTGGCGTACCGGGTGACGTCACCGGCGGCGGTGTCCGACTGGGATCGGGCATCACGTTCCCGGACCCGGGCGGTGCGGTAGGTGTCGGCGGCCCGGGTCTGCTCGGTCAGGGCGGTCCGGTGCGCGGCCGCCGCGGTGATCACGTCGGCGTCGGCGGGGGCGTGGGCGTACGCCTCGCGCAGCCGGGTGACCTGGTCGATCGCCGCGTCGGCCTGCTCGGACAGCCGGGCCGACTCGGTACGGGCGGCGCCGGCCCGGTCCCGGAGCTCGGTGATCCGGCGACGGCGGGCGGCGGCCCGGGCCGCGGTGCCGATGAGTTCGGCGCCGTTCGGGGCGGGGGCGGCGTGACCGGCGGCGATCGGGGTGTGCCACCGGCCGTCCGGCGCGATGCTGACCGCCCCGGTCCCGTCGACGCCGATGGTGGCGAGAACGCGGCGGATGGTCGGCGCGAGTTCGCCGGCGTCTTCGGCGGGCACCAACGACGCAACCAGGCTTTTGTCAGGATTTTTCGTGTAATCAGGGGTTAAAACGTCGTCGCTTCCGTCGCGGCCGAGCGACCACAGCCCGTCGACGGTGACCCACGCATCCAACAGCCCGGCGGCGGCCAGTCCCGCCTCGACATGGTCGAGGATCACCGGGTCGAGACCCTCGACCGGGTCGACCAGCCGCCACAGCGGCGCCCCGGCGGCGGACGGGAAATCCGGACGCTCCCGGCGGGTCCACCGGGACGGCGACGCCGGCACCGGATCGCCGGCCCTCTCCAGGACGTCCGCCTCCCGGTCGATCTCGACGGCCTGCCGGGAGGCGACCTTCGCCGCGGCGCGCAACTCCGCCGCCCGGGTGGTCAGCGGCCCGGCGGCCGGCTCCAGCCAGTCCCGGCCGAGCAGAGCGCTGAGCACCGCCCGCGGCCGGATCGCGGCGGCCTGCTCGGCGACCGCGCCGATCCAGGCGGACCGGTCCTCGACCGGTGGACGCCGGTCACCCAGGCCGGCGGCCCAGCGTTCCAGATCGTCGGAGAGCGCCTGCGACGCCTGCTCCAGGGCCTGCTCCGCGGCCGCGGCCGCCGACGTGCGCTCGTCCAGCTGCTCCTGCGCCCGCTGCGCCAGGTCGTCGAGGGTCTGCCAGGCCGCCGCCGCCTTCGCCGCAGCCCGGGTGAGTTTGCGCAGCGTGCCGACCTGGGCGCGACGGGTGGTGACGGCCGCGTCGAACCGGTCGACGTCACCGGCCTGCGCCCACACCGGAACCTGCTCGCCGAGACCGGCGGTCAGCGCGGTCTCGACCGAGTGGGCGGCCGCGGTGTCCACCTCCTGGCCGATCCGGTCCAGCTCCCCCGCGGCCCGCTCCTGCTCCAGACGGGACCGGACGAGCTGCTCCCGGGTCCGGGCCAGGTGCGCGGCGGCCTTCGCGGCACGGGCGTTCGCGGCGTTCGCCTCGGCCCGCAGCCGCTGGGCGTCGCTCGCGCGTTCCATCGCCCCGGTGTACGCCGACGACCGCAACAGTTGCATCAGTTCGGTCCGGGTCCGCTCCAGGGCCTGCTCCAGCGCCCGGGTGTCGGCCGCCTCCTGGTCCAGCAGCCGCCGCGCCTCGTCCAGCCGGGACTGCGCGGCCCGGACCGCGGCACCGGCCGAGGTGACGCCGGTGTCCGCGGCGATCAGGCTGTCCGCGTGCAGGCGCAGCACCGCATCCGCCCACGGCCGCCACGCCCTGCTCAGATAGACGGCGATCGCCTTGCGGGCCTCGTCGGCGGAGTCCCGGTCCCGGGCGAGTTGCTCCAGCTCCTGCCAGCCGTCGGCCAGCTCGGTCACCTCGTTGCGGGCGATCGGCGGCAGCGCCGACCGGATCTGCGAGGTGAACCAGGCCGGGTCGAGCTTCTGGCCCAGGTGCGGGGTCCGCAGCACCTTCAACATCTCGATCACCGTGGCGAACCGGTCGGTGTCGTCGAAACCGAATAGGTCGAGGGCGAGGCGCTCGGCGTACGCCTGACCCTTGGGGTAGATCGTCACCCCGTCGACCGCCTCGAGCAGCTTCGGCTCGGTGACCGACTGCCCCACCGCCAGGTCCAGGCCGGCCCGGACCCGGGCCGCGCCCTCGCACACCACCCAGGCACGGGTCATCTGCGAGACACCGCGTTTGGTCTGCGCGTACAGCAGGGTGGTGAAGAATTCCGGGGTGCCGAGCGGGCTGACCCGGCCGTACTCCACCCAGGCCCAGCCCCGGTTCGTCGACACCGAGGCGTCCCGGCGGTCCCGGTCGTCGGCGACCGGCTCGACGTAGTAGCGGTACTCCTTGTCGGACTGGCCGAACGTGTCGACGAACTTGCGGTCCAGGCTGCCGGCCAGCATGAGCAGCGTGGTCAGCGCCATCAGCGTCGACTTGCCGGACTGGTTCTGCCCGACGAACTGGGCGCGCCCGTCGGCGAACCAGTACTCCGCCACGTCGAACTCCCACAGACCGACCACCCCGGCCCGCAGCACCTGCCAGCGGGAACGGGACGGTTCGGGCAGGCCGGCACTGGTGACGGCGTCCCGCCAGGCGGACAGCTGGGCATCGGTGGCGGCCGGGCCCGGCACGGGCAGGTCGCTGGTCATCGGGTCGGCTCCGTGGTCTCTCATCGGGTCGGTTCCGTGGTGTCTACGAGGGTGACGTCCGGGTCGCGGTACCGGCCCGCCACCGGGGACAACGTCCACGACCGGTCCTCGCCCACGCGCAGAAGGCCGAGTTCGGTCAGGATCGTCTCCGCGTCGGCGCGGATCGTGCCGGGCACGGTCCGCTGATCCTTGGACATGTAGTCGCCGCGCCAGCTCGCGAGGTCCTCCACGACCTCGTCGACCTGCGCGCCGGTGAGTCGCACCGCGCCGCCCGGGGTGCGGTCGCCGTGCCGGCCGGCCAGGTCGGCCATCAGCAGCGCCACCCAGTCGGCGGCGCGGGCCCGCGGCCAGTCGGCCACCGTCGGCGGATGATCTGGATCGTCGGGGAGCACCAGCACCAGCCCCTCGGCGCGGGCCTCGACCGTGCCGCCGGTCATCTGCGCCAGGTCGGCGGAGCGCAGACCGCGGCCCTTGCGCAGCGCGTCGGCCTCGGCGTCGTCGAGGTCGGCGTAGACCACGGCCGGCGTCTCCAGCAGAGCACGCAGGTGGTGCACGGTGCGGCCGTCCGGCTCGGTGTCCGAATCCGGCGGGTGCAAGGCCGCGGCCAGCACATCCGGGCTCGTCATCAACAGCAGCGCGTCCCGGTCGACCTCGTAGCCCGCGCCCGGTCCGGCGCCGTCCTCGGTCCAGTCGTACATCATCTTCTCGTCGTTGGTGCGCCGCCGCAGCACGCCCCACCCGGCCAGCAGCGCGGCGGCGTCACGCAGCAGCCGCCGCTGCGGTTTCTGCTCCGGGTCGTAGGCGCCGACCGTGACACCGGGCGCGGACGTCAGATCCCGCACCATGTCCGACAGCCGTTGCAGCGTGACCGTGCCGGAGACCTCCTCGCAGCACGCCGCCAGACAGCAGACCAGGGAGAGCAGACGCCGGCCGGGCGCGGTGGCCGGCCGGGGCGGGGCGATCACGCTTCCGGCGATGGGCACCCTGATCATGCGTACGGCACGGCCGACACGCTGGAGCCGGTATCCGGCCCGCCGGGCGTGATCGGCGATCTGCCGCTGGTGCCGCATCACGTGGCGGTGCAGGAGCCGGTTCGTCGTGGGCGTCACGAGCGGCTGGGCGAGCAGGCCGAGGAACGCCTGCTGGGCTTCCCGGGCGGCGGCGGAGGTGGTCACGCGATCGCCTCCAGAGGGCTGATGTGCAGCACGATGTCCGGGTGCACGAGCCGCCCGTCCGGGGTGTGCACGACCGCGGCCGGCGCCCCGTCCAACGGCGGTTCGGACCGCAGCCGCCAGCGGGCGTCACCGGTGGTCGCCGTCCGGCGGCCGGCCCGGTCCGGGCGGGCCGAGGCGACCGTGCCCAACAGGACCAGCAGCATCTGCAGCTCGGCCGCGGTCAGCTCACGCCACTGCGACAGGCGCTGCCCGGACCGGGCCAGCACCGCCTGCTCGGTCGTCGCCGTCTGCGCCGCAGCCCGGGCCGCCCGCTCGCGAGCCGCCCGTTTCGCCCCCGTCCGGTCGGTGATGCGGGCCGCGCTGCCACCGGCCGCCTTCGGGCCCTGCTTCCGCAGGCGGGCCTCGACCGGAACCGGATCCGCGTCCCAGAACGACACCGCGCCCGCGTTCCCGGCCGGCGGATTGCCCGCACCGGGCAGGTGCCGGGCGGAGAACAGCCCGGTCGCCGAACACCACAGCCGCCAGGCGCCGTCGTCGTCCGCCGCCGATTCGAGACGGGTCGCCAGATCGACCAGTTCGGCGCGCCGCGACACGTGACCGCCGACCGCCGCCAGGGTGCGCTGCCCGCGCAGCAGCGGACCGATCGTGTCCCGCATCTGCCGGCGCAGCCGCCGCGCCTGACAGTCCGGACCGTCGAACCAGCGGCGCAGCGTGTCCAGCGTGTGCACGTGCGTGGCGACCAGCGCGTCGATGGCGGGTTCATCGGCGTTCGCGCCCAGCGTGTGCACGGCGATCCGCCGCCACGACGAGGCGGGCAGGGTGGCCAGCCGGGCCGCCGCCCCGGTGATCGCCTCGGAGTGGGTGTCGATGCCGGCGCCCCACATGTCCACGTAACGGCGCAGCGTCTCCTGCACGGTGGCGACCTTCTCCGGGGTGGGCGCCCCGGCCAGCGCCCCGGCCAGGCGGGCCTGCCAGCCGGCCGCGGCCCGCACCATGGACTGGTGCGTCGTGGCGATCACGGACCAGGCCGCAGCCGCGCCGGACGGGTCGGTTTCGGCACACTCGTACAACAGGGTGAGGTTGGCGGTGAGAATCCCCGGAGCGAGCGTCGCCGCGGCCGCGGCAGCCGTATCGTCCCCGAGCGAGGTGATCGCCCGGTGCAACTCGGCGACCGTCTCGGTCAGCTGATAGCGGTCACGATCCAGGACGAACTCGGCATCCCGGACAGCCTTGTCCTGGAACCGGTAGACCACACCCCAGCGCTCGAGCCGCGCCATCCGCTCCTTCAGCTTGAACGCAGGGTCATCGAGCAGCCGGACATCCACCTTCAACGCCCGCAGCCGCCGACGCAGCAGATCCGGCAGATCGGTCGCGGCAACGCCGGTGAGGGTGTGCTCCTGCTCGGCCAGTAACACGTCGACGATCAGCCGATACTGCGCCGCAAACCGGCTCGTCAGGTAGCTGGCCTGCAACAACCCGCCGGGAAGCCCAGCCGGCTGCCACAGGTCGGGCCCCCGCTCGTCCTCCTCGTCGGGCTCCACACCGTTCGCCTGCACCCCCACGCCCCTCTCCGCTGTCGGCGTCACGCTCGGTAAGCAGCATAGGAGGACGGTCCGACAATCAGCCGACACCGGCCGCGCCGCGTGGCAAAGCCCACGCGCTGAACCCGGCCCGGCGGTCGCAGGTACATCGAGACATGACGTTCGATGCCACCGGCCTGGGCCTGGTGGAGGATGCCCAGCAGATCACCGCGGGCATCCGCGACCAGAGCTGGGTGGACGTGACGCTGGGAACGGTCGGCGCGTCCCTGGACACGCTGTCACTGGCTGTCGACCCGCTCGGAACGCTGGGCGCGTGGGGTGTGGCGTGGCTTCTCGAACACGTACGCCCGCTGCAGGAGGCTCTGGACTGGCTGGCCGGCGACTCGGCGGCGGTCGCCGCGCAGGCCGCTGTCTGGGCGAACGTCTCCGCCGCCGTCGAGGAGACCCGCCGGCAGTACGCCGACCGATTGACCACCGACACCGCCGACTGGCACGGCGCCTCCGCCGACGCCTACCGAGCCCACGCCACCGAAAACCTGTCCGTCCTGGCCGGAATCTCCGTCGCCGCTGGAGGTATCTCCTCCGCCGTCGAAGGCGCCGGGCTGATTGTCGGCCTCGTCCGGGGCCTTGTCCGAGACCTGATCGCCCAGTTCATCGCCACACTGGCCATCCGCCTGCCACAGTGGGCCGCCGTCGAAGGCATCAGCCTCGGCACCGCCACACCCCTGATCGCCAGCCAGGTCGCCACCCTCGTCTCCACCTGGGCCAAAAAGATCCAGCGCCACATCCGAGCCCTCCTCGCCAGCCTCCGCAACCTCACCAACAAGATCAACGGCCTCGAGAAGATCCTCGACCTGCTCCACATGCGCAGCGGTGACATGGCTCGCCGAGATCCCACCAGGCCACCCGACGACGACGGTGGCTCAGGCCCGCGCCGCGTCGACAAGGACAGCGCCGAGGTGTTCGTGGCGAACATCGTCAGCAATCCCCGGTCCGTGGTCGGCCGGTCCGCCGAGGAGATCGCCGACCAGTTCACCGCGGCCGGATACACCGCGTTCCCCGAACGTTCCCTCCGGAAAGGCACCTCCGGGCTGGCGGTCCAGGTCCGCGTCGAAGGCCACCCGGTGGTCACGAACATCGAGGTGCACCCCGGCGGCGGCCGGCACTCGCCTGCCGGGTCGCCGTACTGGAAGATATCCACGAGTACGGCGGGCAAGATCTGGGTGATCGACCGGCACTTCCGAGGCGCCGAAGGGTTGCGGGGACAGGCGGTGCGCTATGACGAATAGGATCCTCAAAGTCGACCGGGTGCGGTCCGCCGAGGAGGCCGCAGCGCTCGAGGACCTCGGCGTGGACATCGTCGGCGTCGACCTGAGCGCCGACCCGAGATTCGACGACGATCGCACCGTCAGCGTTCAGCAGGCCGCCGAGATCCGCCAGGTTCTCCACGACAGCCGCCTCGTCGCGGCGATGGACCTCCACACCGAACCGGACGAGATCGTACGGCTCGCCCAGCTCCTCGGCGCGGACATGGTTCAGCCGATCACGATCGTCGTTCCGCCGTACCCGGTCCGCATCGCTCTCCGCGAAGCCGGCCTGGAGATCGTCTACGCCGGTCTGGAGATCTCCCACGACGACGACCCCGGCTGGGTCTTCGGACGCCACGACGACACCCCCGACCTCGGCGCGGCCCTGTTCCAGGTCGATGTGCTGCCGGAGTACGAGAAGTCGTGGGACTTCCTCCGCACCGAGTCCCCCCGGTACCCGGAGGAGTTCCAGCTCGAGGATCTCGTCGGCTTCGGCCGGGAACGTCCTCTCGTGGCCGGTCTCGACCTCACCCCGGGCAACGTCGCCGAGATCGCGACACGCCTGTCCACCCTGCAAGGGCTCTCCCTGACCCTGGCCGGGAACCCCACCCGGGACGACGTCCGCTTCCACACCCTCGACGCCGCCCTCGAGGTCCTCCCGGCAGCCCGCCGAGCCCTCCTCCCGACCGGATGAGCATCTACCTGTACGTCATCGGCGCCATCAACTTCGCGCAGCTCAGGACGGCTCTGGCTGCCGTTGCGGGAGTTCCGGAGGCGGAGGTGGACGTCCGGGCGGGCGACGTCGTGGACCGCTACTGGGAGGCGGCGGTCCTCTGCACGTACGAACCGGTCCTGGGCGACGTGACCTGGTGTCTGGACCTCTACTTCAGCCGCTCCGAGCCGGACGAGGCGCAGGTCGCGGCGAAGGTGGCCGCGACCCTCGACGTTCCAGTCCTCTACGATGCCCAGAGTTTCCCGCCGAGCGCCGATTGGCTGGTCCTGCCGGACGGGAGCCGCACCCGGGCCCGCGTCTACGAGGGCGACGACCCCGACCTGGACATCATGGAGCTCACCATCGACGCGGTGGAGAAGCCGGTGCCCACCCTCCCCCATGTCCGGGTCGCGGCCCAACCGGAAGTGATCAAAGAACATCGGATGCCGACACCCGTCACCGACGACCTCGATCTCGTCCCACCCCTGCGCTATGCCTTCGGCGGCTGGGAGTCGATGGTGGCGCGGATGACCGCCGGGTGGCCGCCGGACGGCTGGTATCCCCGCGACTACTTCGAGGATGACCTGGCCGCCCGCGACGAACTGGCCGGGCTACCCGACCGGTTCACCCCGGCGCTCGACCGGATCGACCAGGTATACCGGGCCGCCACCAGCGAACTCCCCGACTCCGCGGGTGAACCACGGTGGTGGCGGCGTCGCGTACCCGATCCGCTGCCCTGGCCTGGTGACGCCGCTCGGTGAACCGGGGCGTCACCGGCCCGGTACACCACCGCATGGGGCTCGTTGCTACCGCTCAAGACTCCACGACCGGAATCACCGGTCTGGGGCTGGTCGAGGACGCCCAGCAACTCACCGAAGGAATCCGCAACCAGAGCTGGGTCGACGGCACCCTCGGCGTTCTCGGCACCACCTTGGACGGGCTGTCCCTGGCCGTCGATCCGCTCGGAACTCTAGGCGCGTGGGGTGTCGCCTGGCTGATCGAACACGTACGCCCGCTGCAGGACGCCCTCGACCAGCTGGCCGGTAACCCCGACGAGGTCGCCGCACACGCCGCCACCTGGGCCAACATCTCCGCCGCCGTCGAGGAGACCCGCCAGCGGTACGCCGACCAGCTGACCACCGACACCGCCGACTGGCACGGCGCCTCCGCCGACGCCTACCGAGCCCACGCCACCGAAAACCTGTCCGTCCTGACCGGAATCTCCGTCGCCACCGGAGGCATCTCCTCAGCCGTCGAAGGCGCCGGACTGATCGTCGGGCTGGTCCGGGGACTTGTCCGAGACCTGATCGCCCAATTCATCGCCACACTCGCCATCCGCCTGCCACAGTGGGCCGCCGTCGAAGGCATCAGCCTCGGCACCGCCACACCCCTGATAGCCAGCCAGGTCGCCTCTCTGGTCTCCACCTGGGCCAACAAGATCCAGCGCCACATCCGAGCCCTGCTCGCCAGCCTCCGCAACCTCACCAGCAGGATCCACGGCCTCGAGGAGGTCCTTGATCTCCTCCGCATGCGCGCCGACCGCAGCGCACGTTCCGACCCCACCGGAGGTTCTGGCGGCGGCGACGCAACTCCGGGACTTCCGATACCGCCGTCCGGCCCTCCGTGGCGTGCACGGGACGACATCCCCGGAAATGCTCGGGGAAAGGTGCTCAAGCCTCCGAACAGCCGGCACACGCTCTCCGGGGTCAAACATGGCATTATCAGGCCGAAGAACAGCATGATCCTGCGCGGTTACGAACAGGCCGTCCTCGACGACATCAGCCAGATCGCCGCGGGGCGGGCCACCCTGAAGGGGAACGGGCGCTATGAGATCAACGGTCGGCTGTACTGCGTCGAGAACAGCGGAACGGTCTTCCCCGATTCCGGACCCGGCATCGCCCCGCTCGACCGCAACGAGTATGCGGCCCTCCGGGAGATAGCCAAGGCCGACGGCGACGTGGCCGCGGTGGACGCGTTCCGGCAGAATCCGCGGTTCCTCGAAAACCCCGCAGTGATCGCCAAAGCGAAGTCCATCTACGACGGGACCTACTCGCCATGAACTATGACCTCCTGACCGTCGGCGAGACCGATCCCGATGACCTGCGTGCCGCACTCGCCGAACTGTTCTCCGTTCCGGAGACCGAGGTGGACGTCAGCCCCGAGGACTCCGAAACGACGAACTGGGAGGCCGCGGTCCTGTGCGCGTACAAGCCGGTCCACGGTGATGTCACGTTGTCGCTCGACATCTACATCCGGGGAACAGGGCCCGAGGTCAGCACAGCCGCCGCCCACCTCGCCGGGGCGCTGGGCGTTCTCGTCCTCTACGCGTCCCAGCCCTTCCCACCCAGCGCCTACTGGCTGGTGGAACCGCATGGCCGGCGGACCAGAGCCCGTGTCTACGAGATGGACGAGGGCGATCTGCCCCACCTCGTCATCGATGCCGTCGCCGGCCCTGTCGCGGCACTCCCGACCGTCGACGTCAAGCGTCAACCCGAGGTGATCCGAGAACACCAGCTTCCGCTTCCCGTGACCGAGGAGCTGAGAACATCGCTCGCCGACGCTCACCCCGAACAGGCCGAGAATCTGCGACACCTGCTGAGCAGCCTCGGCGGGTGGGAGTCGATGGTGGCGCGGATGACCGCCGGGTGGCCGCCGGACGGCTGGTATCCGCGCGACTACTTCGAGGACGATCTCTGGGCGCGCGATGAAGTGGCCACCAGCATGGCCTCCCTGCCCGGCGACGTCCGAGACCGGGTCGCCGCCGCGCTGGCCCGCATCGATGACGTGTACTGGGCATCCACCAGCGAGGTTGCGGACTCGCCGGAGGATCCACGGTGGTGGCGGCGTCGCGTACCCGATCCGGTGCCCTGGCCTGGTGACGCCGCTCGGTGAACCGGGGCCGCCCTGTCCCGGTACACCACCGCATGGGGCTCGTCGCTGCCGCTCAGGACTCCACTACCGGGACAACCGGCCTGGGGCTGGTCGCGGACGCCCAACAACTCACCGAGGGCATCCGTAACCAGAGCTGGGTTGACGGCGGCCTCGGCATCCTCGGCACCTCACTGGACGGCCTGTCCCTGGCCGTCGACCCGCTCGGCACCCTCGGCGCGTGGGGCGTGGCCTGGCTGATCGAACACGTCCGACCCCTGCAGGATGCCCTCGACCAGTTGGCGGGTGATCCCGACGAGGTCGCCGCGCACGCCGCCACTTGGGCCAACATCGCCACCGCCACCGACGAGACCCGCCAGCGGTACGCCGATCGGCTGGCCACCGACACCGCCGACTGGCACGGCGCCTCCGCAGACGCCTACCGAGCCCACGCCACCGAAAACCTCACCGTCCTGGCCGGAATCTCCGTCGCCAGCGGAGGCATCTCCTCAGCCGTCGAAGGCGCAGGCCTGATCGTCAGCCTGGTCCGCGGACTCGTCCGCGACCTGATCGCCCAGTTCATCGCCACACTCGCCATCCGCCTGCCACAGTGGGCCGCCGCCGAAGGCATCAGTCTCGGCACCGCCACACCCCTGGTCGCCAGCCAGGTCGCCTCGTTGGTCTCCACCTGGGCCAACAAGATCCAGCGCCACGTCCGAGCCCTGCTCGCCAGCCTCCGCAACCTCACCAGCAGGATCAACGGCCTCGAGAAGATCCTCGACCTGCTCCGCATGCGCAGCGACAGACTGTCCCGCTCCAACCCCACCGAACCACCGTCCAAGGGCACGCCACCTCATAGATCTGAAGGACCACCCTGGCCGGCCCGCGACGACCTTGCCGGTCCCGCGCGTGGTCTGTCGCTGACCGCCCCGCATCCTCGCCACACGCTCGCCGGTGTGCGGCACGGTCGCGTCAAGGAGGACAACACCATGATCCTTCGGGGGTACGAAGACGCCGTCAACAACGACATCCGAGGCATAGCGGCAGGTGAAGCCTCGTGGAACCAGGAGATGAGCCGCTACGAGATCAACGGCCGGACCTATGGCGTGAAGTCCACCGGGACGGTGTTCCCGGGCACCGGCCCCGGCCTGGTGCTCCTGGACCGCAACGAGTACGCGGCTCTGACCGCCCTCGCGAAAGCCGGCGGCAGGGTGGAGGATGTCCCGGAATTCGACCGCAATCCGCGTTTCCGGGAGCACCCTGAAGTGATCGCCAAGGCGTTGTCCATCTACGACGGGACCCACGCGCCATGACCTACGACCTGCTGATCGCCGGCGAGTTCGATGTGGCCCGGCTGCGGGCGGCCCTCGCCGTGATCGCCGCGGTCGCCGAGGCCGACGTCGACGTCCAGCCCGACGGCGTCGTCGACCGCCGCTGGGAGGCGCCCGTTCTGTGCACCTATCACCTGGTGCCCGGCAACGTGACCGCGACGCTCGACATCTACCTCCGCGATCAGGAACCGCCCGAACTCGAGGTCGCCACCCGGCTGGCCGCCGAAGCCGGCCTGCACGTGCTGGTCCAGTCACAGCCGCTCCCGCCCGGCTCCTACTGGCTGATCGAGCCGGACGGTTCCCGTACCCGGGCCACCGTCGAGGAGTACTTCGAGGCTGACGAGACGCGGGTGGTCATCGAAGCGGTGGCGAAGCCCGTGAGTGGGCTCCCGCCGATCCCGGTCGCGGCGCAGCCGGAGGTCATCCGCTTTCACCGGATGCCGACGCCGATCACCGACGAGCTTCGCGGGACCGGGGAACTCCTGCCGGCCCTGGTGAGCGCCCTCGGCGGCTGGGAGGCATTCGTCGCCCGGATGACCACCGGATGGCCACCGGACGGCTGGTACCCGCGTGACTATTTCGACGACGACCTGGCCGTCCGCGACCAACTGGCCGCATTACCCGACCGGTTCGCCCCGGCCCTCGACCGCATCGACCAGGTATACCGCGCCGCCACCAGCGAACTCGCCGACTCTGCCGGCGAGCAACGGTGGTGGCGGCGTCGCGTACCCGATCCGCTGCCCTGGTCGTGAAAGGTCAGGCCATCGCGAGCTTGATGTCGATGAGGTCGCGCATCCGGTCCGGGTCGGCCTTGCTGCGGCCCCAGAGGATGTTCGTCAGGACGCCCGGCACCGCGTTGATCAGGGCCGGCACCGGCTGCTGCTCCATGCCGTGTGTCTGGGACGCCGCGGTCAGCGCCTGCCGGAGCACCTCGCCGCCGCCGACGGTGGCCAGCGAGGTGACCGCGGCGTCGGCCGGCCACGGGTGACACACCTGGTGCGGGCTGCCGGCCTCGCCGGTCGGGTCCTGGGCGAGCAGGGTCTGGCTGGCGGCCAGCAGGACCAGGCGTTCCGGTGGCTGCAGCTGGCTGTGCAGCATGTTGAACGCCGTCTCGGCGATGCAGGCCGGGTTCTTGCCGAGTTCGTCGGCCCATTCGACGACCGTGTCGGCCACCGCGTCGGTGGCCGCGACGATCAGGCCGGCCGGGTGTTCCGCCATGAAGGGTGCCAGTGTCCCCATCGCCCGGTCGGTCTTGAGGGCGTCGTTGATGAGGCGGCCTTCGGCCAGCTCCCAGAAGGCCCTCCAGACGGATACGGTCCCCGGGTCCGGTCGCAGTCGCAAAGTCATGCGCCCAGTCTCCCGTCCGGCGGACATGAAACGAACCGGGGGTCGACTCACGTGATCAACCCGGCTGATGATCAGGAGCGTGGAAACGATGTTCGAGCTGACCGCCGCGGTGCGCGCCTTCGCCGAGGAACGCGATTGGCAGCAGTTCCACACCCCGAAGAATCTGGCCATGGCCTTGGCCGGCGAGGTGGGCGAACTCCTGGCCGAGCTGCAGTGGCTGACGCCTGAGCAGTCCGAGGCAGTGATGCGGGATCCGGAGCTGGGACCTCGGGTCCGGGCCGAGATCGGAGACGTCACCATCTATCTGGTACGCCTCGCCGACGTCCTCGGCATCGACCTGGCGGAAGCCGCCCGGGACAAGCTGGCCGACTCCGCCCGGCGCTACACCGTCGAGGCCGCCCGCGGGTCAGCCGCGAAGATCTCTCCGCCGGCCCCGTGACCACAACCAGGATCGTCGATATTTTTCGGTGAAACCACTTCCTGTCAGTCTGACAGGAAGGCTAGATTGCACTCATGGGCGCCGATATCTGGACTCCACCCACCGTCCTTCTGGCCGTCGACCTGGTCATCCTCACTCTTCGCGACTCCCGGCTCCAGGTGCTGCTCGTCGAACGCGGCATCGACCCCCACCGCGGCGCCCTGGCACTGCCCGGAGGCTTCCTCAGCGACGTCACGGAGGACATCCCCTCCGCCGCCGAACGAGAACTCGCCGAGGAGGCCGGCCTCGACGCCGCCGGGCTCCACCTCGAACAGCTGAGCGTCTACGGCACCCCGGGGCGGGACCCGCGGGGACGGGTCGTCTCGGTGGCCTACCTGGCGATCGCACCTCGCCTGCCGGAGCCGGTCGCCGGGACCGACGCCGCGAACGCCTGGTGGACACCGACCGACGTGGCACTGGCCGATCACACCCGGCTGGCCTTCGACCATCGGCAGATCATCGTGGACGGCATCGAGCGGGCCCGCTCGAAACTGGAGAGCTCGGCTCTCGCCACGGCCTTCTGCTCACCGGAGTTCACCATCACCGAGCTGCAACAGGTCTACGAGGCGGTGTGGGACGTGACCCTCGATCCCCGCAACTTCTATCGCAAGGTTCAGAGCGTCGACGGTTTCATCGTGCCGGCCGGTCCCACCCGCAAGACGGAGAACGGACGGCCCGCACGACTGTTCCGTGCCGGACCGCACACGGTCCTGCACCCCCCGATGACCAGGCCACCGAGGCCTGCCGACATGGCGAGGACACCGGCATGACCGCTGATCCGATCGTCGTGCTCACCGCGCTGAACGTGGAGTACGAGGCTGCCCGGCGGCTTGTCCGCACCCCACGGGTGCACTGGCATCCCGCGGGAACACGTTTCGAGACGGGCACCGTCGGCGAACGCGGCTGCAAGGTGGCGCTCGGCCTGGTCGGCAAGGGGAACCATCCGGCCGCCGTCATCGCCGAGCGGGCCATCACCGAGTTCTCCCCCACCGCGGTGATCTTCACCGGGGTGGCCGGTTCCCTGTGGCCGGGGGTCGAGCTCGGCGATGTGGTCGTCGCCTCCCAGGTGTACGCCTATCACGGCGGCACCGCCGAGGACGACGGATTGAAGGCCCGGCCCAAAGCCTGGGAGATCTCCCATCAGGCGGGTCAGATCGCACAGCATCTGATCCGGACCGGCCAGTGGTCACAGGCGCCCCGGCCCACCGTCCATTTCGCGCCGATCGCCGCCGGCGAGGTGGTCCAGGACAGCCGGATCTCCGACCATGCCCGGTGGGTCCGCGAGCACTACAACGACGCGCTGGCCATCGAGATGGAGGCAGCCGGAGTCACTCAGGCCGGACACCTCAACCACGCGCTACCCATCGTCGTCGTTCGCGGTATCAGCGACCGGGCCGACGGCAGCAAGTCCACGACCGACGGGGAGAGCTGGCAGCCACGCGCGGCCCGCCACGCCGCGGCGTTCGCCATGGCGATGGCCGAGGAACTCGCCACGGAACTCGGACCTCGTCACCGCTCGAAGACCGGAGGACATCGCATGGAACCGACAGCCACGTTCCGCAACATCGCGACCGGGAACGCCCGGGTCGGGACACAGATCGGTCAGCTCAACGGCAACCTGAGCACCGGCGACGTCCCCTCCGGCCCCACCGAGCTGGCCAAGGCCGTCGCCGCTCTGTACAACGACCTGACGGACGCCCATCGCAACGGGCTTCTGGACGACACGAGTTATGCCGCCGCGGTGGAGGAGCTGACCGCCGCGGGTGACGACCTCGACGATCTGCCGGGAACGCGGGATCGGGTCCTCGTCGCGTTCAAGAAGCTGAGTGGTCTCGTGGGCGACACGGCGGACCTCGCCGCGGGCGTGTCGGCCGTCATCGCGATGGTGGGAAGCCTGTCGTGAACGGCCCGGTCGTCACCAATGTCGCCGACGGCGACTCGCACGTCGCCGTACAGATCGGGGTCCTCCACCTCGACGGCGACTATGTCGTCCCGCCCGGAGCCTCTCCTGACGAACTCTTCCGGATCGGCGTCCGTTATCTCGACGCCCGGGCCCCGGAGGAGGCGCGGGCGCTCATCGAGGAAGCCGTGGCCCGCGGGTACGGGCTGACCGCGGAGGTGCACTTCTATCGCATTCTCGCCCTGCTGAGCGGCCGCACCCTCCGGCATCTGGACGTCGGCGAGCTGGCACGGTTGACGGCGATCTGCCAGCACATCGACCAGTTCCGCGACCAGGACGCCTGGAGCACCGGGTTGCGCGCGGTCCTCACCCTGCTCGACGCGCCGAACCACACCGATCAGGATCTCGCCGTCAAGCGCGTCGAAGAGTTGCCCCGGCCCCAGCGGGACCTGGTCCTGGAGCACCTGGGAGTACTCCGGGAAGGCCCTCTCGAGGACGCCATGTGGCGGCTCTCGCTCGAGCAGGCCGTGGCGGGACGGATGAGCGACGACCGCGGGGAAAGGGTCTGGATCTACTTCCAGCCGCAACCCGCTGCGGCCCGGGTCCGCCCGGCCCGGCCGTTCGTGGTCTCCCCCGTCGACTGGCTGCGGGTCGTCGGCGGCGGGGTGACGCTGTTGTACACGGCGGGGACGATCGGATGGCTCCTGCTGCGGCACGGCAAGGTCGTACCGGTCCTGGCCTATCTCGCCGCGCTGGCCGGCCTGGCCGTGTTCACGAGGTACGGAACCCGGTGGTACTCCCGGAACCAGTTGATCCGGGCACGGGACGCGGAGTTCGCCGTCCGCCCGCACGACGACGGGACGGCGCCACCCGACGGTTTCGCCCGGCGCGTCGACCGGCTCTTCGACAGGTACTTCGCGAGGTACGTACCGGACGGCCTCGACCGGTCGCTCTGGGTGCAGTACTCGGCTGGTATCCGGCAGGGCCTCCGGGACGAGGTGGTGGAGATCTATCGCGAACAGCGGATCAACGCCGATCAGATCGCGTGGCTGATCCGCCACCTCGTCGGTGACACGAGCCGGCGCTGGCAGAGCGGTGCGATCACCGACTACCGGATGCGGCTGCGCACCTCGGTGGCCGACCGGGCGATCTGCGTCGCCGGCCTGGTCGCGCTCGCCGCCTCCCTGCCGGTGATCGCACCGGCAGGGATCCGCGCCGCACCGTTCGCCGCGGTGCTCGGGATCCTGGGCGCCGTGGCCGCCGGCATCGTCACCACGATCGGCGTCTTCCGGATCGTCGCAGAGCGGGAACGAGCCCGTGCCGAGAAGGCCGAGAAGGCCGAGCAGTTGCAGACCCGGCAGGCGGCCTACGAGCGCTGGGTGCGGAAACTCTCCCGGCGCCCCAGCGACGCCGAGATGGCCGAATGGCTGGACTGCGACCGCCGGGTTCTCGTCGAGGAGACCATGCGGCACTACCAACTCGATCCCAGCCAGGTCATCACCCACGCGTTCATCGAGGCGCCCGGTCCCTCAGCGAAACGCGGCCGGATCCACCGTGGCCCCTGGCGTTACTCGCGCTACCGCATGCTGCTCTTCCTTCTGACCGAGGACGGCGTCCGTCAGGTCAACATCGATCTGGACTTCGAGAAGGCGACCTCGCAGCGCACCGAACGCCTGAACTACCGCTTCGAAACGGTCGCCGCGGTCCGCATCGACGGCGCACCCGCCCGGCGGCAGACCTTCGAGCTGACCCTCTTCAACGGTGCGCCGATCCAGGTCCAGGTGACGGAACCCGCTGTCGCGGACACCGCCGCGGGTGAGGACGACCTGACATTCTCCCGCGTCCTGCTGGACGCGTCGGGGCTGCGCCGGACGCTGGAGGTGATGGAGGGCATTGCCGCGGAGGGCAAGAGCTGGATCAACCGCCGGCGGGCCCAGAACGGCGAGCGGATGACCGGACTCTCGGAGGCTGTCCGCCGTCTCATCAACTGAAGTACCTCGATCGGGTGACGCGCCTGGTTGGGGGTGTTCCGGGGCGGCCGGTAGGGTGGTGGGCATGTCTTCGTCGGTCTCGTCGTCCTTCGGGCTTGACGATTTCGGGGTCGACGACCGCCTTCGGCTGTTCAGCTATGTCAATGCGGACAACCGTCTCGCCTACCTCTGGGTGCTGCGTGCTTTCGAGGCCGCCCGCTCGTCCTACCAGGTCGTCCTGCACACCTCCGAGGTTCAGGACGCGCTGATCTCCCTCGGTCAGGATCCGGCCGCGATGGAGTTGCCGCGGCTGCTGGACGCGCTCGTCGAGTGGGGTGTGCTGGATCGTGGGCAGGACGGCGCCCGGGCCACCACCCTCGCGGAATACCGCAATCGGCATTCGGTCTATCAGTTCACCGAGGCCGGTTATCGCGCGCACCGGGCGGTCGAGTCGGTGCTCGCCGCGGGCATTGACGACAGCACGCTGTCGCGGCTGGTGTTCGCCGATCTGCTCGCCGATCTGCAGGCCCTCAAGAACGCCAACGAGGCCGGCGACGCCGAGGAGGTCTACCGCAAGCTGAACCGGCTGGACCGGGCTCTGGCGGACGTCGCCGAGCGGGCGGCACGTTTCTATCACATGCTCGGCGATCTGGGGCGTACCCATGATGTGCGTCCTGAGGTGTTCCTGGCGCACAAGGATGCGCTGCTCACGCACCTGAAAGACTTCCACGACGAGCTGCAGCGGTACACACCGCGGCTGCGGGAGGCCGTCCACGAGGTGGAGGCCACCGGGCTGGAACGGTTGATCGAGGCCGCGGCGGAGGCGGACGAGCGGCTGTTCGCGACGCCGGTGGAGCGGCTGGCGGACTGGCGCCGGCGGTGGGCGGGTCTGCGGTCGTGGCTGGCGCCGCGCGACGACGTGCCCAGTGAGGCGGAGCGGCTGTCCGGGGCGACGATGGCCGCGATCGGTGACGTGCTGGCGTTGTTGCGGCGGGTGACGGAGGCCCGGCGGGGTGGGGTGAGCCGGGAGTCGCAGTTGCGGCATCTGGCGGCGTGGTTCACCGGGGCCGGGTCGGACGAGGCGGCGCACGCGATCTTCGAGGTGGTGTTCGGGTTGGGGGCGCCGCGGCATGTCGGGGTGGCCTATCCCGATCCGGAGGCGATCGCCGGGCGTCTGTCCTGGTGGGAGGCTCCGGCTGTGGAGTTGTCCCGGTCGCTGGTGCAGTCGGGGCGGATGCCCGGTCAGGGCAACGGCCGTCCGGCGCGGATCGATCGGTCGGAGCGGTCCCGGCAGGTGTTGCGGGAGCGTCAGGTGGCCGAGGAGCGCCGGCATGCGGAGGCCGCCGCGGGTCTCGCCGGGGCCGAGGTGCTCGACGAGGCGCAGGTCGTGGCGTTGCGCCGGCTGTTGGACATCGCTCTCGCCGCGCGCGGGCCTAAAGATCAAAAGATGAGTGCCACCGCTTTCGGGGTACGCCTGACGTTAGCGCCCGCCCCGGGCCGGTTCACCACGGTGCGCACCGGTTCCGGATGGTTGCACCTGGACGGCTACGAGTTGACCGTCACCCCGGCCGCGCATACCGCTGTCGGACGGCAGGCAGAGCCGGCAGCCGCATGAGGTTCGCCGCCGACGTCTCCGATCTGGAGTTGACCGACTATCAGCGTGCGGTGCGCCTGCTGATCCGCCATCCGTTGATCACGGCTTCGTTTCCGGATGAGAAGGCGCTGCCGCGGGTGCGCCGGTTCTCCGCCGAGTTGCGGCGGGATCTGTCGGAGGCGTTCGGATACCGTCTGGAGTTGCACGGGTCGACGGCGCGTCTGGTCCGCACCGCGGATCGGCTGATCGCGGACCGTCCGGCCGTCTCACGGACCGGTCGGCCGTTCGACCGTCAGCGGTACGCGTACCTCACACTCTGTCTCTCCGTTCTGGGCCGTGCCGGTATTCAGATCATGTTGAGTGAGCTGGCCGACGCGGTCGCCGCCGACGCCAACCGGATCGCCGGGCTGGGCCTGAACCCGGACACCGGCGCGGACCGGCGGGCGTTCGTGGATGCGGTGGCCTGGCTCGAGGAGCGTGGTGTGCTCCGGCTGGCGGACGGTTCCAGCACCTCGTGGGCGGGTGATCCAGGTTCCGGTGAGGCCCTCTACGACGTCGCCCGCGATGCCGTTCTCGCCCTGTTCCGTCCGCCTCGGGTGTTGCAGCACATCGACGCGGTGTCCGCTCTGCTGGACCGTTCGCAGGCGCACAGCGGCAACGCGGAGCGGCGGGCCGCCGCGCAGGCCGCCCGCCGGACGGTCCTGGAGCAGCCGGTGGTCTACTTCGACGACGTCTCGGCGGAGATCGGCAATCATCTGCGCGGTCAGGCGCTCCCCGCCGACCTGCAGCGGCTGACCGGTCTGCGCCTGGAACGCCGCGCCGAGGGTGTGCTGCTGGTCGACACGTCCGGATGGTCGGCGGAGCGTTTCCCGGGCACCGGATCGGTGGCGCAGGCCGCGGTGTTGTTGGCGGTGGCGATCGCCGGGCGGGTGTCCGATCCGGACGGCCGCCGGGTGCGCCGGATGCCCGCGCCGGATCCGCGGGAGTGGCAGGTGAAGCTGGCCGGGCAGGTCGACGCCGGTCTGCCGGCGAGTGTCCCGGTCCTGGACGTGAGCGACGAGGCCGGCCCCGAGGCGGAGCCGGAGATCCCCGAGGAGCGTCGGTTGCCGCTGGTCACCGACAGTTTCCTGCGGGAGGCGACGGCGGAGGTCCTTGCGCGGTACGGGTCGGCGTTCGGCGCCGCCTGGCACGCGGATCCGGAGCGGTTGCGCGCCGAGGCGACCGCGCTGCTGGTCCGGTTCGGGGCGGTGATCGAGGTGCCGGGCGGGGTGCTGGCCCGCCCGCTGATCGGCCGTTATCGCAGTACCGTCGCGCAGGTGAAGCAACGCACGCTCTTCTAGACAGGGACTCTCGTGGCTCGTTTCGCCCCCACCCGGGCCGGCATCATCAACCTCTGGGACTACCGCGACGAGGAGTTCCTGTTCGTCGACGGCTGGCTGGTTCTGCGCGGGCCGAACGGGTCCGGCAAGACGAAGGCCCTCGAGGTGTTGTTCCCGTTCGTGCTGGACGGGCGGATCGAGCCGCGGCGGCTGAACCCGTTCGCCGGTGAGGACCGGACGATGAAGTCGAACCTGCTCTACCGCGGGCAGGATTCGTCGTACGCGTACGTGTGGATGGAGTTCGGCGACGGCGAACGGTTCGTGACGATCGGTATCGGTCTGCGGGCGCACCGGCACAACGACCGGGTGACGCGCTGGCATTTCGTCGCGGACGGCCGGGTCGGCGTGGACCTGTCGCTGTTGGACGCCGACGACCGGCCGGTGTCGCGGCGGGACCTGATCGACCGGCTGGGCGTGGAGGCGGTCCGGGACTCCGCCGAGGAGTACCGGCATCTGGTCGACGCGGCGCTGTTCCACCTCGGCCCGGCCCGCTACGAGCAGCTGCTCGATCTGGTGCTGACCCTGCGTAAGCCGCAGTTGGCGAAGGATCTGAACCCGGCGGAGTTGTCCCGCACGTTGCAGCGGGGGCTGCGGCCGGTCGAGGACCATCTGCTGGTCGAGGCGGCCCGGTCGTTCGACGACATGGAGGCGGTGGCTCGTACCCTCGAGGGGCTGGTCGCCGCGGACGGCGCCACCACGGTGTTCCTGACCGTTTATGCCACCTATCTGCGTACCCATGCGCGGGCCGCCGCCGATGCGCTCACCGCGCGCCGGGCCGCCGCCGGGGAGCGCCGGGCGGCCCTGACCGCCGAACGGGCGGCCGCCCGCGAGGCACGGGCCCGGGCCGAGGAGACGACCGGCCGGCTGCGGGCCGCCGAGGGGGAGCCGGGCCGGCTGCGGGCGCATCTGGACCGGCTCAAGGGTTCGGCCGCCTATCGTTCGCACGAGCAGCTCGCCGACCTGGAACGGCACGTCGCCGACCTGCTCGCCGCGGCGCTCGCCGCGGATGGCCGGGCCGGCGCCGAGCGGGGTACGGCCGCGAAACGGCGGGACGAGTCGACGCGGGCCGCGGAACAGGCCCGGGACGCCCGCTCGCGGATCGCCCGGGTCGCCGCCGCGATGGCCGTCGAGGCGGAGAGCGGCGGCGTCGAGTGGGGGGCCGGCGACGAGGAGCCCGAGGGTCTGCCCACCCGTCTGGCGGCCCGCACCGAAGCCCGCAGGTCTGACGTGCGGGCCGTGCGCCAGCACGCCGGGAGACTCGTCGAGACCGAACGTGATCACGTGCGTGCGGCCGAGACCGACCGGGACGCCCGGGTTGCGGAGGCCGACGCGATCACCGCCGAGCAGCAGGCAACGGCCGCGCTCGACGCCGCCCGGGAGGAGACCGCGGCCGCCGTCCGGGCGTGGGGCGATCAGCATGCCGCCCTGCTGACGACGCTGGAACTGCCGGGCCTGCCGGACGAGCTCGCCGGGCACCGCGACGAGACGCCGTCGTTGCGGGAGATCTTCGCCGAGCGGACCGCCGCGCCGGTCGCCGTGATCCGCGACGACCTGGTCAAGCTGGCCAGCACGGTCGAGCAGCTGACCGGGGAGCGCGACACGGTCGCCGCGGAACGGGCCGCGATCGCCGCCGAACACGACGACGCGCCGCCGCCGTCACCGACCCGCCCGGCGAACCGGTCCGGTCGGGCCGGCGCACCGCTGTGGCGGCTGGTCCGGTTCGCCGACGACGTCCCCGGGGAACGAGCCGCGGCGATCGAGGCGGGCCTGCACGCGGCCGGTCTGCTCGACGCCTGGCTGCATCCGGCCGCCGACGCCACCGACACCGCCCTCGACCAGGGCGAACAGGATGCCTACCTGCGTGCCGGGCAAGCGGTCGCCGGGGTCTCGCTGGCCACCGTGCTGGTGCCCGAGGACCAGGACCGGGTGCCGGCCGAACGGATCGTCGCGGTGCTGGCCGGCATCGCGCTCGACGACGTCACCGGCCCGTCCGGCGTGACCGGAACCGGGCAGTGGGCGCAGGGCTCCGGAGTCGGCCGGTTCGCCAAGGAGCGCTGCGAGTACATCGGCGCCACCGCCCGGGCTGCCCGCCGCGCCCTCCGGATCGCCGACTGCGACCAGCGGCTGGCCGGCATCCTGGCCCGGATGGCCCGGCTGTCCGACGCCCGGCAGTCCCGCCGCGCCACCCTGGACCAGGTGGATCGGGCCGGCGCGGCCCTTCCGGCACGCACTGCCGTCGCGCGCGCCGAGCGTGCGGTGGATCAGGCCGCGACCCTTCTACGGGTACGCCGGGAAGCAGCGCACGAGGCATCCGGCCGGCTCGACGCGGCCGTGGCCGAGCAGGCCGCTGCCGGAGCGGCACTGCGCCGGGCCGTCGCCGAGCGATCACTTCCGGTCGAACGGCTTGACGAGACCGGCGCCGCGCTGGACCGGTTCGAGCGGCTGGGCATCGAGCTGCGGCACGGCTACGAGACGGTCGACCGGGCCGACGACCTGGCCGGGGAGGCCGCCGACCGGCACGCCGAGGCGGAGGAGCGGGCCGAGGCCGCCGCCGGCACCGCCCGGCACGCCCGGGCCCGGCACACCGAGAAGGACGAGGAGCTGCGCACCCTGTCCGCGGCCATCGGCGCCGAGGCGGCTCAGGTGCTGGCCGAGGTGGCCGACACCGAACGGGCGGTCACCGCCGCCGAGGACACGCTGTCCGCCGCGCGCGCCGATGACATCGCCGCGCAGAAGGAGGAGGCGGGTACGGCCGAACGGGTGCGCCTCGGCGAGCACGCCGTCACGGAGGCCGTCGCCGAAGCCCGGCGGGAATCGGTGCGGCTCCGGCCGTACGCCCACAGTGATCTCCTGGGTCTGATGCGCTGCCCGCCGCACCTGCGGTGGCCCACCGGCGAGGCCGCGGACACCGACCTGGACCCGGCGGTCGTCGCCCTGCACGACGCCGTGCTGGCCGCGACCCGCGAACTCTCCCCCACCGAGACGTCACTCAAGCAGAGCGCCACCCGGCTGACCAGCGCACTCACCGAGCTGCAGGCGCAACTACCCGCGGCCGGGCTGGACCACCGCCCGGAGTGGGACACCGACGAGGGTGTGATCGTCGTCCGGGTCGCCGACGAGCAGGGCCTCACCCCGGTCGCGGCGTTCGCCGAACGCATCACCCGAGAACGCCGCGACCAGGAACAGTTGCTCACCGACGCGGAGCAGCGGGTCTTCGAGGATGCGCTGCTCGGCCAGCTCGCCGGTCAGATCCACCGCCGGACCATCGAAGCCCGCGACCTGGTGTCCGCGATGGATCAGCAGATGCGGGCCCGTCGGATGTCGTCGGGCCTGACCGTCGGCGTCGGCTGGCGGCTCGCCGACGACCTCGACCCGGAACAGCGCGAAGTGTGCAGACTCCTCGAACGCGACCCGGCGCGGCTCGGCCCCGGCCAGCTCACCACCCTGCGCCGGCACTTCGCCGCCCGGATCAAGACGGCCCGGGCGCAGTCGCCGGAGAAGCCCTACCGCGAGTTACTGGCCGAGGTCCTCGACTACCGGCAGTGGCGGGTGTTCGCGTTCACGCTGCACCGGCCGGGCGGCACGGCCGAACCGCTCACCCGGGCCCGGCACAGCCAGCTGTCCGGCGGCGAACAATCGGTGTCCCTGCACCTTCCCCTGTTCGCGGCCGCAAACGCCCTGTTCGGCTCGGCCCGGCCGGACGCGCCGCGGCTCCTCGGGCTGGACGAGGCGTTCGCCGGGGTGGACGACACCGGCCGCGGTGAACTGATGTCACTGGCCAAGCAGTTCGACCTGGACCTGTTCATGACCGGGTACGACCTGTGGGCCACGCATCCGTCGGTGACCGGTTGTGCCCACTACGACCTGTCGCATTCCACGGTGGAGCACACCGTCTCGACGGTGCTGCTGGTCTGGGACGGCGCCACCAACATCGCCGACTTCGACGGGACGCTCGCGCGGGCCCTGGGATCGCCGGAGTCCCGCCGGGCGCCGGACCCCGCCGACGCCGGCCGTGACTGACACCGCCCCGGCGGACTCCGCGGCGTGGCGGCGTCTCCTGGCCGCGGCCCGCCGCAGCCTGGAACGCACCGGCGGCAGTCTGGACGGCACCGTCTCGCTGGCCGCGCCCACCGACGAGGAACGCCTGGTCGTCATCGGGATCACCGGCGTGCACCGGCCCGCCGGCGTCGGCCGGGTCACCGTACGGCTGACCGAGATCGACGCGTTCCTGCGCGACGCGTACGGCGCCGGCCTGACCGCGACGATCGGGGAATTCCGCGACCGCCCCGGCGAACGCGCCCGTGACACCGCCGGCCGGGACGCCGTCCTCGCCCTCGCGGCCGAAAGCCGGCACGCCGCGCGGCCGTGGTTCGCCACCTGGCTCGACGCGCTGCGCCGCGACGGCACCCTGACCCGGATCGTCCGCGCCGGGTGGCCGTTCGCGGACGTCGTGGCGGTGCTCGACGCGCTGCCCGCCGACGGCGAGCCGTTACCCGTGTTCGCCGAACGTCTCCTCGACGACACCAAGGCCCTCACCGACGGGCCACTCCGCGGCCTGGTCCTCCGGGCGCTGGCCGCATGGCACGAGGTCCCGCACCCGGCCGGCGCGGAACAGGAACGCGCCCTGTGGGAACTGTCCGGCGTGGTACCCGACGACCTGGCCAGCCAGGTCCTGGTGCTCAACCTGCCGGCCTCCGGCTGTCTCCTCGGCGACTGGCTGACCACGGCCGCGACAGCGCACGTACCGTTGCGGGTGACCCTGCACCAGATCCGTCTCGCACCGTTGACCGTTGCGGCCCCACGGGTGTTCGTCTGCGAGAACCCGGCGGTGCTGCGGGCCGCCGCCGGCCGGGCGACCGCCCCGCTGATCTGCACCGAGGGCGTCCCGTCAGCGGCGTTGCACGCCCTGCTGGCCGCGCTGCCACCGACCACGGTGATCCACTGGCGCAACGACTTCGACTGGACCGGGATCCGTCTGACCCGCGCCGCCCTGGCCCGCTACCCGGGTGCGACGCCGTGGCGGATGAGCACCGACGACTACCGTTCCCGGGCCGGGCGCGGAATCCCGCTGCTCGGCACCCCCGCAACCGCGCCCTGGGACCCGCCATTGACCGAGGCGATGACCGAAACAGGTCAGGCCGTGATGGAGGAGCGCCTGCTCGACGTCCTGCTCACCGACATCACCGGGTGACCTCACTCGCCAGACGTCGCGTCTGGCCTCGCCGCGTCACCGCACCCACCCGGCGACCAGTCTCGCCGCGGTAGACCCCATTCCCGTCAGGCGCGGCGACGGCAGCAGCGACGCCACCTCGATGCTGAACGGGAACGGATCCTCCGACGCCAGCGACTCCCCGAAACCCGCAACCACGGCCGGAACGTAGTGTCCGCCGACCAGTCTCTGCAGATGCAGCTCGACACCGTCCGCCGACGGCTCGACCAGCAGGTACCAGCCGATGCCCGCCGCCGCGTACAACTGCGGTTTGAGAAGCCGGTCCGTCCCCGTGTTGCTCGGTGAGCCGCATGTGCCGGGTGCCACCCTCGCCGACCGGTTCGAGGTTGGTCGGATATCCGGCGACGGTGGCCGGGAGTTCCGCCGCGAGCAACGCGCAGACTTCCGCCCCGTACTCCGCAAGATTTTGATGGTGTTGGAAGGGTTGCAGGTGGAGACCTCAGTCGTGGTCGGTGGAGCGCATGATGTCGAACCCGAGCACCTCGGAACCGGGCCGGGAGCGCCGCGGTGTGCGCGAGCCCGGCGAAACGGTGCTCCGGCATCGGCAGCACAGCCTCCCGGAAGAACCGCCCGGACAGTTCGAGTCCGGCCACGAACTCCACCGGCAAGTGTCCCCGCTCAGGGCCGCTGGATCGTCAGGGCCAGGATCCCGCAGTCCAGGCCGACCACCAGATGGTCGTCGATCCAGCGGCAGGACAACGCGCGATGGTGCACCGGGATCGTCCGCACGATCCGGCCGGTCCGTGGGTCCCACAGCCGGACGGTCCGGTCGAGGCCCGCCGAGATGAGAAGCTGCCGGCCGCCGATCGTGGCGAGGTCGACATCGGTCACCGCGGCGGTGTGCCCGGCCAGCACCTGGAAGGGGCGGCCATCCTCGACGTCCCACAAGCGGATGGTCCGGTCCGCCCCCGCCGACACGAGCACCGGACGGTCGCCGACGACGGCCGTGGCCAGCTGGTTGACGCTGTCGTGGTGGGTGTGGCGCTCCCAGAGCAGCACGCCGCCGTCCCACAGGCGCACCACGCCGCTCTTGTCCGCCGAGGCCAACGCGGGCCGGCCGGACCGGTCCACGACGGTCAGTGAGGTGACCCAGCTGCGGTGACCGACCAGGCCACCACGGGTCTCCCCGTTGTCCGGACGCCAGAGGCGCACCGTCTCGTCGTCACCGGCGGACGCCATGACCAAGCCGCCGGCGGTGTGCAGCGCGGTGATCGCGTTGACCGGCCGGTGGTGGTCCCGGAACTCGCGGACCATCTCCTGATAGGTGAGATCCCACAGCTGGACGGAGGAATCCTCCCCCGCGGCCGCCAGCAGGAGGAGATCGTCGCTGCCGACCACGCAGATGTCGTTCACCGCCGTGGTGTGCGTCCGCAGTACGGCCCGGCTCTCCCCGGTCCGCACGTCCCACAGGCGCACCGCGCCGTCGGCACCACCCGAGGCGACCAGCGAACCGCCGTCCCGCGGAACGGCGGAGAGGCTGCCCACCGCGCCCGGCAGCACGGTCTCGGGAAGGGCCTCGGGGAGCTCACCGGTCGGATCCCACAGCCGGACGGTGCCGTCGTCGCCAGCGGTCGCCAGCATGTCCCGTTCGGAGGTGGGCAGCCGGCAGACGGCCCGGATCCAGCTGGCATGTCCCTCGAGGCACCGCGTCTCCTCCCGGGTCGCGGCGTCCCACATCCGGATGGCGCCGTCCTCGCTCGTCGAGACGAGCAGCTGGCCGTCGGCGACGCGCACGGTGCACAGGTCGGTGATGGGGCCGCCGCCGGTGGTCAGCCGGGCGACCAGCTCCAGGGTGAGCGGGTCCCACAGGCGGACGTCGCCGTCGTAGCCGCCCGAGGCGAGCAGGATCCGCTGTCCGTCGTCGAAGGCGTACAGGGTGGTGACCCAGCCGATGTGTCCCCACATCGTCCCACCCGCGGCCCCGGTCAGCGGGTCCCAGAGCCGGACCGAGCCGTCGAATCCCGTCGAGGCGACCATGCCGTACGGCCCGACCGGCACGTGGGTGACCGCGGTGACCCATCCGGTGTGCCCGGTCAGCGTGTGCAGCGGTGTCCGGCCCGCGACGTCCCAGATCCGGACCGTGCGGTCGTCGCCGGCCGAGGCGAGCAGGTCGCCGGTCGGCATCGGCAGGGCACAGATGTTGCGCACCCAGTCGTCGTGTCCGGTGAACCGGTGCACCTGGTCGCCGGACCGGGGTTCCCAGACTCCGATGCTGCCGTCGTGGGCGGCGGTGGCGAGCCAGGAGCGGCCGCCGACGGTGACCGCGGAGAGCCCCCGGATGCAGTCGTCGTGGCAGCTGAAGACGTGCACGTTCTGGTTCGTCAGCGGATCCCACAGCCGGACCGTTCCGTCCTCCCCGGCCGAGGCGAGCAGGTTCCGCCCGTCGACAGCGATCGGGCACACGTCGTAGACCGCCTGTGAATGTCCCTCGAGGACGGTGCGTTCCAGCCGGGGCGGCGTGTGGGCCCAGCGTGCCTGGTAGGGCGCATCGGTCGCGTCGACATGCGCGCCGAGGTCGTCGAGGCGGTCCACCACCGACAACAGCGCGGCACGTTCGCCGGCCTCGGCGCCGACCGCCTTCGGGACCCTCTGCAGCAGGTTCTTCCGGGCCCGGCCGGACGGTGTGCCGGCGCCGTGGGCGACCTGCAGCAGCCGGTCGAGGTGCGCGTGGGTGACGTAGCCGTCGTCGTTGAGCAGATCGTCGATCCGGCCGGCCCGGGCCGCGTGCTGGGGTAGGTTCCGCAGCAGGTATTCCGGTGCGGTCGCCCAGCCGCCGTACCGGCCCAGCGCGATCCAGGCGCCGACCACCCGTTCCTCGTCGGCGGTCGCGAGTCCGGCATCGCGGCGGCCGGCCAGCAATGCGTCGTTGAGCGCCTGGTGGAACAGCCGGTAGGTCGGCCGGCGCGGATCGCCGGTCTCCACCAGGAAGTTCGCCGCGGAGCTGCGGGCGAACTCACTCAACTCGGCGGCGGTGACCGCGGCGCCGAGCGCGGTCACCGCCTCCTGCCACAGCTGGATCGGCAGGCCCGGCGTCTCGGCGTAGGCCAGTGCGGTCAGTGCCACCGCGGCCGGGGCTGTGCCGGCCCGGGGAAGGTCGCTGACGTACTCGTGGAGCGCGTCACCGACCGTCGCGGTGAAGGAGACCTGCCGCGGGTCGACGGGCGCCAGGTCCCGCAGTGCCCGGGTCCGCGCCACCAACCCGGCGATCAGGAAGTTACGCCCGGCCAGGGCTGCGATGCGGGCGGCGACCGGGGCGGCGAGGGCCGCGTCGGAATACGCCCGGGAGCCCCGTCCCGCCCCCGCCAGCTGCAGGGTCGTCAGCGCGTAGTCGGCGAGGTCCTCCGCCGAGAAGAACTCCGGCGCGTCCAGATCGATGACATCCGCGTCGGCACCGAACGCCCCGAGTAGGTCACCGGCGTCGTCCGCGCGGCGGGTGCCGACCACCACCTGGACACCGAGTACGGCACACGACCGGGCCAGCGGCACCAGCACGTCGTTGATCAGCAGACGGGTCTCCGCCGTGGACACCGCTTCGTCGAGGGCGTCGACGACCAGGTTGAAACGCCGGGGCCGACGGGTGAGCCGATCCCGCAGCGCGGGCATGAGGTCGACGGTGGCCTGCGGGAACCCGACGCCCACGCCACGGGCGATCTCCGCGGCCACCTCGAGGGCGCTCTTGCCCTTCACGTGCACCGCGCAGGCGACCGAGCCGACCGTCGCCTGTTCCGCGGTGTCCCCGCCGGGCAGCGCGGCGTTGATCTCCGCGTCGGCGGTGGTGACCACCCGGCCGAGAACGGCCGACTTGCCGACCCCCGGCGAACCGGTGACGAGCAGCGGGCGGCCGGACGCTTCCGGCCTGTCGAGGAACTCCCGCAGCCGGCGCAACGCCACCGCACGCCCGCGGAAACGGTTGCCGGTCTCGCTGCCGGAGGCCACCCCGCGGGACCGCGGCAGCCAGTGCCGGGACGCCTCACCGTCGGCGGCGAGTGTCCAGCCCCAGGCGGCGTGGGTCGGATCGTCGGCGTCGCCGACCCGCCAGGCGTCGAGGGTGGACAGTTTCATCCCGGGCAGGTGCTCGTCGGCGTACGCCAGGGTGAGGGCGTGACCGACACCGGTGGTGGGATCGGCGGACACCACGACACCGACCACCGCCTCGTAGTCGGGTGACCACAGGGCGGCACCGCTGAACCCCGGGGCGACGCCGGCGCCGGACTCCGGGCTGAGGTGTACCCGGCCGTATCCGCCCTCGCCACCGACCACGCCCTCGGCGGAGCGCCCTCCGTCGCTGCCGACCGGGAACCCGTAGGCCCGCCAGGCACGGCCGGACAGGTCCGTCCCGGAGGGCCGGCGCAGCCTGGCCGGGGACACTCCCGGCGGGATCGGCTCGGCGAGCTCCAGCAGGACCAGGTCGAGACCCTGGTCGGTGCGGCCGTTGTGGCGGCAGGTGAGGACCCTGCGGCGTACGCCCGGCGCCACCTGGAAGGCCCGGGGGAACGCGACCCAGATCTCCCGCAGGCCGTCCAGCTGGAACGCAACGTGTTCACAGGCGAGGACGAGACAGTCGTCGACGACCACGCCGGCGCCCAGCACCTCGTCGCCGGCACCGGGATCCGGACCCGCGTGCAGCGAGACGGCCCAGGACTCCGGACCGGTGACGCCCACTCCCGGGTCGCCGTCAGGCGCCGGTCGCGAGACCGGAGACGGCGTCGTCGCCCTGCCACGTCAGGGTGACCTCGAAGCTGGCCTCGCTCGCCGCCTTCGCCACCACCCAGCTCGCCTCGCCGGTGACCTTGACCCCGAACTTCACCTGGACCGCGTCCGGGGCGAGCGCCCTGGCCTGCTCCAGCACCGCCCGGGCCGCCTCGATCGAGGGCGCGGCCGCCTCCCGCACCATTCCGGCGACACCACCGGCGACACCGGCCGGGCGGAAGCCCGGCGCGGGCTCGAACTCGAACCGGGCGACGGTCTTGTCGTCCACCTGGTAACGCACCACTTCGGACGGCACCGTCATCAACCTCCATCAGCCGGGAAAGCGCAGCGGCCGGGCGCTCGCTCGGGTCATGCTGCATGCCGACCGGTCGAATGACAATGGCCTTTTTGTCGATGGCCGCCACCCGGACCGCCCGGCAATCCGTGAGCTGCAGATTCGAAGATCGACAATGTGTTCGTGTCGGGTTTTTGCAGCACCCCGGCGAGCCTTGCGCAGCCATCCGGGACATCGGCACAATCGTGAGCCGGGCTTCGGCCGCCATTCGATCATCAATGTCGCCACCATAAGGCATAAGCCTGAGCGAAACGGGCGTCACGCCCGAGAGGGGCACGTCAGCATGCCGGAGAAGGAACTCACTCTCGCCCAGCGGGCGACACTCGTCGCCCTGATGATCAAGGCGAGTCCGCTACCCCGGACGTTCCTGGCCGACACCGTCAAGATCAGCCTCGACAAGCCCAAGCGTGATGATCTCCGTGACCGGAAACTGATCACGGTGACCGACAAGCCGCTCGTTCTCGAGCTGACCGAGAACGGCTGGGCGCGCGCGATCGAGGAATTGTCCGCCGACATTCCGCCGCGGGCCGGCGCCCTGGGCGGGACGCTTTATCTGCTGCTCGGCTTCCTGCGTCAATACCTCGATCACCACGATCTCTCCGCGGCCGATTTCTTCGGCTCGGTGGCCGCTCCGACCGCGGCTCCCGTGACCGTTCCGGACACGGACACGGGCGAGGTGGAGCGGACGGTCGGCTCGGAGATCCGGGTGGCTTACGACGGTCTCGCGCATGGTCCGAACGTGTACGTGATGCTGGAGGACCTGCGCGCCGCCCTCCCCGGGGTGTCTCGCGACGACTTCGACACCGCCCTGCTCGACCTCGACCGGCAGCCGGACGTCCACCTGGTCCCGGAGTCGAACCAGAAGGTCCTCACCGCCGGGCAGCGCGCCGCCGCGGTCCGCATCGGCAACCAGGACATGCACCTGCTCGCCGTCCGGTCCTGATGAACGCCGACGAGCAGCGTGCTCTGTCCGCCCTCCGCCTCAACTGGGCGCCCACCCCCGACGACGTCTGGCGGTCGGCCCCGTTCCACGTCGACGGTCTCCAGCGTGATGTCATGCGCACCGTGCTCGACGGTGTGCACGAGGCGAGGGACACCACCGAGTCGAGCCCCATCGGCGTGGCCATCCTCGGCCAGCGCGGCACCGGCAAGACCCACCTCCTCGGCGCCGTCCGCGAGCGGGTACAGGCCGAGGGCGGCTACTTCTTCCTGATCAGTCTGCTCGAGACGAGCGCCTTCTGGCGCAGCACCGCCCTGTCGGTGCTCGACGGGCTGGACCGGCCGGTGGACGGTGGCGAGAGTCAGCTGGCGGTCTTCCTCAACCGTCTGGTCGACGTGGTCGGCGCGCCGCGGTCGGTCCGGCGGGCCGTCACCGGGCTGGCCGACCTCAACCGGCCGAGCCTCGACGCGTTCGTCGATCTCATCCGCAAGCACAACCGCCAGGTCGGCATCGACGCCCAGGACACCGCCCGGGCGCTCGCCCTGCGCGCCGCCGAGAGTTCCCGCGCGCAGGACATCGGCTACGAGTTCCTGTGCTCCAACGACGAGGAGGAGACCGGCGACCGGGCCACGTGGGGGATGCGCCGAGGCAAGCGGTCGGCGCAGGAGGTCGTCCGGGACATCTCCCGGCTGCTCGCCCTGACCGGCCCTTCGGTCCTGGCCGTCGACCAGATCGATCTGCTCATCTCCCAGTCCGCCAAGGCCACCAATGCCCGCAGCGACCGGGCCGTCGACTGGCAGCAGGCGCTGCTGCTGGAACAGGTCGCCGGCGGGCTGATGTCCCTGCGGGAGACCACCCGCCGTTCGTTGTCCGTGGTGACCTGCCTGCCGCAGACATGGACCGACATCATCACCGAGGCCACCGACACCGTGCAGGACCGGTTCCGCGAGGCCGCGCCGCTGCGGCGCATCCCCACCCCGGAGCTCGCCCGGGAACTGATCGAACGCCGATTCGCCCCACTGTTCGCGGCTGCCCGCTTCACCCCGCCCTACCCGAGCTGGCCGGTCCGGCCGGAGGCGTTCGCCCTGGGACACCGCTACACCCCCCGCGAGCTGCTCCGCACGGTCGACACGCACGTCCGGGCATGCCTGGCCACCGAGCAGGTCACCGAGCTCACGCGGCTTGACGCCCAGGACACCGCCCGCACCGAGCCGGCCGCCCGGCCCGTCCCGGCCCGAGCCTCGAGCACCGACCTCGACCTGGACGGCGTCGACACCCACTACGCTGAGCTGATCCGGCAGGCCGACCCACACCCGGCTGTCCACAAGGACACCGAGGACGCCGTAGTTCCGGCGCTGCTCACCGCCGGCCTCACCGCCTGGATCGCGGAACAGGGCGACGCCGCCGAACAGTTCAGCATCGACCCTCAGGCCGGTGGCAAGCCGACCCTGCACGGCCGCCTGCGCCGGAGTCTGAACGACACCGACGAGGACGCCTCCGCGGAGGACGAGGAGCACTGGGCCTTCCGCGCGGTGAGCTCGCCGCACCACATCGCCATCCTCAACCGGGTCCGCAATGCGGTGACCACCGCCGGCCTGACGAAGGGCGTCCAGAAGCGGCGGCTCATCCTGCTGCGCAATCTGGCGTCGAACCCGTGGGGCAAGGGGATCCGCACCCGGGAGGTGATCCGGGACTTCGACGAGGCCGGTGGTGTGACCCTGCCGTTCGAGGAGGCCGACATCAGACGGCTGACGGCCCTCCGCGAGCTGCTCGCCAAGCATGGTCCGGAGGCGCTGCTCCCCTGGTTCCGCAGCCGGCGGCCGGCAGCCACGATCGGTGTGCTCCAGGAGGCACTTGCCACCGTCGCTCCGGCTGCACCGACCACGCCGGACACTCCGGCGCCTGCGCCCCCTCACAAGGGTGAAACACGCACACCATCAGCGGACGCCCGGTCGGTCCCGGTCGGCAAGACCGTCGACGGCGGACAGACCGTCGCCCTCGGCCTCGAGGCGTTCCGGCGGCACATCGCGATCTTCGCGGGTTCCGGATCCGGCAAGACCGTGCTGATCCGGCGCCTGGTCGAGGAGTGCGCGCTCCGCGGTGTCTCGGCCATCGTGCTGGACCCCAACAACGACCTGGCCCGCCTCGGTGACCCCTGGCCCGTGCCGCCGGACGCGTGGACCAGCGACGACCGGCGACGCTCCGAGGAGTACCTCCGCGAGACCGAGGTCGTGGTCTGGACCCCCAACCGGGTGAGCGGCCGTCCGCTCAGCTTCCAGCCGCTCCCCGACTTCGCCGACATCCTGGACGACACGGACGCGTTCGAGGCCGGTATCGACGCCGCCCTGGCCGCATTGGCCCCGCATGCCAAGGTCGACGGCAAGACCGACAAGGCGGTTCTCGGCCGGGCCGTCCTGCGAGAGGCCCTGATCGGGTACGCCCGGAACGGCGGTAACAGCCTGACCGCGTTCATCGGCGCCCTCGCTGATCTCCCCGAGGACGTGAGCCGGATCGCCGACGCCCCCAAGCTCGCCGGAAGGATGGCCCAGTTGCTCCGGGCGGAGACGGTCAACGACCGGATGTTCGGCGGCGACGGCGCCCCCGCGGACCCGGGAGACCTGCTCACGCCGTCGCCCGGGTTCCGGGCCCGGGTCTCGGTGATCAACTTTGCTGGCCTGCCGGACGATCAGCAGCGGCAGAACTTCGTCAACCAGCTCCAGATCGGGCTGTTCGCCTGGATCAAACGCCATCCGGCCGGTGACCGTCCACTGGGTGGTCTCTTCGTGATGGACGAGGCCCAGACCCTCGCGCCGTCCGGGGCGATGACGCCCTGCACCCACAGCACGCTGGCGCTCGCCTCCCAGGCCCGTAAGTACGGCCTCGGGCTGATCTTCGCCACCCAGCAGCCGAAAGGCCTGCACAACGCCATCCCCGGCAACGCCGCGACCCAGTTCTTCGGCCTGCTCAACAGCCCGGCACAGATCAACGCGGCGCAGGAGATGGCCCGGGCGAAGGGCAGCGCCATCGCCGATGTGGGCCGTCTCCGGACGGGCCAGTTCTACGCCACGATCGAGAGTGCGTCCTTCGTCAAGGTGCAGTCACCGCTCTGCCTGACCCATCACCCCAAGAGTCCGCTCTCCGGCGAGGAGGTGGTGGAGCGCGCCGCACGCGGACCGAACCACCATCCCCCTGCCGGAGCCGGTCATGAGACGCCGCTCTGACCGTTCGTCACCTGCTGGAGACGGTCGAGGAAGGCCGCCCGCTTCAGCGGATCACCCGGCCCCAGCGGGTGCGGGGTGAAGCTGAAGGAGGCGCTGGTGCCCCGGTGGTCGGTGATCGCCACGGCTTCGCGGTGGGGCAGGCCGGTGGCCGCGACCCCGGGCAGGCGCCACTGCAGCGGAACTCGCGGGGAGAGCGACTCGCCGAGTCGGGCGAGCAGGTTGACCGTCGCCTTGCGGCCGTCCGGGCCGTACCCGGAACGGTGACTCGCGGTCGGCTCCCAGAGGATGCGGCGGCCGGTCAGGACCAGGTTGCCGACCACCTCGCCGTACCGGCCCACCTTCGACGAGCCGAGCTGGACGGCGCGCCAGCCCTGGAGGGCGTGCTCGCCGGGTTCGAGGGGCCACGCCTCGAACCAGAATCGGTAGGACTCTCCTCGGTCATCGGCGCCGAGCATCTTCAGAGCGGCGAACATTCCCCAGGCGGTGTGCGATCGGGCCATCTCCGCGTTCCTTTCCGAACGAAGGGCGATGTCAGGACTGGGCGATCTCAGGACTGGGCGATCTCGAAGCAGAGCGATCTCAGGACAGAGCGATGTCAGGACAGGTGGTCGAGGAACCAGTCCCGGATCTCACCGAGCAGGCCGTCGTCGCCCGGATCCGCGTCGCTGAGACGGTCGGCGGTCTCCTCAGCCCGGTCCTGGGAGAGCTGGGCACGGACACCGGTGGCGTTCAGGTGCGCCGCCTCGACGGCGGGCGCCTCATGGCCGGTGGCGCGGGTGGCGGCGCGGGCGGTGGACAGCGCCCGCACCGCGAGTTCGATCAGGTGCGACATGGCAGACCTCGGATCGTCGGCGGTTCCTCGCCGAAGAGACTGCTGTCGTGGACCCGCTGATACATCCGCGCGGGAATGAGCGCCATGCGTAGCCCGAGTCGGCACCGGAGCAGGAGCACGGCCGTCACGCGAGGTGGGCGGAGCGCGGGGCGAGAGGACGGAACCGTGGGCCGGGACGGCCTGTCAGGCGGGCGCGGAAACGCGGGCCGGGGTGGTCTGTCAGGCCGGCGAGGAGGACGCCGGTGAGGGGGACGGCGGGGCGGCCGGGGCGGGGGTGTCGATCGACGGCGGGACGTCCAGCAGGCGCCTGTGGAAGATCATGTGGCCGCCGCCGGCGCGCTTCGCCTCGTACATCGCGATGTCGGCGTGTTGGAGGAGCAGGTTGGCGTCGTCGTCGCCGGAGCGCAGCGCTATCCCGATGCTCACGTCGATCTCGATGTCCAGGCCCTCGATGTGGAACAGGCCGGACAGCCGCTCGCGGATGCGTGTCGCCAGGCCCGCCGCCGCCGGCTCGGCGACCTGCGGGCCGGCCAGCACCACCACGAATTCGTCGCCGCCCAGCCGGGCGAGGACGTCCTCGGCGCGGGTCGTCTGCTGAAGGCGTTCCGACGCGGCTTCCAGGAGCCGGTCGCCCACCTGATGGCCGTAGGTGTCGTTGACGAATTTGAAGCGGTTCAGGTCCATCAGCAGTAGCGCGATCGGCGGCGGGTCGGGCCGGTCCAGCAGGCCGTCCAGGTGTTCCATCACGGCCCTGCGGTTGGCGAGGCCGGTCAGGGCGTCGCGGCGGGCTTCGAGGTGGCGGGCGCGGCTGACCGCCTCCAGTTCGCGGATCGAGACCATGGTCCGCAGCACCACCATGATCAGGCTGAGGCCGGCCAGGCCCACGGTGAGGGCGGACAGGCGTACCCGGTTGCCCAGCAGGAGGATGACCAGGGTCGCCCAGGCGAAGATCACCGAGGCGCCGAGGCGGTGGTGGTCGTCGAGGGCGGGGCGGACCGGGGTGGGGTGCTGCCACGCGGCTTGGCCGATCATGGCGAGGCCGAGGACGTACAGCAGGTTGACGATCGAGCCGGGGTCGTAGCTGCCGTGCGACACCTGGTAGATGTAGCCGGTGTCGGCGGCGATGAAGGTGGTGAAGCCGGCCATGATGAGGGCGCTGGGGGCGCCGGTCCAGCTGCCCAGGGCGGCCCGCGCCAGCAGGGTGCCGACCAGCAGCGAGTCGCCCAGGGGGTAGGCCAGGGCGACGTAGTTGGCGAGTCCGCCGGTGCCGGCCGGGTCGATCAGCAGGTCGACGACGAAGGCGGAGAAGACGGTGGCGCCGCCCAGTCCGGCGATGGCACCGTCGAGCAGGGTGCGGCGGGGCGTGTCGCGTTCGCGGAGGAATTCCAGGCTGCCGATGTAGGCGAGCGGGTAGAAGCTGAGCCACAGGATGTCGGACGGCGACGGGAACGGCAGGATCGCGCCGTTCCAGGTGTGGATCCAGGAGTAGGTCGTCCCGGCGGTGTAGCAGAACAGTCCGGCGGCCATCCAGCGCCAGGCGACGGCCCGGACCGGATGTCGGAGCGCCCGGAGGAGCACGAGCAGGGTGGCGCCGCCGTACACGCCGAGGATCAGGCCGGCGGTCACCCACTGGGGTGTGACCGGGTAGAGCCGGGCGAGGTGCATGACGGCGAAGCTCAGGCTGAGGCCGAGCACCAGCCAGCGGAGCACGCCAATCATGCGACGTTCCATGCCTGCCTTGTCGGCACGCGCCCGGTGGGACTTAGCCGGGGCTCTGCGGGGGCGGAGCGCTGTGCGGCGTACGCGATGAGAGGAAGAACCACCAATGGGAGCGCTCCCATGTCACGATGGACATCCACCGTCATCGAAGGAGTCCCCCATGCCCCTTCCCCGCCGTCTCTCAGCGCTGCTCACCGGATCAGCGGTCGCCGTCGCCTCGGTCGTCGCGATCGTCGCCGGTGCGGGCCCGGCCTCCGCGGCCGGCACCGGAACCGGCTATCTGCACACCAGCGGCAACAAGATCGTCGACAGCACCGGGGCCACCGTCCGGCTCACCGGCATCAACTGGTTCGGCATGGAGACCGACAACAAGACGTTCCACGGCCTCTGGTCCAGCAACCCGTGGCGCAACCAGGTCGACACGATGGCCTCGCTGGGCTACAACACGCTGCGCATCCCGTTCTCCGACGACGCGCTCAAGAGCGACGCGGCGGCGACGAGCATCAACGACTACGTCAACCCGGACCTGATCGGGCTGTCCCCGCTGCAGATCCTGGACAAGGTCATCGAGCACGCCGGGTCGAAGGGCATGCGGGTGATCCTGGACCGGCACCGGCCGACCGCCGCCGGGCAGACCGCGCTCTGGTACACCGCCGCGGTCCCGGAGAGCACCTGGATCGCGAACTGGCAGGCACTGGCCCGCCGCTACGCCGGCAACACCACGGTGATCGGCGCCGACCTGCACAACGAGCCGCACGCCGAGGGCACCAACCCGAACGCGACCGGTTCCTGCTGGGGGTGCGGCGACACCGCCCGGGACTGGCGGCTGGCCGCCGAGCGGGCCGGCAACGCGATCCTGTCGGTGCAGCCCAACTGGCTGATCTTCGTGGAGGGGGTGAGCTGCCCGAGCGGGGGCCTCTCCAACATCTGGGACAACGACCCCGGCAACGACGAGGACTGCGGCTGGTGGGGTGGCAACCTGTCCAAGGCCGGCGAGTTCCCGGTCCGGCTGAACGTGGCGAACCGGCTGGTCTACTCCCCGCACGAGTACGCCACCAGCGTCTACCACCAGGCCTGGTTCGACGACCCCACGTACCCGGCGAACATGCCGGCCATCTGGGATAAGTACTTCGGATATCTGTACAAGCAGAACATCGCCCCGATCATGATGGGCGAGTTCGGCACCACGCTGGCCAACGACGTCGACAGGGTGTGGTTGCAGAGTCTGATGGCGTACACCGGCACGGGCGTCGATGGCATGTCCTTCACCTACTGGGCATGGAACCCCAACTCCGGCGACACCGGGGGCATCGCCAACGACGACTGGACCACGATCAACACGGCGAAGCAGGCGATCCTGCAGCCGTATCTGATCGCCCCGGTCGCGCCGGGCGGCGGATCGTCACCGTCACCGTCGCCGTCCACCGGAACGAGCACCTGCTCCGCCGTGTACACCCAGGACGGTTCGTGGGCGGGCGGTTTCCAGGGCTCGCTGAAGGTCACCAACACCGGTGGCGCGGCGGTCAACCCGTGGCAGGTGACCTGGACCTGGCCGTCGGGTGTCACCCTCGCCAGTGGGTGGAACGCAACGGTCACACAGAGCGGTACTACAGTTACCGCGGCGGCACCGTCCCACTCGCCGTCGCTGCCCGCCGCGAGCGCGGTGACGATCGGGTTCACCGCCAACGGCACGGCGTCCGCCCCGGCCGCGGTCAAGCTGAACGGCACCGCCTGCGGCTGAGGAACGGTAATCGTCATCCGGCTGTCATGGAACCGGGTCGGAACCGTCGCCAGGACACCCAAGACTTCAGGGACCGCGCCCGGTGGCGGCGTACCGGTTCGGGCGTCGTCGCCCGGTGTGGGGTTCGCACCACCCCACCCCGGGCGATGGCGAGTACGGAGTGACTGACCTGTGTGGCCTCTTCCCTACGACGACGGCTCGTGGTTCGACCGGCGCACCGACCCGGCGAACGACCCCGACCTGCGCCTGACCGGACAGGTGGTGGAGCGTCTGCTGGAGAGCCCGGAGCTGCGGCAGGAACGGATCACCGTCGAGGCGCAGAACCGGGTGGTGACCCTGACCGGCTCGGTCACCTCGCCGCACGTCCGGGCCACTGTCGCCGCTCTGGTCCGGGACACCCCGGGCGTCGTGGACATCTGCAACCGGCTGCGGCTGACCCGGGCCGCATTCGACGACGTCCGCCCGGATCCGTTCGACGCGCTGGTGGCCGGCTGGGCGACCGCGTCCGAGCCGCTGCCGGTCTGGTCCACCCGGCGCAAAGTGATCATCATTCTGGCCACCCTGGCGAACGTGCTCGCGGCCGGCCTGGCCCTGGTGCTGCTGCCCGAGCACGGGGTGTTCGGGCTCTTCTTCGTGGTGCCGTGCGTGGCCGTGGCGACCGTGCTGGCCGCCTCGGTGGGCCGGCACCCGTAATACAACGCACAACCCCTTCAGCGGTGCCCCCGGACAACCGATCTCCGCTGCAATTCCGGAGACATCGCGGTCATCCCGGACCCGATCTCTCGGGGCTCTGCGAGCCACGGAAGGGGAACCCGTGCCCACCACGCCGTCGACCACACCTCAGGTGCCCACGCGGGACGACCGCTGGCAGCCCACCGATGCGCTGCTCAACAGTGTGATCGACAAGTGCATCGCGGAGTCGAGGCGGCGCGCTTCGGACGGCGGTCACGGCGGTGCGGTGGTGGCCGGCGGGCTGGTCCTGGCCGCCCTGTCGATGATCGTGACGGCGGGCACCGGCAATCCGGTCTTCGCGTTCGGGATCCTGGTGGCGCTGGCCGTCGTCGGTCTCGCGTACACCGGAGTGAAGGCGCCGCCGCTGCTGACCGACCGCACCAAGGTCCTCGCCGTGGCCGGCGGCCCGGGTCACCTGCCCGCCGGGTACCTCGTCTACCCGCCGGCCTGGGAGGCCGGGATGCCGGAGTACCTGGCCGGTGCCGGGACCACCGAGCGTCGCCTGCGGATCGCGGTGAAGCTGTGCCGGGAGCACCCGGGTGCGGTCGCCGACCTGCTGCGCCTGGTGCACAAGGCGGAGAACTTCGTCGTCGTACACCGGCCGGGACGCGACTTCAGCGAGGAGGGCCGCGAACGGGAGGTCCTCAAGACCGCGACCAAGCTGGTCGAGGAGCTGTCCGGGATGAGTTCGACGCGGGTGCTGGTCAGCAACTGACCGGTGCGGGTCCGGTGCTCCCCCGGCGCAGGACGCGGATCGGCGGGCCGGGGATCTCCCGGGGAGCGGCCCCGCCCAGCACGGCGAGCACGGCCCGGCCCAAGGTCAGGCCGTGCTCGTGCACGTCGATGCTGAGCGCGGAGAGCGGCGGCACCGCCAGTTCGCACAGCGGCGAGTGGTCGTAGGCGAGCAGGCTCACCCGCCCCGGCACCGGCACGCCGGAACGCTGCAACTCGTGCTCGGCGGCGATCGCCATCACGTCGTTGTCGAAGACCACCGCGGTCGGCGCCGGTTCCCCGGCGAGCAGCTCACGGACCCCGTCCGCCCCGGAACGGGCGCTGTAGTCGCCCTCGACGATCCGGACCCGTACGCCGTGCCGGCCCGCCGCGGCGAGCATCGCCGACGACCGGTCCGTGGTGTGCACCAGGTCGGCCGGCCCGCTGACCCGCCCGATCACCCGGTGGCCCAGGGACGCCAGCAGTTCGACGGCCGCCGTCATCGCCCCGGCGTCGTCGGTCACCACCCGGGCGAACCCCGGCGGACCGGACCGGCCGGCCAGCACCGCGGGCAGGCCGAGACGGGCCAGGTGGGCGGGGCGCACGTCGTCGTGCACCAGGTTGACGACGACCACCGCGCGTACGGTGCGGTCGCCGGCCCAGCGCCGGTAGGTGGCCAGTTCGGCGTCCCGGTCCGGCACCACCAGCAGCAGGACGGTGACCCCGTCCGGTGCCAGGGCCTCCTCCATGCCGGCGATCAGCTCCATGAAGAACGGCTCGACGCCGACCCGCGCGGCGTCGCCGGTCAGCACCAGCCCGATCAGGCCGCCGGCCGTCATCTCAGCCGACCCGGGTGGGCGCTGCCAGGGCGTTCGCCGACCGCAGCACCTCCGGCGCGGAGAAGACCTCCGCGTCGACGGACGCCCCGGTGGTGACGGTGAAGGTGCGCGTCTCGCCGGGCAGCAGATCGACGAGCATGTCGTCGACGACCGCGTCCGGGGCGACCCGGTCGGCGAGCACGGCGACGTCACGGGCGAACGAAGCGGCGGTCACGGTGACCGAGTATCCGCCGTCGACGACCACGGTGTGCGCCCGGACCGCGGCCGGGTCGTAGCGCAACACGGTGTCCTCGGCGAACAGGTGCGTGGCACGCAACTCCCCGGCGTCGGCCACCAGCACCTCACGGTCCGGGTCGGCCGCGGCCAGCAGCGCCGGCGGCGGGTTCAGGACCTGCACCGACCGGGGCGCGACGTGCAGGCTGACCTCGGTGGCGGCCAGCTCGGTGCCGTCGAACCGCAGCCGCCGCACCGCGACCGGCGCCCGCCAGGGCAGATCGGTGTCGTTGACCGCCACGAGCCGGGTGCCCCCGTCGCGGTTCTGCCAGGAGACCGTTCTTGGCGCGTACGCCCGGCGCAGGGCGTACCAAGCGGGTTTGAGGCGGCTCTCGCCGTCGACGACGGCCCACGAGGTCACCGGCCAGCAGTCGTTGAGCTGCCACAGGATGCTGCCCATGGTTCGTGGCGCGTGCCCGCGGAGGTGGCCGATCGCGTACGCCGTCGCCCGCGCCTGGTTGAGCTGGGTGGCCCAGTGCCAGGCGGCGAAGTCGTCCGGGATCGGCAGGTGGTGGGCGAGACCGCGCTCCAGTTTGCCGTTGCCGTCCTCGGCCTTCTGGTGCAGCAGGAACGCGTCCGAGTCCTTGCGCAGGTCGCCCGGGTCGAGGGTGGCGACCAGGGTGGCCCAGGCCGGGGGTGCCTGCCAGCCGAACTCGGAGCAGAAACGCGGCACGAACCCGTCGTGGTACGTGTAGTCCTCGCGGTTCCACGCCTCCCACTCGTGGCGGGTGCCGTACCGCTGGTCGTTGGGGTGCACCACCTCCGGGTCGTGTCCCGGGCTGGACGGGCTGCCGGGGTGGTACGGCCGGGTCGGGTCCAGATCGGACAGCAATTCCGGGAAGTCCCGGTAGTAGTAGCCGGCGCCCCAGGTCAGGTCGCCGAGTCGGGGCTTCCAGTGCCAGTCCTCGTGGCCCCAGATGTTCTCGTTGCCGCCGTTCCACACCGCCAGCGACGGGTGCGGGGCGAGACGGGTGACGTTCTGCCGGGCCTCGGCGAGCAGTTCGGCGCGGATCGGGTCCTCCTCGGCGTACGCCGCGCAGGCCAGCGGGAAGTCCTGCCAGACCAGCACGCCCCGTTCGTCGCAGACGTCGTAGAAGTCGTCGGACTCCCAGATGCCGCCGCCCCAGACGCGCAGCAGGTTCGCGTTGGCGGCCACGGCCCGGTCGACCGCCGCGGCAAGGTCCGCGCGGGTGATCCGGGTGAGCAGGTGGTCCTCGGGGATCCAGTTGAGCCCGAGCACGAACACCTCGACGTCGTTGACCAGCAGGGTGAACCGGCTGCCGATCTCGTCGGGGCTCTCGTCGAGGCGGACGTCGCGGAACCCGGCCCGGGCGTGGTGCTCGTCCAGCGTCTCGTCCCCGGCCCGCAGTGTCACCTCGACCGGGACCAGGGGCTGGTCGCCGTACCCGGCCGGCCACCAGGTGGGCGCGTCCGGGACGGCGATCGTGACGGTCGCCCGGTCGCCGGTCACCGCGACCTCTTCGGTACGCCCCAGCACGCTCACCACCACGACGAGGTCGGCCGGGGCGTCCCGCTCGATCTCGACGTGCACGGTGAGCCGGTCCCGGGTGGCGAGTGGGCGGACCGCGGCCAGCCGGGCGGTCCGCCAGCGTTCCAGGCGTACCGGCTTCCAGATGCCGGCGGTCTGCAGGTCGGGGCCCCAGTCCCAGCCGAACGAGCAGGCCATCTTGCGGATCGCGTTGAACGGGTGGTCGTAGGCGCTCGGACGCGCGCCGATCTCCTTCTCCACCTGCTCGGCGTGCTCAAGGGCGGAATCAAAACGCACATTCAGGGGTACGCCGTCGGCGCTCAGCAGCTCGCGGACGTCGAACCGGTACGCCCGGTGCATGTTCGCGGTGCGTCCCAGCTCGGCGCCGTCCAACTCGACGGTCGCCACCGTGTCCAGCCCGTCGAAGACCAGGTCGACGCGTTCGCCGGGCTCGGCCGGGGCGGCGGTCAGGACCGTCTCGTAACGCCAGGCGGACCGGTGGAACCAGGTCAGCGCGCTCTCGTTGACGCCCCGGTAGGGGTCGTCGATCAGGCCCGCGGCCAGCAGATCGACGTGCACGGTGCCGGGGACCGCGGCGGGCAGGACGGCACCGGCGATCGTCTCGGGCACCCGGCCGCCGACCGCTCGGACCGTCCAGCCCTCATGCAGCTCGATCTTGAGCATCGCGGCTCTCCCTCGTCAGAAACGGCCGGGCCGCTAACATTCTTAAGCTACTGAACGAAGTAGGTCAACGACGGCGGAGCGGAGGCGCGATGCGGCCCGGAACGAACACCGCGGAGGGCGGGCTGCTGCGGCTCAGCGCCGCCGGGACGGCCCTCGTCCTCGACTGCCGCGGGCCCGCACTGCCCGTCGTCGTGCACTGGGGTGCCGACCCCGGCGACGAGGACCTGGCCGAGCTGGCACTGGCCGTCGCGCCGCAACCGATCGGCTTCTCCGCCGACGGGACGGTCCGCCCCGCGATCCTCCCCGAACAGTCGACCGGCTGGCTGGGGCATCCGGGACTCGCCGGGCACCGGGACGGGCGGGCCTGGTCCAGCGCGTTCCGGACCGTCGAGGTACTTCGGCAGGCGCACGGCGTACACCTCACAAGCTTTGACGACGATGCCCGGCTGGCGCTGCACCTCGAGATCGAGATGCGGCCGGCCGGGGTGGTCCGGACCCGCGCGACGCTGACGAACGCCGGCGACGGGATCTATCGGCTCGAACATCTGACACTGTTCCTGCCGGTGCCGGCGGCGGCCACGGAATTGCTCGACTTCACCGGACATCATCTGCGGGAACGGGCGCCGCAACGGACCGCGTTCACGCACGGATTGCGGCTGCGGGAGAACCGGACCGGCCGGACGGGATACGACAACGCGTTCCTGATGTGCGCCGGAACGCCCGGATTCGGCAATCGGCACGGCGAGGTGTGGGGGCTGCACACCGCGTTCTCCGGCAATTCGCGGACCCTCGCCGAACGCAACTACCACGGGCATTCCGCGCTCGGCGGCGGGGAACTGCTGCTGCCCGGCGAGATCGGTCTGGCGGCCGGCGAGTCCTACACGTCACCGTGGTTGTACGGGTGCTGGTCGGACCGGGGTCTGGACGGGATCTCGGAACGCTTCCACACCCATCTGCGGGCCCGACCACAGCATCCGCAACGGGACCGGCCGGTCGTGGTGAACACGTGGGAGGCGGTCTACTTCGACCATTCCCTGGACCGGCTGAGCGCGCTCGCACGGGCCGCCGCGGAGGTCGGCGCGGAACGGTTCGTGCTGGACGACGGGTGGTTCGGTTCCCGGCGGGACGACACGTCGGGGCTCGGCGACTGGGTGGTCTCCGACGCGGTGTGGCCGGACGGACTGCACCCGCTGATCGAGGTGGTCCGGGGACTCGGCATGGAATTCGGCCTGTGGGTCGAACCGGAGATGGTGAACCCCGATTCCGACGTCGCCCGGGAGCATCCGGAATGGATGATGGCGGCCGGCGAACGGCTGCCGCCGCCGGCCCGTTCCCAACAGGTTCTCGACCTGGGGAATCCGGCCGCTTTCGACTACATCCTGCAGCGGCTGGACGACCTGCTGAGCACCTATGACATCGCCTATCTGAAATGGGACCACAATCGGGACCTGGTCGACGCCGGGCATCCGCTAAACGGACGTGCGGGCGTTCACGATCAGACCTACGCCGCTTATCGGCTGTTGGACACGTTGCGGGAACGGCACCCTGCGGTCGAGATCGAGTCGTGTTCGTCCGGGGGCGGGCGGGTCGACCTGGAGATCCTGGAACGGACCGAACGGGTGTGGGCGTCGGATTGCATCGACGCGCACGAGAGGGTTCCGATTCAGCGGTGGACGAGTCTTCTCGTACCCCTGGAATTGATGGGTTCTCATGTGGGATCGCCGGTGGCGCACACGACACAACGGGCGCTGCCGCTCGCCTTCCAGGCCGGGACTGCCATCTTCGGACATCTCGGCATTGAATGGGATCTGTCGGGGTTGTCGGCGGCAGAGTCGGCTTCGCTGGCCGGGTGGGTGTCGCTCTACAAGTCGGTGCGGGGGCTGCTGCACTCGGGGACGCTGGTGCATGCCGACGTAGCCGATGACGCCTATAGCGTGACAGGGGTGGTAGCGCCGGATTTTTCGGATTCGCTCTTCATGGTGATCGCCACCGCGACCAGCGCGTCCTACCCGCCGGGATCCGTGCCGCTGCCCGGACTCGACCCCGGCCTGCGCTACCACGTCCGCCCGCAACCGCCCGGCGACGTGGCGGACGGGAACGCCGCAGCCTGGGGCGCTGCGTTACCCTGGTGCACGCCGCAGGGCGTCCACCTCACCGGGCGCACCCTCGGGGCCTCCGGCCTGCGGCTGCCGGTGATGTTCCCGGATCGCGTCTTGCTCGTGCGCGCCACGGCCGTGGCCGATCTGCCTGACAGGGTGGTGACCGAGTGAGACAACCGGTCGGCGACGCCGCGCCGAACGGCAGACCAGGCCGCGCCCGCCGGCCCGGCGCCCGCGAGAGCATCCTCGACGCCATCCGCGCGTCCGAACCGCTCAGCCGGGTCGAACTGGCCGCGCTGACCGGCCTGACCGAAGCCGCCGTTTCGATGACCGTCCGCCGCCTCCTCGAAGAGGGCCTGGTCGTCGAAACCGGTCGCGCCCCCACCGGCGGCAAACCCCGCACCCTGCTGCGCCTCGACCCGGCCGCCCGCCTCGCCGTCGGCGTCTACCTCGACCAGGACACCACCACGTACGTCCTGACCGGCCAGACCGGCGGCGTCATCTCCCGCCTGGCCCGGCCCGCCACCGACGTCTCCGGTTCCCTCCTCGCCGACCTGACCGCCGACGTCGACGTACTCCTGGCCGGCTCCGGCGTGGACCGGGCCCGCTGCCTGGGCATCGGCGTGGTCTGGCCCGGCCCGCGCGGCGGCTCCACCGAGGAAGGCCCACCCCGGCTACGCGGCTGGGACCCCGACGACCTCGGCCGGCGACTCGGCGCCACGACCGGCTGGCCCGTACTGGTGGAGAACGACGCCACCGCCGCCGCGATCGGCGAATACTGGGTGGCCCGGGTCGGACCGGAACAGGCGTTCGCCGCCCTCTACATGGGCGGCGGGCTCGGCGCCGGCATCATCGTCGAAGGCCGGGCCATGCGCGGCGGCCACGGCGCAGCCGGCGAATTCGGCCACGTCTGCGTCCAGGTCGACGGCCCGGAATGCTGGTGCGGCAGCCGCGGATGCCTGGAAGTGCTGGCCGGCCCCCGAACGGTGACAGCCGCGGCCCTCGCCGACCCGGCCACCGCCGCCGAAGCGGGCCTCGACCACACCGGCCGCCGCAGCGTCCCCGCCGACTTCGCCGCCGTCGCCCGCGCCGCATGGGCGGGAGCCCCACGCTGCCTGGCCCTGCTCGAAGACTCCGCCCGCTACGTGGCGGCGGCCGCCGAATCGGTGGTCAACCTGCTCGACATCGACCTGGTGGTACTCACCGGACCGGGTTTCGCCGCGGCCAGCTTCGTCTACGGCCCGGCCATCCAGCGCCGGATGGCCGCCGCAGACGCCCGGACCTGGCGCCGCTCGGTCACCGTCACGGTGTCACTGGCCGCGGCGACGGCCTCGGCCACGGGGGCGGCCGCCCTGGTCCTGCAGTCCCACCTGCGCCGCTGACGATCCGCCCTCCCGGTCACCCGCCTCCGCCTGACGCTGCGCTAACGGCGCGGGCAAGGCGGTGGAGACCCGCGTGCGGCGCGTCAGCCGCCGTCGTCTCATCATCTTGTACGCGTCGGCGGGAGAACCGTGGCTGCCGCGCGATCAGGGTGCCACTCGAGCTCACCGGAGCGTCCGCCGGGCCCAGGTGCCGGGAGACCTCCGCCGGCGTCCGAACACCTGCCGTCATCCGGCCGGTTCTTCGCCCACGGTCGCTCCAGTCCTCCCCAGGAACCACACACGACGGCCGAGCCCACCCCAGCCGTGCTCCAGGGTCGTCTTTCGGCGCGCAGACGGGCCACAGTCGACAGCCCAGCCGTCACAGGCAGCCCGGCCGTCACAGGCAGCCCAGCCGTCACAGGCAGCCCAGCCGTCACAGGTGTTCGCCCGCAACGGCTTACGGTCGCTCGGCCGTCGCCTGTGGTCGTTTCCGGCTCGCGAACCGACCACAGGCCACGGCTCGACCGCCCGAGCCGTCGATCGCGGCTGACCAGGAGGCGAAAATCAGCCCTCAACGACGGCTCACCGACACCGGCCGTCGCCCACGGCCACACTCAGCCCACCAACCGACCACAGCCCACGGCCCGACAGCCCGAGCCGTCAATCACGGCTGACCAGAAGGCCAAACTCAGCCGTTGACGACGGCAGAGCCTGCTTGGTGATCGACGACGGCGGTTTCCAGTCGAGAACCGCGGCATGACGGGCGAGGGGCAACGGCGGGACAGTCGAGAACAGCGGTATCGCGGACGTAGACCTACGACTTTGCGTCGCCTGGGCAGCCGTCAGCAACGGCTTGCATCGCTTGGGCAGCCGTCAGCAACGGCTGGGCGGGTTCCCGGCTCTCGTCGTGGTGCCGGTGGTTCGCTGGACCGGGCTGCGGGACTCGATCGGGAGCGGCCGGACGCGGCTGGGGCGGTAGCCGCACCCGATCAAGGGTTCGGGTGCGACTGCCGCCCTTGTCGGGATGGTGGGCGTCCCCGATCGCGGTTCGGGTGCGTCGACCGCCCCTCATCAGGCGGGCGGCACGATCACGGGACACCACGACGTGACGGGCGATCGATGCACCGGATGGCTCTACATGCGGGATAACTCGACTACCGGGCCCTTCGGACACGTGATGCGCTTCGATGCGGGACGACCCGACGCGCCGGACCCCTCGGACACGTGACACGACTCGATGCGGGACGACCCGGCGCCCGGACCGAGTCCGACTGTCAGGCGGTGAGCTTCAGGGCGGACTTCGCGAGTTCGTAGGCCGGCAGCATCGCCTGGTGTTCGTCGCCGTCCAGGCTCTCGAGGGAGACCGCCGTGATGCCGTCCCCGGCCTTGACGACGAAGGCGCGTTCCGGCTCGATGGTGTCGTCGAGCTGACTCTTCTCGGTGTAGACGGCCTCGATCGCCGGCTGCCCGCCGATGGTGAGTTCGGTGAACGCCGGGGTCAGCGCCTTCTCGCCGATGAAGGCGGTCAGCGTGGTCTTGAGGTCGGTGCCCTTGCCGGTGTAGACACGCAGGTAGCCGATGTTGCCGGCCGGCTTGGCGTCGATCTCGCACACCATGGTGAGGGTGCCGCGGCGGGCGAGGGCGGCCAGCTCGTCGTCCTCGGACAGGACCACAGCCTTCGCCGTGTAGCCCTCGGCCAGGCCGACACTGATCGGCATCGGACAGTCGGAGCCGGCTTCGCCGACCCGGCCGGCCTCGGCGGCCCCCGCGGCGGCCGGGGCGACGCTGGAGACGGCCGGATCGGGGGCCGTCTCGGTGGAGGAATTGCCGGAGCATGCGGACAGAAGGATCGCCGAAGTGGCGACCAGGACGCTGATACGTGATCTCACGAGGACGGGAGTCTACTTTGATCTTTATGGACGGCATCGACTACCGTCCGAACCCCCAGGCCGGAGAGTAAATTTGACCGTCTTCACCTGCCACGGCTGCGACGCCGTCCTCACCGTCCCCCTGTCCCGGGTGGCCCTGCCGATCCAGTCCCGCAGGCGGTACGCCAACCCCTTCGACGACACTCTGATGGCACACGGCACCTACGCCGCCGACCCGGATCGCGGCGTCGCGGTGGCTCCCGGCGACGTCCACGGCACGATCATCGTCCCGGTCGCCGACGGCTACGGGTGCTGTGGCGTGGCCGGGGCCGGCACCCCCAATCTGCTCTGTGAAGCCTGCCGGACCCCGGTGGCCACCCGCGTCGACGACTGCGGCGAGTGGCAGGTCGTCTGGCTGCACGCCGAGGCGACCCGCCCGGTCGGCGACGATGTGGCACCGGTCCTGACCTGGGACGAGCTGGTCGCCACCCGCCCCGGTCTGCCGCCGGTCGACGAACCCGGCTGGTGGAACCCGATCTGGCAGGCGGCGGCCGGGCACGCCCTCGCGTATCTGTTGGCGCACTCCGGCGGCCGTCCGATCGAGCTGCCCGGCGGGGTGCTCAGTGAGGTCTTCCGGCCGGCGCTCGACGTGCTGCATCCGCAGCCCTCATCGCCGTCCACCCCGTGCACTGTCGCGCTCGCCGGTCCCGGACGCTCCGCTCCGGAGGCCGACATCGTCCTGGTCCCGTGGCATCCGCAGACCGGCGAGGTGTGGGACGCCGGCCCCGGGCCACGAGTGGCGCCGCTGCCGTGGGAAATCTGGGCGTACCCCGCATATCACCCGTCCCGCCGCAGCCTCCAGGCCCAGCGCACCGGCCCGGGACCCCTGACGGCATCGAGACTCTTCACCCCGGACGGCGACCTTTTCGGGTACGCCCTGAGCACCCTCCAAACGCAGGCCCCCCAACCCTGGCTGCGGCCGATCCTCGAGCGCGCCCTGGCCAGCCCCTGGTCACGCCCATTCTGAGAGACAACCGCCGCGAAAACTGGAACCATCCGGCGGTGACCGATGCTGATCTCTGGTTCGCGCTGCCCACCCTCACCGGCCGCCGGATCCGCCTGGAACCGCTGACGATCGAGCACGCCCCCGGATACCTGGCCGCGGCCGGCACCCCACAGGAGTCGGCGGACATCTTCCGCTGGCAGAGTCCCGCCGGCGGTGCGCTGACGGTTCCGGCCACCGTGGACGACGCCCGTGCACACATCACGTCGGCGCTCGCCGCCCGGGCACGCGGCACACGGCTCCCCTACGCGCAGATCGACGCCGTCACGGGCGCGTTCGCCGGGACGACGTCGTTCGCGGACCCGGATCCGGGGCTGCGCAGTCTGACGATCGGCTACACCTGGCTGGGCCGGGCGTGGCAGGGCACCGGCGCGAACGTCGAGTCGAAACTGCTCATGCTCACGTTCGCCTTCGAGACCCTGTCCGCGGTCCGGGTCACCCTGGTCACCGACATTCTTAATGTACGAGCTCAGACCGCCATCGAACGCATCGGCGCGACCCGTGAGGGCGTGCTGCGCAAACACCGTCGACGGTCGGACGGCAGTTGGCGCGACACCGTCCTCTACTCCCTGGTCGACGACGAGTGGCCGGCCGCCCGCACACTGCTGAACCGGCGTTTGACCAGGTCTGACCACGAGCGGGACCACTGATCGGAGCGGGCGTCGCGGGCAGCGGGCGGGAGCGGGCAGAGGCCTCGCGTCGCCCGCGGCCACGGGAGTCGGCGCGGCGCGTACCCGCAAAGGAGCGGCAGCGGACGTCGCACCCGGACCGCCGGAGAATTCCACTGTGAACCGTGCTTGACAGCATCGGCTACCGTCCGCGCCTGTGATCAACGCACGTATTTCCGCCATCCTTATCGGCGTGTCCGTTTTTGCCCTGTCCGCCTGTGGTGGCACCGACACGACGTCGACCGACGCCGCCGCTCCCACCGCCACCACCTCGGCCGCCGCTCCGGCCGCCGAGGCCACCACCAGTGCCGCTGCCGCCGCCCCCGCGGCTTCCGACAAGGAACTCTGCGCCGCCGCTGAGAAGGTCAGCAAGGAGTTCAAGAACGAGATCCTCGAGATCTTCAAGAGCGGCGGCGATGTGACGCCTGAGGTGGGCAAGAAGCTCTACACCCAGCTCGCCACGGGTCTCAGCGAGGCGGCCGGCAGTGGCGACAGCGCCGTCGCGACCGCGATGAAGCAGATGGCCGACGAGGCCGCGAAGGGTGCCGCCTCGGCGAACCCGGTCGAGGACGGCGACACCAAGGAGGCCGAGAAGGCCGGTGCCGCCCTGACCGCCGCGTGCAAGGAGGCCGGGGTCAAGGTCGTCTACTGACGATCGAGGACCAACCGCTGAGGACCGATAGAGATCAGGAAGTCCTCGGCGTCGAAGCGGGCGCCGGCCGGGATCGCACCCGGCGCGGCGCCCGTGCCGTCCAGGATGCGGGTGGCCGCCTCGACGACCAGCGGCGCGGTGATCGCGTAGATGTCACGTCCGCTCGCGATCATCCGCCGTCGCGTCCCGCCGGTCTCGGCGATCACGTCGACCAGGAACGTCTGCGCCGAGCGCCCGGACTCGTCGGCCGCAACGGGTGCACCGGTGTCCGGATCACGCAGGTCGGCGACGGCATTCATCGTCATGAACGTGGAAATATCGGGAATGGTGAGATGAGCCGGGACGGTGGCGCTGTCGGCCATCGTGAACTCCCCCACCACCGCCCGCTCCGTGTCCGGAAATGCCCAGTTGGTGACCGGCGCGTCCCCGTCCCGGAACGCCCAGCGACCACCGGCCCACACGATCCGGCGACCCCCGCGGCGCTGCGCCGACACCAGCCCGGTGGCGCGCGTCCCGCGGGTCGGATGCCAATCACTGAGGGTGTACGCGATGAGCAGCCGCTCCGCGCCTGATCCGTCCCCGAGCAGTGCGGTGGCCAGCAGGTCGCCCAGCCCGCCGTAGAAGGCGACCGCCGGCACGATCGGAATCGGCGCGTCGGCAAAATCGGTCAGCGTCTCGCCGATCACCTCGACCTCGGCCGTCACGTCCAGATAGGGGACGCCCGCCCGGATCGCCGCCTCGATCGTCGGCCGGGCGGTCGCCGCGAACGGCCCGGCACAGTTGATCACCGCGTCGGCCTGCCGGAACGCCTGGTCGAGGTCGGTGTTCCGGTCGCACGGGATCGGGGTGAGGCCCCGCGACCGCAGTTCGGCCTGGACGAAGGTGCCGGTGTGCCCGCCCGCTCCGGGGACGGCTACTCGCTTGTTCACGCCGTTCAGCCTGGCCGGTACGACCCGGCCGAACCAGTGTCCGGAACGCCATGGCCCGTACAGTTTCAGACATGCCGTCCGTCGCCCTGGCCGTCACCGACGGCACCCCGCTGTTCGAGCTGGCCACCGCCTGCGAAGTCTTCGGCGTCGACCGGGAGCTGGCATCGTGGTGGTACGACTTCCGGATCTGCGGCGACGACGGTGGCCTGGTCGGCGGCTGGCTGCGGGCCGGCATCGGACACGGGCTGGACGCGCTGGTCACCGCGGACACCGTGATCGTCCCGTCCATCCGGGATCCCGAGACGGCATCACTGCCGGCCCTGGTCGAGGCGGTCCGCGAGGCACACCGGGCCGGCGCGCGGGTGGCGGCACTGTGCACCGGCGCGTTCGTGCTCGCCGAGGCGGGGCTGCTGGACGGCCGCCGCGCGACCACACACTGGGCGCACACCGATCTGCTACGGACCCTGCACCACGGCGTACGCGTCGACCCGGACGTCCTCTACATCGACGAGGGTGACGTGCTGACGTCAGCCGGCAAGTCCGCCGCCATGGACCTGTGCCTGCACCTGGTCCGCACCGACCACGGCACCGCCGTGGCGAACGCCCTGGCCCGCACCCTGGTGGTGCCGCCGCACCGGACCGGCGGACAGGCCCAGTTCATCCCTGCGCCGGTGTCCCACGGCCCGACCCACGCCCTGGAACAGGTGCTGCCGTGGGCCGTCGAGCACCTGACCGAGCCGTTGACCGTCCGTGACCTGGCCCGCCGGGCCGGCATGAGCGAACGGAACCTGGCCCGCCACTTCCACGCGGTCACCGGCAGCAGCCCACTGCGGTGGCTGCTCACCCAGCGCCTCCACCGTGCTCAAGAGTTACTGGAGACGTCGGCGCTGTCGGTGGAGCAGATCGCCGCCCGCACCGGCATGGGCACCGCCACCACCCTGCGCCGCCACTTCAGCCGGCAACTGGGAGTGCCACCGGAGACGTACCGCCGCACCTTCCGCCGGTGAAATAACCCGGTGATCATGCGGGTTGGCATGCTCGTGGACGAACGCAGCACGACCGTGGTGGTCATCGGGGGCGGACAGTCGGGACTGTCGGCGGGATACCACCTGAAACGGCGCGGCGTCCCGTTCGTCATCCTCGACGCCGCACAGGCACCCGGAGGGGCGTGGCGGGAGCGGTGGGAGTCGCTGCGGATGGCCACCGTCAACGGCATCTTCGACCTGCCCGGGTTCCCGAAACCACCCCTCGACCCGGACGAACCCAGCCGCACGGCCGTGCCACGATACTTCGCGGGCTTCGAGCAGGCGTCCGGCCTGCCGATCCTCCGTCCGGTACGGGTCACCGCCGTCCACTCGGGCCCGGGCGAACGCCTGACCGTCGAGACCGACCGGGGAAACTGGGTCACGGATGCCGTCATCAACGCCACCGGCACGTGGGACAACCCGGTGCGCCCGCACTACCCGGGTCAGGAGACGTTCACCGGACCGCAGGTGCACACCCGCGACTACGTGTCGGCCGATCAGTTCGCCGGGAAACGGGTGGCGATCGTCGGCGGCGGCATCTCGGCGCTGCAACAGCTCGAGGAGATCTCCCGGGTGGCGACGACGTTCTGGTACACCCGCCGCGAACCGGTATTCTTGGACGGCGACTTCACCCCGGAAGGCGCCGGCCGCGACACGATCGCCAAGGTTACGGCGGACGTCGAGGCGGGCCGCCCGACCGGCAGCGTTGTCTCCTACACAGGTCTGATCTGGACCCCGTACGCGCAGGCCGCCCGAGACCGGGGCGCCCTGGAACGCCGGCCCATGTTCACCGCGATCGAGCCGTACGGTGTCCGCGAAGCCGACGGCTCCTTCACCTCGGTGAACGCGATCCTCTGGGCGACCGGCTTCAAGGCGTCCCTGGCACACCTGGACCCGCTGCACCTGCGCAACGAACAGGGCGGCATCCAGCTGACCGGCACGGCGGTGACCGCCGACCCGCGCATCCACCTGATCGGTTTCGGTCCGTCCCAGTCCACGGTCGGCGCCAACCGGGCCGGCCGAGAGGCCGTGACCACCCTGATCCGCCGCGGAGTCCTCTCCCCCACGCCCGTTCCATAGCCCCGTCTCCGCCCTACCTCGGCCCGTCCCGCCCAGCCCCGCCCCGCCCAGCCCCGC
>NZ_JZKF01000300.1 GCF_000962825.1 Actinoplanes rectilineatus
GCAGCGGGAGAAGGAGTGGAAGGCCGGCGACCTGGACGTGGTGTCCGAGGTCGACGACGAGCAGATCGCCGAGGTCCTGGGCAACTGGACCGGCATCCCCGTCTTCAAACTGACCGAGGAGGAGACGACTCGGCTGCTGCGCATGGAGGACGAGCTCCACAAGCGGGTCATCGGCCAGGAGGACGCGGTCCAGGCCGTGTCGAAGGCGATCCGGCGCACCCGTGCCGGG
>NZ_JZKF01000301.1 GCF_000962825.1 Actinoplanes rectilineatus
CCGATTCACCTAGTACGCAGACTTTCGGGTCTGGAGGAACGGTCTCGGTGCGGCTGGTGGAGGCGATAAGCACCCTGTTGGGTATCTGAAAGAACAACCCTTGTGGTTGGTCTTCAATGCCAGGCATGACCTGGAACCCCATACCGATTGCCCTGTAGGGCGGTGTCTGGTGGTGTTCTGTGTGGGTTGTGGGTTGGTCGTTGGTTGAGAATTGCACAGTGGACGCGA
>NZ_JZKF01000302.1 GCF_000962825.1 Actinoplanes rectilineatus
CAGTGCCCCATCGGTGCCCAACGCACCCAAAAGCTCCGACCGATACGGCACCGCCGGCGCCATCCGCGGCTGAGGCCTGACCGATGACGCCTGCGAAGGCACCGAACTCGCACCCGGGACAGGCAGTGCCCCATCGGTGCCCAACGCACCCAAAAGCTCCGACCGATACGGCACCGCCGGCGCCATCCGCGGCTGAGGCCTGACCGATGACGCCTGCG
>NZ_JZKF01000303.1 GCF_000962825.1 Actinoplanes rectilineatus
AAGAGTGCGTAATAGCTCACTGGTCAAGTGGTTCTGCGCCGACAATGTAGCGGGGCTCAAGCACACCGCCGAAGCTGTGGCATTCACACTTTACCCCGCTGGTCGACTTGTTCGGCTGGTGCAGGTGTGTGGATGGGTAGGGGAGCGTCGTATGGCGGGTGAAGCGGCGGAGTGATCCAGTCGTGGACGCCATACGAGTGAGAATGCAGGCATGAGT
>NZ_JZKF01000304.1 GCF_000962825.1 Actinoplanes rectilineatus
ACTCATGCCTGCATTCTCACTCGTATGGCGTCCACGACTGGATCACTCCGCCGCTTCACCCGCCATACGACGCTCCCCTACCCATCCACACACCTGCACGCAGGCCTCAAGGACCCACGCGGGGTAAAGTGTGAATGCCACAGCTTCGGCGGTGTGCTTGAGCCCCGCTACATTGTCGGCGCAGAACCACTTGACCAGTGAGCTATTACGCACTCTT
>NZ_JZKF01000305.1 GCF_000962825.1 Actinoplanes rectilineatus
CGCCGCCAGCGTTCGTCCTGAGCCAGGATCAAACTCTCCAACAAAATCTTTGGAAAAGCGTCCCGGCAACAAACAAATGTTGCCAAAGGAATCTCCAACCCACCACCGAAATGATGAGCCGGGGTATTGCCATAATTGGCACTGGCTTATCAAGCACCCTGTTGAGTTCTCAAAGAACAACCGCACACCATCTCACGACCCGCTTCCGCGGCCCG
>NZ_JZKF01000306.1 GCF_000962825.1 Actinoplanes rectilineatus
CGCCGCCAGCGTTCGTCCTGAGCCAGGATCAAACTCTCCAACAAAATCTTTGGAAAAGCGTCCCGGCAACAAACAAATGTTGCCAAAGGAATCTCCAACTCATCCCTAAGGACAAGCCGGGGTATTGCCATAATTGGCACTGGCTTATCAAGCACCCTGTTGAGTTCTCAAAGAACAACCGCACACCATCTCACGACCCGCTTCCGCGGCCCG
>NZ_JZKF01000307.1 GCF_000962825.1 Actinoplanes rectilineatus
GTCCGGCAGCAGGTCGAGGAGATCATCGGTCAGGGGCAGCAGGCGCCGAGCGGGCACATCCCGTTCACGCCGCGCGCCAAGAAGGTGCTGGAGCTCTCCCTGCGGGAGGCCCTGCAGCTCGGCCACAACTACATCGGCACGGAGCACATCCTGCTCGGCCTGATCCGTGAGGGCGAGGGCGTCGCCGCCCAGGTGCTGGTCAAGCTC
>NZ_JZKF01000308.1 GCF_000962825.1 Actinoplanes rectilineatus
CGGGTCCAGCGGGCGATCATGTCTTCCCCGCGGCTTTCATGCGTCGCGTTCTCAGGCGTCGCGCCCTCAGGCGTCGCGTTCTCATGCGCCCCGCCCTCATGCGCCCCGCCCTCAGGCGTCGCGTTCTCATGCGCCCCGCCCTCAGGCGTCGCGCCGGTTCAGGACCAGGCCGGCCAGGGCGAGCAGGCCGGCCACCCAGGCGGTC
>NZ_JZKF01000309.1 GCF_000962825.1 Actinoplanes rectilineatus
CCGATTCACCTAGTACGCAGACTTTCGGGTCTGGAGGAACGGTCTCGGTGCGGCTGGTGGAGGCGATAAGCACCCTGTTGGGTATCTGAAAGAACAACCATGCCTGGTGAGAACCGGATGGATTGTTTTTCAATGCCAGGCACGGCCTGGTCACCCATACCGCCTGATTTGGTTCAGGGTTTGGTGGGCGACTGTGTGGGTTGT
>NZ_JZKF01000031.1 GCF_000962825.1 Actinoplanes rectilineatus
GGAGAGCTCCAGCACCTTCTTGGCGCGCGGCGTGAACGGGATGTGCCCGCTCGGCGCCTGCTGCCCCTGACCGATGATCTCCTCGACCTGCTGCCGGACTCCCTCGAGGGAGATGCCGAGGCTCTCGAGAGCCTTCGCAGCGACGCCCTCACCCTCGTGGATCAGACCCAGGAGGATGTGTTCTGTCCCGATGTAGTTGTGGTTGAGCATCCGGGCCTCTTCTTGGGCCAGGACGACAACCCGTCGCGCTCGGTCGGTGAACCGCTCGAACATGCCCTCGTGCTCCTCACGTGCCGTGCGCCAATGCTGAGCCTGTCTCAACAGCTGGCGGGGCCAGCGCACGGGCATCGGTGATGCCCGTGCAGTAACTCTATCGCCGCTGAGGGGCTCCGCCGGGCTCTCACTGCCCCTCGAAACGATCCGCAACGTTGATTTAGCCAACTTCGCACGCTCAACGGCTGTTCCCCCACCCGAACGTGTACGCGCTCAGCGAAATCGCCTCAGTCCACAGGCTGTGGACAACTTGCCCCGGGCCTGTGGATAACTTGGGGACAACACCGTGGACAGGGCGTGCGCAAGCGTGAGACGCCGAGAGGGCGTGCCGATCGCAGCAGCCGCTCACGCGGCCGTCACGATCAGCACGCCCTCTCCGCCGAGGCTCCTGGAGCCTGTTTCGAAGCGCGACCACGACCGACGCCGAAGGCGACGGTCCGGCCCGGACGCCGTTCAGGCCCGTCCGGGCCCCTTCTGGTGGAACTCGTCCACGATCTCCTGCGGGATCCGGCCGCGGTCGGAGATCTCCTTGCCCGACTTCTTGGCCCACTCCCGGATCGCCTTGTTCTGCTCGCGGTCGGCGGTCGCCCCGCCACGGCCACGAGCAGCCCGGCCACCGACCACGACGCCGCCGCGGGCGACCTTGGTGCCGGCACTGACGAACTCCTCGAAGACCTCCCGCAATTTCGCGGCGTTCTTCTCCGAGAGATCGATCTCATACTGAATGCCGTCGAGCGCAAACTTCACGGTCTCGTCGGCGTCGCCACCGTCGATGTCATCGACAAGCTTGTGAATGATCTGCTTGGCCACGCGCCGTTATCCTCCCGAACACAGGTTCTCTCTCCCCAGCAATGGGAAGACAATAACGCCAGGGGCGCATCGCCCGTCAATGGCGGGGCAGATAATGACGAGGACTACTCCGCACGGACCAAGGGGAAGAGGATCGTTTCCCGAATGCCGAGGCCGGTGAGCGCCATCAACAGCCGGTCGATTCCCATTCCCATGCCCCCGCTCGGCGGCATCCCGTATTCCATGGCACGCAGGAAATCCTCGTCGAGCTGCATCGCCTCGGCGTCGCCACCGGCCGCGAGCAGGGACTGCGCGACCAGGCGGTCCCGCTGCACGACCGGGTCGACCAGCTCCGAATAGGCGGTGGCCAGCTCGAACCCGGCGACGTAGAGGTCCCACTTCTCGGTGAGGCCACGCGTCTCGCGGTGCGCCGCGGTCAGCGGAGCGGTCTCCTCCGGGTAGTCCCGGACGAACGTCGGCTGCTGCAGGGTGTGCTGGACGAGATGCTCGAACAGCTCCTCGGCGAGCTTGCCGGCGCTCCACTTCGGGTCGACGGAGAGCTGGACCTTCTCCGCGTACTGCTGGAGCCGGGCCAGTTCGGTGTCGATGGTCACCTCCTCGCCGAGCGCCTCGGAGATCGCACCGAACAGGGTGATCTGCGCCCACTCGCCGCCCAGGTCGACCTCGGTGCCGTCGGCGTGGGTGACCACGTGCGAACCGGACACCGCGGTCGCGGCCTCCTGAATCCACTCCCGGACCTGCTGCTGCATGACGTTGTAGTCGGCATACGCCTGATACGCCTCGAGCATGGCGAACTCCGGAGAGTGCGTGGAGTCCATGCCCTCATTACGGAAGTTCCTGTTGATCTCGAAGACCCGCTCGATGCCACCGACCGCGGCCCGCTTCAAAAACAGTTCGGGGGCGATCCGGAGATAAAGATCGGTGTCCAAAGCGTTGCTGTGAGTCACAAACGGCCGGGCCGTCGCGCCACCGTGCAGCAACTGCAACATCGGCGTTTCCACCTCGAGATAATTGCGGCGGAACAGCGACTCGCGGAGGCTGCGGACCACGGTTGCCCGAGTGCGGACGACCTCACGCGCCTGCGGCCGGACGATGAGATCCACATAACGCTGCCGGACCCGGGTCTCCTCGGAAAGCGGCTTGTGCGCGACCGGCAGCGGGCGCAGCGACTTGGCGCTCATCACCCACTGATCGGCGAGGACGGACAGCTCACCACGGCGGCTGGTGATCACCTCACCGGTGATCGCGACCAGGTCACCCAGGTCGACCAGACGCTTCCACGCGTCGAGCGCGTCGGCGCCGACCTTGTCCAGGGACAGCATCGCCTGCAGCTCGGTGCCGTCACCCGCGCGCAGGGTGGCGAAGCAGAGCTTGCCGCCGTTCCGCACGAAGATCACCCGCCCGGTGACCGACACCGTGTCACCGCTGGCGGTGTCGGTGGGCAGCTCGGCGTACTTCTCCCGGATCTCGGCGAGTTCGGCGGTCCGCGGGACGTTGACCGGGTACGGCGACACACCGTCGGCCAGCATCCGGTCGCGCTTCGCCCGGCGGACCCGCATCTGCTCCGGAAGGTCCTCGGCGGGGTCGGTTGCTGGCGTGTTCTGCTCGGTCACGGCTCGACTTCCTGTAGGTACTGGTCAGGGCCTGAGAAAGCCTACTCAGGCCTTCTCAGACGTTCCGCTCATATACCATCCGCAGGCCGATCAGCGTGATCATGGGCTCGTGCGCGGTGATGGTCCGGCACTCCTCCTTGACCAGCCAGGCCAGGCCGCCGGTGGCGATCACCGCACTGACCGGGCCGATCTCCTCGACCATCCGCTCGACGATCCGGTCCACCTGACCGGCGAACCCGAAGTAGAGACCGGACTGCAGACACTCCACGGTGTTCTTGCCGATCACCGAGCGCGGCTTGGTCGGCTCCACCTTGCGCAGCTGCGCGGCGCGGGCCGCGAGCGCGTCGAAGGAGATCTCGATGCCCGGCGCGAAGGCGCCACCGAGGAACTCGCCCTTCGCACTGATCACGTCGAAGTTCGTGGTGGTGCCGAAGTCGACCACGATCGACGGACCGCCGTAGAGGGTGTGCGCGGCGAGTGTGTTGACCACCCGGTCCGCGCCCACCTCCTTCGGGTTGTCGATGGCCAGCTGCACCCCGGTCCGTACACCCGGCTCGACGATCACGTTGGGCAGCCCGCCGTAGTACCGCTGCAGCATGGTGCGCAGGTTGCGCAACGCCGCCGGCACGGTGGAACAGGCCGCCACGCCGGTGATCTCGACCGCGTCGCCGGCCAGCAACCCGCGGATCACCAGACCGAGCTCGTCCGCGGTGGACCGCGCATCGGTCTTGATCCGCCAGTTGTGCACCAGCTTGTCGCCGTCGAACGTCGCCAGCACGGTGTTGGTGTTGCCGATGTCAATGCAGAGCAGCACGGGCGCCCCTCAGAATCACGATCAAGACCCTTATCTTGTACGCGCCACACCTCACACGACCGCACCGGGACCCTCCCCGGATGGCCCCACGGTGTCAGCGCGCCCTGAGGTCCAGGGCGATGTCCAGGATCGGCGAGGAGTGCGTCAGCCCGCCCACCGAGAGATAGTCGACGCCGGTCGCCGCGTACGCCGCCGCGGTCTCCAGTGTCAGGTTGCCGGTGGCCTCCAGCTCGACCCGGCCGCCGATCGCCGCGACCACCTCGGCGAGCCGTTCCGGCGTCATGTTGTCGCAGAGCAGGAAGGTCGCCCCGGCCGCCACCGCCTCCCGCGCCTCGGCGAGCGTGGTCACCTCCACCTGCACCGTCACGTCCGGGAAGCGTTCGCGGACCAGCCGGTACGCCGCCGTGATGCTGCCGGCCGCCAGCTTGTGGTTGTCCTTGATCATGGCGACGTCGTAGAGACCCATGCGCTTGTTGGTGCCGCCACCGACCCGGACCGCGTACTTCTCCAGCACCCGCAGGCCGGGCGTGGTCTTGCGGGTGTCCAGCACGGTCGCCTTGGTGCCGGCCAGCTGATCGGCCCACCGGCGGGTGTGCGTGGCCACCCCGGACATCCGGCTGATCAGGTTCAGCGCGGTGCGCTCGGCGGTCAGCAGGGCCCGCGTCGGACCGGTGATCACGGCGAGCACGTCGCCGCGGCGTACCCGGTCGCCCTCGGTCGCCACCTGCTGGAACGTGGCCGTCCCGGCGGAGGTGACCGCGAAGACCTCGGCCGCGACCGGCAGCCCGGCCACCACGCCGGCGGCGCGGGCCACCAGCTCGGCGGTGTCCACCTGCCCGGCCGGGATGGTCGCCTCGCTGGTCACGTCCCGCGGCGGGTCACCGAGGTCCTCGGCGAGCGCGGTGAACACGATCCGCTCGACGTCGGCAAGGTTGAGTTCCGGCTCGTTCACGCCATCTCCTGGAAGGTCTGCGTCAGGATCCCGTCGGACTGTACGGCGTCCAGCAGGTGACCGCGCCACTCGTCGGCGGCGGTCGGGTGGTCCTCCCGCCAGTGGCAGCCGCGGGTCTCCCGGCGGCTGGTCGCCGAGGCCACCAGGGCGGCCGCGACGGTGAGCAGGTTGGTGACCTCCCACGCCGCGTTGTTCGGGCGGGACCGCTGCTCGGCCAGGCGGGCCAGTTCCTTGGCCGCGCCGGCGAGCGAGTCGGCCGAGCGGAGCACCCCGGCGCCGCGGGTCATCGTGCGCTGCAGGTCGGCACGGATCGCCGGGTCGACGACCCAGGACGGTCCGGCGGGCGCGGGCGCCGGTTCGGCCTGCGGCGGCAGGTCCCGGCCCACGTCGTCGGCGATCCGCTTGGCGAAGACCAGGCCCTCCAGCAGGCTGTTGCTGGCCAGGCGGTTGGCGCCGTGCACGCCGGTGCAGGCCACCTCGCCGCAGGCGTACAGGCCGGGGATGGTGGTGCGGCCGTGCAGGTCGGTGCGGACGCCCCCGGAGGCGTAGTGCGCGGCCGGGGCGACCGGGATCAGGTCGGTGGCCGGGTCGATGCCGGCGGCCCGGGTGGACGCCATGATGGTCGGGAACCGGCCCTCCAGGAACTCCCCGCCCAGGTGCCGGGCATCCAGGTAGACGTGGTCCGCGCCGGTGGCCCGCAACACCCGGTAGATGCCCTTGGCGACCACGTCGCGCGGCGCCAGCTCGGCCTGCTCGTGCTGCCCGACCATGAAGCGCTTGCCGGCCTCGTCGACGAGGTACGCCCCCTCGCCCCGCAGCGCCTCGGAGATCAGCGGACGCTGGGCCGGGCTCAGCCGTGGCGCCGCGGCGGTGCCGGCCGATGCGGTCCCGGTGCCGACGAACGACGTGGGGTGGAACTGGACGAACTCGACGTCGGTCACCTCGGCGCCGGCCCGCAGCGCGAGCGCCACGCCGTCGCCGGTGGAGACGGGCGGGTTCGTCGTCGACGAGTAGATCTGGCCCATCCCACCGGTGGCCAGCACCACGGCCCGGGCCAGGATCGCGCCGACGCCGTCCTCGCTGCCCTCGCCGAGCACGTGCAGGGTCAGCCCGCAGGCCCGGCCGTCGGCGGCCCGCAGCAGGTCCAGCACCAGCGCGTGCTCGACCAGGCGGATCCACGGGTCGCGGCGGACCGCCTCGTGCAGGGCACGCTGCACCTCGGCGCCGGTCGCGTCGCCGCCGGCGTGCACGATCCGGTCCGCGCGGTGCCCGCCCTCGCGGGTCAGCATCAGCGAGCCGTCCGGGTGGCGGTCGAACTCGGCGCCCCGGCGGATCAGCTCACGGATCCGGGCCGGGCCCTCCTCGACGAGGACGCGGACCGCCTCCGGGTCGCACAGCCCGACTCCGGCGATCTCGGTGTCGTACGCGTGCGCCTGCGGGGTGTCCAGCGGATCCAGCACCGCGGCGATCCCGCCCTGCGCCCACCGCGTCGAACCGTCGTCGATGTTCACCTTGGTCACGACGGTCACGTGCAGACCCTGTTCCCGCAGGTGCAGGGCCGCGGTCAGGCCGGCGATGCCGGAACCGACCACCACGACGTCGGTGGTCTCGGTCCAGCCCGGCTCGGCGGCGGCGAGCCGGCGGGGCAGAGCCGGGAGATCCGGTGTTGCTGACATGTGTCTCAGTACACTCTGCCGTCGCTGATGCGTCGCGCCGGGGGCGTCATCAGTGGTAACCGTTACTCGTACTGGACCGGGAGAGCCTTCGTCCCCTTGCCCTTGAGGGAACCGGTCAGTTCGGCGCCGGCCAGCCAGAGGTAGCAGCGCACCGAGTGGTCGCCCTGCGTCCACACCTCGGCGCTGCCGGGCAGCGACACCACGCCGGTGCGATATTGCAGGTCACCGTCGTTCGGTACGCCCACGTACGCGGCCACCATGCCGCGGCAGCCGTCGTGGAACTCGGCCCAGGTGGTGTCGGTCCGCGGGTAGACCGCGTTCACCGACGCGTCCCAGAGGCCGACGAACTCGCCGTTGTGCGGCTGGGCGCAGGACGCCGGCGGCATCGCGGCGATCGCCCCGGCGTTGTTCAGCGCCACCGCGTAGCAGGTCAGCAGGAGCTCCGAACTGCCGCCGACCAGGCTGTGCCGCAGGCTGCCGGCCCGCTGGACCTGGCCGCCGTCGTCCTCGACCGAGTCCAGCTCCACCACTTCGCACCGGAACCAGCGGGCTCCGCCGCGCCAGGCCTCCGGCGACGGGTTGGTGACCCCGATCCACAACCGCGCGGTACGCCACGGGCCGCCCACGTACTCGGTGGTCTCGGCGTCGCAGGTCCGGTACGCCGCCCGCGCCCCGGCGGAGTCCCCGGTCGGCGGGGCCGGCGCCTGCGCGGCGGGCGCGGTGTACTCGCCGACGTGCACGGTCTCGGTCCGGTGCCGGGTGTTGCAGTCGACCTCCTCGTAGGAGGCCCGCGGCCCGGCGCCGGCGAACCCCGAGGAGTGGCAGGTCAGCGAGACCGGCTGGAAGCCGATCGCGGCCGCCATCAGGCCCCAGTCGTCGGTCAGGTCGCCGTCGAGGTCCGCGGCGCTGCCACAGCCCGCGGTGACGAGCAACGAGAGAACGGCCGCGGCGACGAACCCGCGCCGATGACGCCGGCGAAATCGCATGGCTCGCGCCTCCACAGGCCGCTATCCGATTCGCCAACTATAAGTTTTTTGATGCCTTCCCAGGTCCTATTCCCGAAATACCCGATTCCCTGGCCGGAACGGGCGTGGTGACTTCGGGCGCCTACGACGCCACAACTCAACACACCAGAACGGGCGTGGTGACTTCAGGCGCCCACGACACCACAACTCAACACGGCGGGAGGGGAGTCAGGCGACCGGAAGGGTCAGGTCGCCACGGGTCAGGTCGCCGGGCATGCCGGGCACCGCGGCCGCCGGGTCGGCACCCAGCTCGATGATCCGGTTGGCGGCGTCGACGTGCACGACCCGCGGCGCGAAGGTACGAGCCTCGGCGTCGTCCATCTGCCCGTAGGCGATCAGGATGACCAGGTCACCGGGGTGCACCAGGTGGGCGGCGGCACCGTTGATGCCGATCACGCCGCTGCCCCGCTCGCCCGGGATCACGTACGTCTCCAGGCGGGCCCCGTTGGTCACGTCGACGATCGCGACCCGCTCGCCGGGCAGCAGATCGGCCGCCTCCAGCAGGTCCACGTCGACGGTCACCGAACCCACGTAGTGCAGGTCGGCCTGCGTCACCGTGGCGCGGTGGATCTTGGAGGTGAGCATGGTCCGCAGCATCAGGCGTCCTTGGCGATCTCGAGAGGCACATTGTCGATCAGTCGGGTGGCGCCCACCCGGGCGGCCACCAGCAGGCGGGCCGGTCCCTCGGCGGGGACGGCCCCGAGGTCGGGCCCGGTGAGTTCCAGGTAGTCCAGGCGTACCCCCGGCTCCTCCGCCAGGATCCGGTGGGCGACGGCCCGGACCCGGTCGGGGTCACGCTGTCCGGCGCCCGCACGCAGCGCACGGGAGAGCGCCAGCGCGGCGCGGCGCTGGTCCGCCGAGAGGTAACGGTTGCGGCTGGACAGCGCCAGGCCGTCCGGTTCCCGGACCGTCGGCACGCCCACGATCTCGACGCCCATCTCCAGGTCGCGAGCCATCCGGCGGACCAGGGCGAGCTGCTGGAAGTCCTTCTCACCGAAGTACGCGACGTCGGCGGCGGTCAGCATCAGCAGCTTCTGGACGACGGTCAGCATCCCGGAGAAGTGCCCGGGACGGCTCGCGCCCTCCAGGATGTCGCCGAGCGGCCCCGGGTTCATCGTGATCGACGGCGGCCCGTCCGGGTAGACGTCGTCGCGGGACGGCGCGAAGACCGCGCGGACACCCTCCGCCCGGCAGGCCGCCAGGTCGGCGTCGAGGGTCCGCGGGTACTTCTCGAAGTCCTCGCTCGGGCCGAACTGCAGCGGATTGACGAAGATCGTGACGAGCACGTGCTCGGCGCGCGCCCGGGCCACCCGCATCAGCTCGCGGTGCCCCTCGTGCAGCGCGCCCATGGTCATCACCACGGCCACCTCGCCGTCGAGCGATCCGAGCAGCGTGGACAGTTCGTCACGGGTGTGCACGAGGGCGGTCATGAACGGCTCCCGACAGAGGCACGGGCGAGGACGTCGAGCAGGGCCGTCGCATCCTGCGGGCGCAGACGGCCGGAGGCGATGGCCCGGTCCGCGGTGCGGCGGGCCATCGCGAGATAGGCGGGTGCGGCCTCGGAGGGCATCCGGTCCAGATGTTTCGCGACCGTGCCGGCGTCGCCCCGCGAGACCGGGCCGGTCAGCGCCGCGTCGCCCATGGTCAGCGCGTTCTCCAGGGCCGCGGTGAGCAGCGGGGTGAGTACCCGGCCGGGCTCGCCGACGCCCGCCGCACGCAGCAGGTCGGCGGCCTCGTTGACCAGGGTCACCAGGTGGTTCGCGCCGTGGGCGAGGGACGCGTGGTAGAGCGGCCGGGCGTCCTCGGCCACCCACTCGGGCACCCCGCCCAGATCGGCGACCAGCCGGGTGGCGAACGACCGGTCCCGGGCGGTGACACCCCAGGCGATGCCGGGCAGCCGGGCCAGGTCGGCGTCGGTACCGGTGAAGGTCATCGCGGGGTGCAGTGCCACGCCGCGCACGTCGCCCAGGACGGCCAGCCCGTGCGCGCCGGAGGTATGTGCGACCACCTGCCCGGGGCGCAGCGCGCCGGTCCGGGCCAGGCCGGCGACCACGGCCGCCAGGGTGTCGTCCGGCACGGCGAGCAGCAGGAGATCGGAGGCGGCCCGGGCCACCTCGTCGGCGGGCCGGATCGCGGCGTCCGGCAGCAGGCGGGCGGCACGGTCGCGGGAGGCGGCGGACACCGCGGCGGCGGCGACCACGTGGTGGCCCGCCGCGGTCAGGGCCGCGCCCAGTACGGCGCCGACCCGACCGGCGCCGACGACGCCGACGGTCAATGCGTTCATCTGTGGATCCAGTCCTCGTTGGCAGGTACCGGTCGAGCGCCAGTATGCGCCGGGTTTACACGGTCGTAGCAACCACGTGTGAACAAGCGCACCGCCTACCCTGACGCCATGACGGCGATCGGATGGCGGACGGCGACGAGGGCGGCCCTGTACGGCCCGGACGGCTTCTTCGTCCGCCGGCACAGCGGCCCCGCTGATCACTTCCGGACGAGCGTCAACGCCTCCCCGCTCTTCGCCACCGCCGTCGCGGGCCTCGTGCGGCGCCTGGACGAGGCGCTGGGCCGGCCGCGGACCTTCGACCTGGTCGACGTGGGCGCCGGCCGCGGCGAACTGCTCACCGCCCTGCTGAGGCTGCTGCCCGCCGACCTCACCGGCCGGCTGCGACCGGTCGCGGTGGAACTCGCGCCCCGGCCGGACGGGCTGGACCCGGCCGTCCACTGGCGCGCCGACGTGCCGGACACCGTCACCGGACTGCTGATCGCCACCGAATGGCTGGACAACGTGCCGCTCGACGTGGTCGAGACCGACCAGGACGGACGAGCGCGCAAGGTCCTGGTCGACCGGCACACCGGCGCCGAGACCCTGGGCCCGCCCGCCGATCCGGCCGACGAGTTCTGGCTGCGGCGCTGGTGGCCCGGCCCGGGACGGATCGAGATCGGCTGGCCGCGGGACACTGCCTGGGCGGACGCGGTGGCCGCGGTCCGCCGGGGCGCCGCCCTCTGCGTCGACTACGGACACCGGCGCGGCGATCGGCCCGCCCTCGGCAGCCTCACCGGATACCGGGACGGCCGGCAGGTGCCACCGGTGCCGGACGGGACCTGCGACGTGACGGCACACGTCGCCATGGACGCGGTGGCGGTCGCCAGTGGCGTGGCGTACCGGATGATCCGCCAGCGGGAGGCCCTGCGAGCGCTCGGTGTCGACGGCGCCCGGCCACCGTTGGATCTGGCCCGGACCGACCCGGGCGGCTATCTGCGGGCGCTCGCCACCGCCGGCGCGGCCGGGGAACTGACCGACCCCGCCGGGCTGGGCGGCCACTGGTGGCTCTGGCACGGCATCGGCGTGGACGTCCCGCTCGTGCCCCGTGGGACGATGCAGCCGTGACCGACGCTCTGCGGGAGATGACAGTAGGCACCGGGGCCGGGCTGGACACGGCCGACATGGTCCTCAACATCGGGCCGCAACACCCGTCCACCCACGGGGTGCTCCGGCTCAAACTCACCCTGGACGGCGAGCGGGTGGTCACCTGCGAACCGATCGTCGGATACATGCACCGCGGCGCGGAGAAACTCTTCGAGGTCCGCGACTACCGGCAGATCATCATGCTGGCCAACCGGCACGACTGGCTGTCCGCGTTCTCCAACGAGCTGGGCGTGGTCCTCGCCGTCGAACGCCTGATGGGCATCGAGGTGCCGGAACGCGCAACCTGGCTGCGGATGGCGCTGGCCGAGCTGAACCGGGTGCTCAACCACCTGATGTTCCTCGGCTCCTACCCGCTGGAGATCGGCGCGATCACGCCGATGTTCTACGCCTTCCGCGAGCGGGAGACCCTGCAGGCGGTGATGGAGGAGGTCTCCGGCGGCCGGATCCACTACATGTTCAACCGGGTCGGCGGGCTGAAGGAGGAGATACCGGCCGGCTGGACCACCCGGGCCCGGCAGGCGGTGGCCGCGGTCCGCCGGCGGATGCCCGACCTCGACCGGATCATCCACCGCAACGACATCTTCATGGCCCGCACGGTCGGGGTGGGCGTGCTCACGGCGGAACAGGCCGCCGGTTACGGGGCCTCCGGTCCGGTCGCCCGGGCGAGTGGCCTCGATTTCGATGTACGCCGTGACGAGCCGTACCTGTTCTACGACCAGCTCGACCTGCCCGTGGTGACGCGGGAGTCCGGTGACTGCCACGCCCGGTTCTCAGTGCTGCTCGAGCAGACCTACGTATCCCTGGACCTGGTGGACGCCTGCCTCGACCGGGTGGAACGGATCGGTGGGCCGGTCAACGTGCGACTGCCCAAGGTGGTCAAGGCCCCCGAGGGACACACGTACGCGTGGACCGAGAACCCGCTCGGGGTGAACGGGTACTACCTGGTGTCCCGCGGCGAGAAGACGCCGTGGCGGCTCAAGCTGCGGACCGCGTCGTACGCCAACGTGCAGGCGCTGGCGACGCTGATCCCGGGCTGTCTGGTGCCCGACCTGATCGCGATCCTCGGGTCGATGTTCTTCGTCGTCGGCGACATCGACAAGTAGGGTCCGGCACTCGTCCTCGTCACCGGCGCCCGTCCTGGTAACCGCCGTACGTGGCGAAGTCCTCCAACGAGCCGACGTTGGTGTCGTTCGCCGACGGGCGGTGCCGGCGGGCCTTGTACTGCGGGCTGTCGGCGGACAGGTCCTGCGAGTCCTCGTAGCTGTCGTAGCCGCCGTAACCCTGGTCGTAGCCGCTGCCGCCGTACTCGTTGCCAGCGGCGGTCCCGTACTCGGTGTTGGTGCCGTAACCGTTGTCGGCCGGCGTCCCGTAGTCGTTGGCGCCGTTGTACCCGTCCGCCGCGCCGAAGTCGCCGTTGGGGACGTCCGGGCGGCCGTACGTGGGTCCGGGGCGGACCTGGGCGCGGCCGCCGCCGCCCGGTGCCGGGGGTGGTGGCACGGCCGCGGCGGCACGCGGCCGGGGCGCCCCGTTCGGCATCGGCGGAACCGGTGCGGCGCCACCCATCGGGGCAGCGGCCGGACCCGGACCCATCTGACCCGGGCCCATCGGGGCGGCGCCCACGGAGGCGGATCCGACCGGGCCGGAGCGGGCCCCCGACACCGAACCGGTCGAGCCGCCGGGGCCGCCCGGACCGGACGGGCCGTTCACCGAGGCGGTCGCGCGGCCGGACGGGGCCGCCGCGGCACGCGGGCGGGGCACCGGGCCGGAGGCGCCGGTCTGCGGTGACGCGGACGGCGAGACCGGGCGGGCGGTGCCGACCGGAACCGAGGCGCGGCCGCCGGTGGGCCGGCCCGGCTGGGATGGGCGCTGCTGCGGCGGGGCGGGCTGGTGGTACTCCTCGTCGTAGCCGGGCTGGGCCGGGTAGCCGCTCTGGTCGGGGTAGCTCTGGTTCTCGTAGCCCTGGTCGCCGTAGCCGGGCTGGTTCTCGTAACCGCCGCCGGCGTAGCCCTGCTGGTCGTAACCGTCCTGCTGGTACCCGTCCTGCTGATGACCGGCGGCGTCGTAACCGTCCGGCCCGTACGTGTTCGGGGCCGGGTAGCCGCCCTGGTCGTCGTAGCCGTTCGGGGCCTCGTAGCCGTTCGGGGCGTCGTAACCGTTGTGGTCGTCGTACCCGGGCTCGGCGTGGTAGCCGGTCTGCTGCTGGCCGGCGTAGTTCTGGCCGTCCTCGTAGCCGACGGTGGCGTCGTGGTACCCGCCGTCCGGTCCGTAGCCGTTCTGCTGCGGGCCCTGCGGACCACCGCTCTGCTGGGCCGGCGCCTGCCCCTGACCGCCCGGTCCTGGTCGGCCGGGGACCGCACGGCCGTTCGCCGGGGCGAATCCGCCGGGACCCTGCTGGGCCGGCTGGCCCTGCTGTCCCGGACCGTGGGGACCCGGGTTCGGGCCGTTGCCGCCGCCGTAGACGGCCGGCGTCACCGGACCGGAGTCGAAGTCGGGCTCGTATCCGGGCTGGTGCACGAAATCGGTCTGCCCGCCGAACTCGTTCTGCGGGAACTCGTTCGGGGCGGCGAAGTCGTTCTGCGGGGCGAATCCGGGATCCTGCTGCGGCGGGGGCGCCACCTGTGCCCGGCCACCCGGGCCACCGGCCGGTTTGCGGGGTGTCAACGGCGGACGGGGCGCCTCGGGCACCGGCAGGGCGGCGATCGCGGCGCCGAGCTCCGCGCGCATCTCGGCGCGCAGCGATTTCGCCTCCTCGGCGAACTGGTCCTCGACGTCCATCCGCTGCAGCACCGGATCGGCGCGGATCAGCACCGAAGCTCCGAGGAGCACCACGCTGGCGGCGATCAGCACCACGCCGAAGCGGGTCGAACCGATCAACACCACGGCGGCCGCGAGCGGGGCGAGCACCACACTCGCCCAGACGAGGCCACGGAGCAGCTTCGCGCTGTGTCCCGCTTGGGGGTCCCGTTCCGGCATGGGCGCAGATGTTACCGAGGGTGGGTCCACAACAAAACGGGCGAGCGGCGACACATCCCCGGCCTACCCGGTGACGGCCCCGCCGGGTCGGTGTCGATCATTGCCGAACGGAGTGAAACCTCGCGAACGCGGTCCGAAATCACCGCAGGTGGTAGCGACCACTTATGAGGCTCACACAGGCCCGGCACAGCACCCTCCGGTTCGGGAGCACCCTTCCGGACGACTATTTCGGATTTTGTGCGCCAGGGACCGCAAAACATGCGACGACCCTGGTCGATGCCGGTGCCCCGGGGTTCCGGCACCGCGAGGGCACCCCGAACCCCGGCCGCGGGAACGTGAACCACGCCACACCTCGTACGCAAAAGGCAGCAAAGCGCCCGCCGGGATCGACGGACGCCTCACTACGGGGGTGGTGCACTCGTCACCGGGTGCCGCGCCAGCCGCCCAACGAGGCCAGACCGACGATCCAGCCGACGAAGAGGCCGTACTGCGCCCCGGAGCCGGCCGACCGGAAGGCGCCGAGCAGCGAGGGGTCGGTGAAGAAGAGGGTGGCGAGCAGGGCGGCGAGACCGCCCGCGAAGATGTACGCGGCCCAGCCGGCGAAGAACTGGCTGATCGTGCCGCGCGCCCGGGCCAGCTGGGAACCGGGCAGCAGAACGAGGAAGAGAGCGGTCAGCACCACGACCAGGATCGCCTTGAGGTCGCCGACGATCACGTCCCGCAGCGCGTCGTCGGTGTCGAAACTCCAGTGCGGCCAGGCCAGCAGCTGCAGCCACCAGCCGCCCGCCGTCTCCGGGTCGGTGTTCTTCTGCGCCCAGTCGGAGTACCAGGGGCTGCCGAAGACCAGGACGAGTATCAGTGCGGCAAGCGTGCCCGCACCCGGTGCGGTCTTGTAACGGTTACCGAGAGCCATGCGCCCCGCTATTCCCTGCGGGGCGCCCGGCTCAAACGACGAGCGTCACTCCTTGCCCTACGACAAGAATCAGTCCTTGCTGAGGTAGTCGATGAACGCCGCCCGCAGCAGCGGCTCCTGCTCACCGAGATCGCGGCCCTCGAGCTCACGCCAGAGCGCGACCGCCTCGTCGATGGCCGGCCCGATCGAGTTCGGAGCACCGTCCAGAGCAGCGGCCTCGTCGGCGTCGGGCAGGTGACGCAGCACCGACCAGAAGAAGCCGACATCACGGCGTTCCCGCGCCCTGGTGAAGGCACGTTCCCGGAGGTCCTCGGTGGGCAGAGCGTCCAGTTCGGCGAAGCTGGGCCTGGTCATGACCAACAGCATACGGTCAGCGGCCGGCGCCCCACGGGCCGTCGTCCCAACGGTCACTCCGCTTGGCCGGCTCGGACGGGGAGTTCCAGGTCTCCGGCAGGTCGGGCGACCAGACGGTGCCGCTGGACGGCGCGGCGTTCCAGTCCGGTCCGGCGACGGACGAGGCCGGACTCGCGTACGACTCCACGATCCGGGTCACGACCAGGCCGCCGAGCAGCACCGACGCCGCGATGGCGAAGAGTGCGATGTTGAGGTCGGTCCGGTTGGCGAAGTCCAGGAACAGCGTCAGCGCGGTGACCGCGAACAGGGTGCCGAAGATCCCGCCGCGGCGGCCGTACGCACTCGTGCCGGCCAGCATGGCCAGGCCCAGGGCGATGCCGCTCCACTCCATGCCGGTGTCCGGGACGATCGGCCCGTCCGCCGACGCGGCGATCAGCACACCGGCGCCGACCGCGAACAGGGTGGACAGCACCAGGGCCAGCAGCACCGGCAGGGCGGCCGCGGCGCCACGGCGCAGGGCCGGGTCGCCGACCGGGCGCATCCGGCCGAGGAACCGGCGGATCGGTGAGATCGCGCCGAGCATGCCGCCCAGCAGCGCCAGCCCGGCGAACGCGCCGAACAGGATGAACGCCTGACCCGTCGGGTCCCAGTCGCCCTGCACCACGACCGGCTCGGGACGCAACTGCACGAAGACGATCGCGGCGAGCCCGGCGACCAGGGTGGCCGCCCAGCCGGGCACGTGCAGGACCAGGACCAGCAGGGCCACCGCCAGCGCGCCCGCGGCACCCAGGATCAGGGCCGGGACGACCGACTCGGCCAGGCCCTTGTCACCGTTCTCCGCGTACTGGAAGGCGGCGGCCAGGGCGACCGGGCCGAGCGCCAGGTTGGGCACGCCGGCCCGCAGGCTCAGACCGGCACCGAGGGTGAGCAGACCGATCGAGGCGCCGGTGACCAGCAGGGTGTCGAGCGCGGGACGTTGCAGGGCGGCCGCGTCCTCGCGGAACAGGAAGAAGCCGAGCACCCCGGTGACGACCAGGAGGATGACCTCCCAGCCCAGATGGATGCCCAGGCGGTCCCGGCCGTCCGTGTCGGGCAGCGGGATCGCGCCGGTGGACGACGGCGACCGCGGCGACTGGTCGAGCGTGTTGCCGGTGGTGTCCTCGAACTGCACCCGCCGGCGGTAGGCGGCCGGATCGTTGTCGGCGGGCTCGCCACCCGGCCGGCGGTAGGTCGCCTCGTCGTACGCCATGGTCGCGCCTCCTTACGCCTCCAACGGGCGGTCCGGAGGCGCACGCTACTCCGGCTGAGTGCCGCCCCCGCTAGCATACGGACACAGCACGGCCTCAGTTCAGAGGCGGATGTCTGTCGACGACCGTCAAAGTCGTCCGCTCCGCCGCCCGGTGTCGTCGTCCTCCCGGTCGTCGCGTTCCGGCACCCGGCAGGCCCGCTCCAGCCACAGTGCCGCACCGATCAGGACGATCGCCCCGATCAGGGTGGCCGCCGCGGCCGGCACGTCGTCGCGCGCCGCGGTGGTCGGCTCGACCAGCAGCCACGCGAGCAGGCCGGCGGCGAACCCTGCGGAGAGCGCACCGACCAGCGCGGACGCCTTGGCCAGGGCGACGAACCGGACCACCGCGAGCGGCTGCACCGGTGGGGCGCCCCGCTTGCGCTGGATCCGGGCAGTGGTGTTCTGCGCCAGATAGGCCTCGACGAGTGCCAGCACGAAGAGCACCGCCGCGCCGGTCCACGGCAGCGGGGTGAGCTGGTAGAAGGAGTAGCCGATCAGCAGCCAGCCGCCGGCCGCGGCCGCCAGCGCGGCCACCACCAGCGCGGACACACTGGTCGGACGGAGCGACGGGTCGTTGCGGTGGCCGGGTCCGGTGGGATCGGTGCTCACCGCATCGACTCTAGCGACAGATCGGGGCGGGGCGTCATCGCGGCGATGTCGTCGGCGAGCCCCGGCGCGTTGAGCAGATCGGTGAGCCAACCGTGTCCGGGCAGCTCGCCGTGCGGATGGATGTCGATCCACGGGCGCAGAACGAACGCGCGCAGGTGCGCGCGCGGGTGCGGGAGGGTCAACTCGGGGTCGTCGGCGAGCACCGGCGTGCCGTCCGGCTCCCAGACGGCGATCACGTCGACGTCGAGCGTGCGCGGCCCGAAACGGCGCTGCGGGTCACGGACCCGGCCTTCGGCCGATTCGCAGGCCTGTGCCCGGTCCAGCCAGTCGCGCGCGGTCGCGCCCGCGTCGTCCACGAGCACCACGGCATTGAGGTACGGGGGCTGAGCGGCGTCCCCCCACGGCGGCGTCTCGTACACGCCGGACACCAGGACGACGTGCGCGCCGAGCCGGTCGACGGCGGCCCGCAGATGGGCGTACCGGTCGCCGAGGTTGCCGCCCAGGGAGAGGATCGCCCGGGTCACGAGCGGCTCCGGCGCAGCGTGACGGCGACGTCCGCGAACTCGTGCGGGATCGGCGCCTGCGGTTTGTGCACGGTCACCTCGGCGGCCTCGACCCGCGGGTCGGCCAGGCACACGTCGAGCAGCCGATCGGCGAGGCGTTCGAGGAGGTTGACCGGTTCGCCGGTGAGCACCTCGACGAGACGGCCGGCCAGCTCGCCGTAGTGGACGGTGTCGGTGACGTCGTCGGTGGCCGCCGCCCGGGACAGGTCCAGGTCGAGACTCACGTCGACGACGAAGTCCTGGCCCTGCTCGCGTTCGAAGTCGTAGACGCCGTGGTTGCCGCGGGCGCGCAGGCCGGTCAGCGTGATCCGTCCGGTCATCGGTCCCCTCCGTCGGTGGTGCCGGCCCGGCCGATGCGGGGACCGGGCTGCTGCTTCCAGGGGCGGGCCGCCCACTTCGAGGGACGGCTCACCTGCTTCTGCGGACTGCTCACGGCGTACCCCGGAATCGCGGTGAGCCGGTGGCGCGCCAGACGGCGATGGCGTCGGCGGTCGCGCGCACCTCATGCACCCGGACCCCCCACGCGCCGGAGGCGACCGCCAGGACCGACGTGGCGAGCGTGGCCGCCTCGCGGCCGCCGACCTCGCGGGGCGTGCCGTCCTCGTCGGCGAGCAGCCGGCCCAGATAGGTCTTGCGGCTGGCCGCGAAGAGCACCGGGAAGCCGAGGTCGACGAGTGCGCCGAGGTTGGCACTCAGGTTCCAGTTGTGTTCCGCGGTCTTCGCGAACCCGAGACCCGGATCGAGCACGATCCGGCTCGGGTCCACTCCGGCCGCCATCGCGTCGTCGGCCCGGGCCCGCAGCTCGTCGCGCACCTCGGCGACCACGTCGGAGTAGACCGCGAGCTTCTGCATGTCCCGGGAGTGTCCACGCCAGTGCATCAGGATCCACGGGCAGCCGGCGGCCGCCGCCACCTGCGCCATCCTCGGGTCGGCGAGCCCGCCGGAGACGTCGTTGATCGCCACTGCGCCGGCCGCGACGGCCGCCTCGGCGACCGCGGCGCGGGACGTATCGATGCTCACCGGTACGCCCTCGGCGAACAAGCGCTCGATCACCGGAACCACCCGGGCGATCTCCGTGGGGGCGTCCACACGGTCCGCTCCGGGGCGGGTCGACTCGCCGCCCACGTCGATGACGTGCGCACCTTCGCGAAAAAGAGTGACGCCGTGGTGAACCGCGGCTTCGAGATCGGTGTATCTCCCCCCGTCAGAGAAGGAGTCCGGCGTCACGTTGAGGACACCCATCACGACCGGGTGATCCCGGTGGAGTAGCTCAGCACCCGTGAGCTGCGCGTCTGTTGGCGAGGTCGGCACCAGAGAAGGGTACGGGTCAGCGGTGATTCGAACAGGTGTACGATCCCACGTGACTCGTATTCATCCACTCCTTCACCTTGGGTAACGAAACGGGCGCTTGTTGCTCGCAAGTACGAGCCGTACTCTTCGGATCTGGGCATCATGAAGGAACCGAAGAGAGCAGACGAGCATGGCAGTGCCCGAAGGGCTCACTCGACGCGGTGAGTCAGAGGTAGCACGATATGGGCGTTGCCTGAGGGCTTCACAACTGCAGCGTGTCCGCACCCCCCATACCGGACACGGGGAGGTTTACCGATGATCGCCACCGAGCTCGCCGGACAGGTCGCCATCCTGGCGGCAGACCCCAAGGGCATCAACACCGAAGGCATCGTCACTTTCTTCGCGAGCAACATCGCACCGATCCTGCTCGCGGTCCTCGGCGTGATCTTCATCGGCCGGGCCAGTCGTGGCGAGATCTCCAAGGTCGTCACCAGCTCCGCCATCGCCATCGTGGGCCTGGCGTTCATCGCCGGTGCCGCGACACTCTTCTTCGTCGGCGAGTTCCTGATCAAAATGATCTTCAACTGAGATGCGGCTCAGGACCGACGACGACATCTACCGGGCCCGCCTGGTCTACCTGGGCCCGCCCGGATACACCCTGCCCGTGCATCTGCCGTACGCGCAGTACGGGATGTTCGTCGTGCTGGTGCCGCTCTTCATGGTCGGCCACTACCTGCTGACGCTCGAGTTCGACCCGTTCCCGGCGTGGGAGATCGCCCTCGCCATGGTCACCACGTCGTACGTGTTCCGGCACGTCGACCCGGACCGGCCGGCCCGTGTCGTCATCCGCACCGCGCTCACCGACTGGCGCCGCACCCGCGAGCCCGCCGTGGAGCAACGCGATCCAAGACTTGTCGCCACTCGCATCCGTGTTCGGGAGGAGTTGGTATGACCAGTTGGGCTGTCGTGCGTCTCGGTGGGGTCCAAGGATGACCGGAACCCCTCCGCACGGGCATCCCCGCGCGGACGCATCTCGCCAGAGCAGGCAGAGTAACGGTGTGCACCCGAACGCCTACTCTTCGCCTGATTCGCTTGACGCCGTCGAGGAGTACGTCACCGCGCCGGCACACGGTGGGGTGGGCGTCTTCCAGTCCCCACAGAACGTACGGACGACACCGGCGGCGGGGACCGACACCACCTTGGACATCGACTCCCCGTTCCTCGATCTCTTCGGGGGCGCGCCCGGTAACCGGAACACCAAGCCCGCACCCGCGGCTCCGCCTGCTCCACCTGCTCCGCCCGTTGCGGAACCGGCCCCCGTGGCGCCGGCTCCGGAGCCCTCCCCCGGATGGAACGGGGCCCCGTTCACCCGCGCGCCGATCGGCCCCAAAGCCGACTACTTCCCGGAACCGACCACCGAGGAGCGCGTGCTCGCCGCCGAGGAGGCCGAGTACGACTCGTGGCCGCCGGCCGCGGCGCCGCTCCCCCCGGTCCCCGACGAGCCCCTCTGGCAGAAGCGGACCGACACCTCGCTGCCCGTCCCGGTACCGGAGAAGGCTCCTGCCCGGCGCACCGAGAAGGCGCCCGCGCCCCGCCGCCCCGACCCCAAACCGGTCAAGGCGAAAGACGCCAAAGAGCCCAAAGCCGTTTCGGTACGCCGTCAGAAACTCAAGTTCAGCGACCGCGACCCGGCGATGGAACTGGCGATCAGCGAGATCGCCGGGCACCTGACGTTCACCCAGAGCACCGTCACCGCGTGGTACCACCTGCCCGAGGTGCGCTGGGCGTTCCGACCCGACGCCGAACGCGAGGCGCTGCTCAGCGCGATCTCCGAGCAGTACGCCGGACTCGCCGGTTTCCGCCTGCACCTGCGCCGCACCACCCGGCCGTTCCCGGCCGACGAATGGGCCCGCACGGTCGACTCGTTCACGCCCAAACCGCTGCCCGACGTGCACGGCGGCACCTCCTGGTCCGACCACCTGGTCGCGGCGCAACGGCACCTGCTGTCGGTGAACCACGCCGAAGGCCAGACGTACCTCGGCGTGACGTTCGCGCGGCGGTCCCTCGGCGACACCTTCTCCGAACGGATCCTGCGCGTCTTCGGCCGGGGCACGTCCGACGGCGAACGGCGCAAGCTCGGGCGTACCGTCGAACAGTTCGACGAAGTGCTCAACGCGTTCGGCATGCGGGGCCGCCGGGTCACCCCGCAGGAACTCGAGTGGCTGCTCTACCGCTCGGTGGCGCTCTGCATGGCCCCGCCCGGCCTGCTCTCCCCCGTCTCCAACGGGCACTGGGAGACCGGTGACCTGCTCGCCCTCACCGAACAGGTGGAGCGCTACCGCACGCCGTACGGCTCGACGGTGAAACTCGTCAACCGGATGTCCGGCGAGGAACGACACGTCGCCGTCCTGTCCGTCGGCCGGATGGAACCGCTGGAGATCCCGGAGAAGCACGAGCCGTGGATGCACTTCCACGAGCGCCTGCCCTGGCCGATGGAACTCTCGTCCCGGATCGACATCCTCGGCTCGAACAGTTCCTTCAACAACCTCGAACACCGGCTCCGCATGATCCGGTCCCAGCAGCTCGACTACGCCGAACACGGCATCGACGCGCCCCCCGAGTTGGAGCGCCTCGCCAAGCGGGCCCTGGTGATCGGCGACGAGATGACCACCGGCCTGCCCACCGACTCGGCCCGCGCCCACGGCTGGCACCGGATCGCGGTCGGCGGCGCCACCCGCGAGGAATGCCTGGAACGGGCCCGGCGGCTCATCCAGCTGTACTCCCGGGAACTCCGCATCTCCCTGCAACACCCGAAGAACCAGGACCAACTGGCCCGGGAATTCATCCCCGGCGAGCCGATCGCCAACACCGGATACGTACGCCGGATGCCGGTCAAGCTGCTCGCGGCGGCCGTCCCCCAGGCGGCGTCCACGGTCGGCGACCGGCGCGGCGACCTGATCGGGCGGACCGCGGGCACCTGCCGGCGCCCCGTCTTCCTCGACCTGCACTTCCCGATGGAGGTGCGGGAACGCTCCGGACTCGGCGTGTTCGTCGCCGAACCCGGAGGCGGCAAGTCGACCCTGATGGGTGCACTCGGCTACCTCAACGCCCGCCGCGGCGTCCAGGTGACCCTGCTCGACCCGTCCGGGCCCCTCGCCCGGCTGTGCCAGATGCCGGAACTCCGGCCGTACTCGCGGGTACTGAACCTGACCGGCTCCGAACAGGGGACGCTGGCGCCGTACGCGCTGATCCCCACCCCGGTCCGGTCCGAGTTCACGACCGGCCCCGCCGGCGACCGGGAATACGAGATCGCAGTCTCCAACGCGCGGGCCGAACGCCGCATGCTCGTCCAGGACATCTGCTCGATGCTGGTGCCGCCGCAGGTCGCCAAGGAGGCCTCCACGGCCACCCTGCTCCGGCACGCGGTCCGACAGGTCCCGGCGGAGGAGACGTCCACGCTGGACGACGTCGTGCGTACCCTCCAGAACCTCGACAACGACGAGGGCAAAGAACTCGCCAACCTGCTCCTCGACACCGCCGAGATGCCGCTCGCACTGCTGTTCTTCGGGCACCCGCCGCCCCACCTGCTCGGCGCCGACTCGGCGCTCACCGTCATCACCATGGCCGGCCTGCGCCTCCCCGACCTCAAAATCGAGCGGGAATACTGGTCGGCCGAAGAATCACTGGCGCTGCCGATGCTGCACACCGCACACCGGCTCGCCGTCCGCCGCTGCTACGGCGGCTCCATGTCGTCCCGCAAAATGGTCGGCCTCGACGAGGCCCACTTCATGGAGGGCTGGCGTTCCGGGCGTTCATTCCTGGTACGCCTCGCCCGCGACTCCCGGAAGTGGAACCTCGCGGCGCTGGTCGCCTCGCAGAACCCGCGCGACATCCTCGGCCTCGACGTGCAGAACCTCGTCTCCACCGTCTTCGTCGGCCGTATCGCCGAAGACCAGGAGATCGCCTCCGAGGCACTCCGGCTCCTGCGAGTCCCGGTGCACGACGGGTACGAGGCGACCCTGGCGTCCCTCTCCCAGGTCGACACCTCGTCCCAGAACCGTCTGGGCTTCCGGGAATTCGTGATGCGGGACGTGGACGGGCGGGTCCAGAAGGTAAGAGTCGACGTGTCGTACGTCGACGGGCTCCTTGAACATCTGGACACGACACCGGGGGTGCCGCCGCCGGCGGTCGTACCGCTCCCGTCCGACCTGGAGGTTTGAGATGGTGAGGCGGGGGCTGGCACTGATCACGACGATGTTCGTGGTGGTCGTGGGGTCGATCGTCTGGGCGGTGGCGGCACCGCAGGGCGCGTTCGCGGCGCCGGCGCGCGCCCCCGGCGGCCTATGCAGCACCGAGGAGTGGTCCCAGGACATCCCAGGCTGCGTAAAACGCCTAGCCGAAGTAACCGGCACCCGCGCTGAATGCTTGACTCCCCCCAAACCCAGTTCTCCCGACTCAGGGTTGGCGGGGTGGTTCGCTGAACGGCCAGAGTCTTCCACTAAGCCTGGCCCTCAGGGAATCTATAGCCAATACGGATATGCCGGATACAGTTACACAACCTACGATTTAGAGAACGGTTGCGCTTCGACCGTCATAGACCCCGAATACAAGGTTGAAACAACCATCGCCAACGGTGAGTTCATGGTTGCAACCGCTGTAATCGGAGCATCAAACGCTCTACGAGAGCGCGCGTGGGACCCTCGAACCCTTTGGGGCTGGGCAGACCCGCTAGTTGACCAAGCAACCAAAGCCGTATACGAGAAGGTTTTCAGCGTATTTGGTGTAATCACACTAGCTGTGGTCGGCATTTATCTACTTTGGCGATCCCGTCAGGCCGACATGGGCGCCGCAACAACAACCGCGGGATGGGCAATCCTGATCATGGTGGCTGTCACAGCCATCGCGGCATGGCCCGTTAAATCTGCGAGTATCGCCGACCAGAGCCTTATCACCACCCTAAGCGTGGTTCATGACGCGGTTGGCCCACGAGCCGTCGACACCCCGAGCGATCAATGTGACGATCCAACTCCCGGCGCTTGCACTGACAACAGGGCTCCTGCAGTTCGAGCCAGCGATACCGCCACAGAGACGATGCTCTACAGGAACTGGCTGCGGGGAATTCTAGGTTCTGCAGACAGCGAGACAGCAAAAAAGTATGGAAAAGCCCTCTACGACGCCCGGTCATTGACGTGGGATGAAATTCAAAAAGTTCGCGACAATCCAGACACACGCGACGCAACACTAACCGCCAAAAACGAGCAGTGGAAAAGGGTTGCCGAGCAAATTAGGCAAGAAGATCCCGAGGCATACGAATACCTAAAAGGCGTTAATGGCATGGAACGCATCGGCGCTGGCTTCATTGCAGTTCTGGCAGCCGTTCTCTTTGCCATGTTTGATCTGACTGCTTCGATTCTCGTTCTGCTTGGGTTCTTGATTTTTCGATGGGCCGTTATCGCTGCGCCTATTCTTGGCACGATTGGGTTGCTTCGGCCGGCCAGTGCTGGGATTCGGCGGCTGGGGAACGCGGTGGTGGCCGCGGTGTTCAATATTGCGATCTTTGGCACCGGCGCCGCGATCTACCTGTTCGCCGTGGATCTGATCATGAATACGGCCAGTCTGGCGGGCTGGTTGCAGGTGGTGCTGGTGTGGCTCACCGGCGTGGTCGGGTGGCTGCTCCTCCGGCCCTACCGGCGGATCACGCAGCTCGGCGGCAAGGACGGTGCGGCGGCGATCGCTTCCGGCGGGTCCTGGCATCGCCGGTTCTTCCGGGACATGCGGGAAGCGGCCAAGCTCGAAGTCGCCGAGGGCGGCGGCACGCGGGAGCCGACCTTCGGCAAGGACGGGCGGACCGTTTACGTCGAGCAGCGTTCGCTCCGGCCCGAGGCCCGGCTCGAGGACCCGGCCCACTCGTCCCGCCGTGAGATCGAGACCGTCGCCGCCCCCACGGCGTCGAGCCGTCCGGACGGCAACGAATCGGTGCGGGACGACGCCCCGGCCCGCAAGGAGCAGGCGGCTCCGACTCGTACAAGAGGCCGGTCTGAATGGTCCGAACCGGACGCCGGTGAACGCCCGACGTCATATGCGATCTACCGGCCCGAGACGGGTTCCACGACACAGGAGCCGGCTAGCCCCCGGGTGCGCTCCGAGGCCAGGTGAGGGACGTGCCAAAACTCCTCGAACGCGGCCTGACCGGACTGTTCCGGTCCCGGTGGGGCATCGGTCTCGTGCTGATCGTCCTGGTCTTCCTGGTGGTCGGCATCGGACGGCTGTTCTCGGACGGGAGCACCAGCCCGTCGCTCGGCGCGGGTAGTCCCGCGCCGGCGATCAGCGCCGACCCGGCCGAGGACGACAGTGTCGTCTCCAGCGTGACCCCGCCGACCCCGAAGACCAGCCCGGGTGGGGCACAGCCGGAGCAGGTCGCGTACGCGTTCGCGTCGGCCTGGGTGAACCACCAGGACGTCAGTGCCGAGAAGTGGCTGGACCGGCTGCTGCCCAATGCCACGAAGAACCTGGCCGGGCAGTTGAGCGGCGTCGATCCGGCGGGTGTGCCGGCCGAACGGGTGATCGGCCGTCCGAGCCTCGCGGCGGTCAACAATTCGATGGTCAACGCTGTCGTCACGATGAACTCCGGCAAGCTCACCCTGCGGCTGGTCGCGCCCGACGGGCTCTGGCTGGTCGATGGCATCGACTGGGAAACGGCGTGAGAGTCCCCCGGCCGCGCAAGATCGTTCTGCTGGTCTCGCTGGTGGTGACCCTGACCCTGCTCTGCTGCGGGGGCAGTGTCACCCTCATCGTCCTCGGCAGCATCTCCGACGAGAACCCCGCGATGCTGACCTCCGCGACGGGCTGCGGGGAGAACGGCCCGGTCGACCCCGATGCGAAGCTTCCCGAGTTGAGTTCCTACGGCGCGGCGCAGATGCGCAACGCCGCGGTCATCATCAACGTCGGCGCGGAACTGCAGATGCCGCCCCGGGCGTGGGTGATCGCGGTGGCGACAGCCATGCAGGAGTCCCGGCTGTCCAACCTCGGGCATCTCGGTGCGAAGAACGACCACGACTCGCTCGGCCTTTTCCAACAGCGTCCGAGTTCCGGATGGGGCACCCCGGACCAGGTCCAGGATCCGGTGTACGCGAGCACGAAGTTCTACAAGAAACTGAAGACCGTCGACGGCTGGCAGACGATGTCGCTGACCCGGGCGGCGCAGGCCGTGCAGATCAGCGCCTACCCGGACGCGTACGCCAAGCATGAGCCGATCGCCACCCAGATCGTCAACACGCTGGCGGACGGCGCGGCGAACGCGGCAGGTGATTCGGTGGCCATGGTCTGCGCGGCCGGCAGTCAGGTCGCCGCGTCCGGATGGACGATCCCGCTGAAGGCGCCCGTCGGCTCCGCGTTCCGCAGCCCGGAACGCCCCAACCACCAGGGTGTCGACCTGAGCGTCGGCAGGTACACACCGATCGCCGCGGTGGCCAGCGGTGTCGTCTCGGTGGTCAAATGCGACGAGGACTTCCGCGGCCGGAAGACCTGCAACTCGGACGGATACCCTGGTAAGGGCGGCTGCGGGTGGATGGTGGAGATCCTGCACGCCGGCAATGTGATGACCCGTTACTGTCACATGGTGCAACGGCCTTTCGTCCGCGAGAACCAGCAGGTCGCCGCCGGCGAGATCATCGGCCGGGTCGGGACGAGTGGCAACTCGTCCGGCCCGCACCTGCATTTCGAGGTCCACCTGAACAACGACCGGTCCAGCACGGGCGCGATCAACCCGGTGCAGTTCATGCGTGAGCAGGGCGCGGCGTTGGGGAACGAAGGATGATGCGCGGATCGGTGCCGGACCCGTTCGCGGGGCACGAGGCGTGGGCTACGGAGTCGCCGCGCCCCATCGTGCCGGTGCCCGCCTCGATGAGCGGGTCGATGCGGGGGCGGCGGGTTCTCATCGGTCTGCCCGGTCACGGTTGGCGAGCCGATCTGCGCGCTGACGAGAAGGTAGTCCAGGGCAGCCGCACCTATGTGCCGGTCATTCCGGAGGCGGAATGGTATCGCGCGGAAGCCGAGCAGACCGAGGTGTTCGCCCCCTTGGTTCCGCTGGAGAGGGTCTGGGTCGAGGACTACGGCGTTTCCCTGGGGCCCTCCGGAATGGGCGACGAGGCGTCACTTCTCGTCTCCCTGGACGAGCCGCCACGGCGCAATCCGATAGCGGCCCTGGACGCTAAATCCTTGACCGGTCGTCGCGTAGTCGAAATGACCAGCGGCGCAGATGAGCGCCGCGACCTACGGGCGGTAACTGAACTTCATACCAGCGATGACGGCAGCATCTGCGTACGCGTCACGACCGAGCTGGAGTGGTACCGCTGGGCCTGGGCAGGCAAAACCCCCCGAACCCTAGAAATCCCCGCCAACACCCTATGGGCTGAATAAGCTCACAGCTTATTCGCTCCACATACTCGCCATCCATCTTCATCTACGACCGCAAACGACCAGCCCTCAGTACGCCTACTTGTCGCGACCCCTTTAGAGAATCCCGCAATCACAAGATCCACCGAAACCGATTTTTGGTTTCCAGCCTCACTTGACACGATCAAGGTGCTCCAACTTACCGAAACGTTTACTTTAAACTTAGCTTCGCGATCAATGATTTCGTTTCTCAAATCCAATAACGGGGCGAATTTTGCGTCGTCATTACACGCATAAAGTGATGTCTCATCGTCACTACGATTGACCAAATAGGCGCGTAGGAAGTTATCTACTACGGCGTCGGGGGCGGTTCGCTTGATCTCGGTGGACTGGTCGTAGATCAGGAAGATGGCTCCTGCTCCGCCCAGGCAGAGCAACGCGGTGATGCCGCCGGTCAGGGCCAGCAGCAAGCGCGCTCGGCGGCTCTTCAACCGGCCCCGCCGCAGGCCCGCCATTCCCGGCTCGGACGTCACCACCGACTCAGCCCCTTCCCGACTCTCCCCACTCACGACACTAGTTCGTCCCGGTCAGATCTCGAGTGTCAGGAAGTCCGCCCGGAACCCCCAGTGCCGCTGAATCTCCACTATGGCCTCTTTGACCACGGCCAGGTCCTCCGACGGGACCGCCGAGCCGTCGTCCCAGTGTGGCGTCGCCGTCAGGTAGAAGCCGCAGCTCTCCATCCCCCGGTCCACCGGCAGGGTCATGCCGTGTCCCGCGTATTCCACGCGCATCGTCTCGCGGTCGACGCTGCGCAGGGTCACACCGGTGTCGGTGCGGGCCGCTTGGCTGCGGATGTCGTGGACGCCCATGCCACCTCCGTCCGGACTCACGAGAATCGGACCACGCGATACGCGAACCACCCGCCACGCGGACCACAGACCGCGGACCACAGACCGCGGACCGCGGACCGCGAACCACCCGACAAGTGGATCACCGGCGTGCCGACTGCCTGAACCGCGAAAGCCCGGCACGGCCGAGACCGAGACCCCGCGACCGCCGGACATCAGCGCACCGGCCGTTGGACCGCCGGCCATTGGACCGCCGGACATCAGGGCTCCGGGCATCAGGGCGCCGGGCATCAGGCCGCCGGGTCGATCACCGTCATCGCCGTGACCTCCTGGTTACGGTCCAGCGCCTTGCGTTCGATCTCGTTCCAGATGCTGTCTGTTCGTGGGTTGTGCGTCCAGGCGGTGACCTGGCCGCTGGCGGATTCGGCATACCGTTCGGAGAGCCGTCCCCAGATGTCGCGGGCGTGGGTGGTGCGGACCGGTGAGTCCTCCTTGAAGAGCCGCATGTCGTCGAAGACGCGCCCGCCCGGCGTCTGCTCCAACGTTACCGACCGGATGCCGTCCGTGTTCGCCTCAGCATAGAGACGCATGCGGATGCCGTCTGCGGTGCGTCCGGAGTAGAACGTCGCGCCGTCCGCCGGGCTGCGGACGTCCGCCTGTTCCACCTCGCGCATCAGCCGGTGGAATGCCGAGTTCTGGCCGAAGTGCCGGGCCAGGTTCTCGGCGCCCTCGGCGGCGGCCCGGCCGCCCGCGGTCTGCAGCAGGCCGGCGGCGCGGGTGAACGTCTGGGCGATCTCGCCTTCCACCGTCTGCAGGGACCGGTGGACGATCTCGCGGCAGGCGAGCCTGGTGCCGGCGACGAAGACCGGGATCTCGGCGAGGGTGACGCCGGCCGTTGCGAACGCGGTCGCCGTCGCCTGGCCCACCTGGAACGCCAGGACGGTCAACTGGGCGATGAACGCGGTCTTGGCGGCCACGGTCACGCCGGCCATGGCGATCAGCCCGGCGCCGATCATCTCGGCGGCGAGGGCCGAGTCGGCCAGGTGCCGGCCGGGCCCGTCCGCGCCGTTCCACCAGCGTTCGAAGGCTTCGACGGAGGCGCCTTCGTTCTCCGTCCACACCCGCCGGGCCGCGCTGTCGGCCTGGGTGGCGTGGGCGCGCAGGCGGGCGGCGTGCTCGATCCAGGCGCGTCCGTCGGCGTAGAGGCGGTCCTCGTCGGCCTCCGGCCAGCTGAGGCCGATCCAGCTCAGCGGTTCGACGAGTTCCGGCGGCAACGTGATGGTCATGCCCACCCTCCTTTCCGGGGCTCGGCGCATGGGGTCGACGACGGGTGAGGAGCACGGGGTTGACGACAGGTGAAGGGCATGGGGTCGACGACGGGTGAGGGGCGCGGGGTCGACGACAGGTGAAGGGCGCGGGGTCGACGGCGGGTAAGGGCACGGGGTCAACGACGGGTGAACGGACTGCCTGTGAGGGTGGATACCGCCGAAACACGCTTCGAGTTCACCCCGACACGTTCGGTGTCACCGCTGGCACGAAAGTGGCACCGGGTACGCAACGCGGCGCGTGGTCGGGTCTGGGATAGGTTTTATCCGCGGACAGGAGGTGGTGGTAGCAGTGGCGGATTCAGCTCTGCGGGTCCGGCAGGCCGCTGCTCTGCACCGGCAGGCGGTGGCGACGGCGGATGCGGCCTCTGTCGCGCTGGAGGCGTTCGCTCCGACCGTTGCCGACCCGCGCGGACAGCATCGGCTCGCCGAACGGTTGCGGGTGGCGGCTGCCCAGTTGGCGCCCGGGTGGCTCGGCGCGCCGCTGGAGGCGTTGTCGCCGGCGACGCCGCTCAACAACATGACCATGCCGGGGTTCGTGCGGCTCGGGGTGGCGCAGCCGCTCGACGACGTCCGGTTCCCGGCGATCGTCCCGCTGCTCGGCACCGGTCATCTGACGATCGACGCGACGGCCACCGATCCTCGGGTGTTCGGCCTGTTGCGGGCTCTGCTGCTGCGGTTGTTCGCGGCCGCCCCGGCGGGTTCGTTGTTGATGCGCACGGTGGACGGGATCGGCGGCGGCGCGGTGTTCGCCCCGTTCGAGGAGTTGTCCGACGCCGGTCTGATGTCGCCGCCGGCGGTCGACCGGCAGGGTCTGCGTGACGTGCTGTCCGAGGCGGAGAAATGGCTGCGCCCGGTGCGCGCCGGGACGCCCGCCCGGCGGGCTCAGCGGGACCGGACGATGCTGGTGGTGATCGCCAGCCTGCCGGAGCTGACCGAGGGTGAGGAGTTGCGCCGGATCGCGGCGCTGGCCCAGCAGGGACCGGATTCCGGCCTGCATCTGATCGTGGCCGGCTGGCCGCCTCCGCCGTTGACCGCGGAGACCACGCAGGCGCCGCTGCCGCGGACCACGTCGGTCTCGGTCCGTAATCCGTATGCGATCGTCGGCGATCCGCCGGGTGGCACGTTCGGGTCGGAGCCTGCGGCGACGTGGCTGAACGCGCCGGTGTTCCTCGACGACGAGCCGCCGCCGCATCTGATCGCCGCGGTCTGCCAGGAGCTGGCCGCGGATTCCGCCGAGGCGTCCCGGGTGACGTTCACCGATCTGCTGCCGGACGCCGCCGAGGAGTTGTGGTCCGGGGACGCGGCGGCCGGGGTGGAGACGGTGGTCGGGCATCACGGTGACGTGCCGCTGGTGTTGCGGTTCAACGACTTGACGCCGCACTGGATGGTGGGCGGCCGGTCCGGTGCCGGCAAGACCGCGTTCCTGATCAACGTGCTCTATGGGCTCGGTGCCCGGTACGGGCCGGATCAGCTCGCCCTCTACCTGCTCGACTTCAAGGAGGGCGTCTCGTTCGCCGAGTTCGTGCCGACGCAGCGCGACCGCACCTGGTTGCCGCACGCGCGGGCGGTCGGTGTCGAGTCGGACCGGGAGTACGGCCTGGCCGTCCTGCGCGAGCTGGACGCCGAGATGGGCCGCCGCTCGATGGCGTACAAGAGGGCGGGTGTCTCCCGGTTCGCGGATCTGCGCGCGGTGGCGGCCGAGGAGGGGCGCGGTGGCCCGTTGCCCCGGATCCTCTGCGTCATCGACGAGTTCCAGGTGCTGCTGGCCGGGAACGACCCGATGGCCGCGGAGGCGGTGGCACTGCTCGAGTCGCTGGCCCGCAAGGGCCGCTCCTACGGGATACATCTGGTGCTGGCCAGCCAGACGGTGCTCGGTGTCGAGGCGCTCTACGCGAAACGTGACTCGATCTTCGGACAGTTCCCGGTGCGGATCGCGCTTCCGGGCGGCGGTGACGTGCTGGAGCCGACCAACGACTCGGCGGCGGGGCTGCCGATGGGCAGTGCGGTGGTGAACACCGCCGGTGGTCTGGGCGGTCCGCGGGGTGCGACCCGTGGTCACGAGCGGGTGGTGCGGTTCCCCGATCCGCACGCCGATCAGCGGTTGTTGAGCGATCTGCGGCACCGGTTGTGGGGCGCCCGCCAGCCGGAGGCACAGCCGCCCCGGATCTTCGCGGGTTACGCGCATCAGCATCTGGCCGACGATCCGACGTTCCGTGCGGCGCTGGCCGGCCGGTCGTCGCGCCCGACGGCTCTGGTGGGCCGTGTGATCGACGTGGGGCTCTCCACCGCCTCCTTCCCCCTGGACTCCTCACCCGGGCGGCATCTGGCCGTCCTGGGCTCGCAGAGGGCCGGGGCGGACGTGCTGGACGCGGCGGCCCGCAGTGTGGCCGCGTGTCACGCGCCGCGCAGCACCCGGTTCGTGATCGCCTCGCTGGTCGCCGAGAGTGACGCGCTGGCCGAGGCGCTGGCCGCCGAGATCCGCCACCGGCAGGAGGTGGTCGTGGTGGACGCCGCCGGCCTGGCCGCCGAGCTGGACCCGGAACGTCCCGGCTACCGGGTGGTGTTCGGGATGGACGCCGCGCCGGCCGGGTCGCTGACCGGGCTGCGTCAGCTGCTCCGGGAGGGTCCGGCCCGCGGCTCGCACCTGTTGTCGTGGTGGCGGGGTGTGCGCCGCTTCGGCGAGGAGACCGGCGGCAGCATGGGCCGGGAGGACGTCGCCGGCCTGCTGTTCCTGAACGTGCCGCAGTCGGAGTTGACGTTGATGTTGGGGCGCCCGGTGGACTGGCACCCGCGGGAGAACCGGGCGCTGCTGCACGACCGGCATGCCGACCGCACGGTGACCGTGGTTCCGTTCGTCCAGCCGGAGAGTGACGTCCCGTGACCAGACAGGGCAGGATGACCCCCGGAAGTGACGTCCCGTGACCGAACAGGCCGAACAGCGGGGCGTCGTGCCGGCGCAGGCGGCGCCACCGGCCGACGGCCCGTGGGCGGAGTACCTCGCCGCCGCCCGGGAGCTGGACGCGGTGCGCCGGGCGGCGAGTTCGGCGGCGGGCGAGCATGCCGCCACCGTCGCGGCCGCACGGCAGGAGCTTTCCGCGGTACGCGCACGGCTCGCTCCCCAGCGGGCCAGATTCGTGCGTGACGTAGGCGTACCCGAACATGATCTTTTTCCGCAGGCTGTCGATCAGGTCTCGGCTGACGCGGCGGTGGCCGGTGGACCGGCTGCCGTGCTGGCCGCGCTGCAGCAGGCCCGGCTCACCGCGGACGCCGCGGATCACGCCTTCATCGGTCCGCTGCCGTCCGGTGCGTCCCGGCCGTGGATGCGCAACCTGGTGATCTACGGGCCGTTCGCGGCGGTGGTGCTGCTGGTGCAGGTGGTGCTGTTCCTGCTCGTCGGTTCGCCGCCGGATTACGCGCTGGTGTGCGGCCTGAGCCTGCCGCTGCTGGCGTTCGGGCTGGGGTGGGCGACGATCGGTTTCGTGTACGGGGACGAGACCGTGCCCGGCGGTGAGGGTGTGCCGGTGGATCGCACGCCGGTGATGGGCGCCGTGGTGTGCCTGGTCCCGGTGCTGCTGACGTGTATGGGCCAGGGCCTGCAGAGCCTGTTCAGCTGAGAGGACACCCGATGGCGAACGTCGAAGAGGTCAAGGCGAGTGTCGCCGCGTCGGTGGACGGTGCCGGGCGCGCGGTGACCGGCATCCAGGGCGTCGCCGAGCAGCTGGATCAGTCGCTGGCGTTGCTGCGGATGACCGCGGTGGGGTCGTTCCACCCGGCGGCCGCGGCCGCCATCGCCCACCTGGAGCAGGCACGGACCAGGCTGGACGAGGCGACGCAGCTGGCCCGGGCCGCGATGGACTCGGCGAACCAGTTCCGGAGCATGATCTAGGTATCGGTCAGCGGGCGTTGATGAGCGCCATCGCCTCGGCGCGGACCTTGCCGTCGCTCTGGAAGGCACCGCGGACCGCGGAGGTGACGGTGCGGGCGCCGACCTTGCGGATGCCGCGCATCTCCATGCAGAGGTGCTCGCATTCGAGGACGACGATGGCGCCGCGGGCGCCGAGTTTCGCCATCAGCAGGTCGGCGATCTGCGAGGTGAGGCGTTCCTGCACCTGTGGCCGGCGAGCGAAGACCTCGACGAGCCGGGCGAGCTTGGACAGTCCGGTGATCCGGCCGTCGACGCCCGGGATGTAGCCGATGTGGGCCACGCCCTTGAACGGCAGCAGGTGGTGTTCGCACATGCTCTGCACCTCGATGTCGCGGACCAGGACGAGTTCCTCGTGGTCCGCCTCGAAGGTGGTGGTGAGCACGGTGGCCGGGTCGACCCGCAGGCCGGCGAAGAGTTCGGCGTAGGCGCGGGCCACCCGGGAGGGGGTGCGCTGCAGGCCGTCGCGGTCCGGGTCCTCGCCGATGGCGAGGAGGATCTCCCGGACCGCCTTCTCGATCCGCCCGAGGTCGACGGCCTGCTCGACCGGCGTACCGGTGAGCTTGCCGTCGACCAGCCGGGCGGCGAGGTAGTCGAGTTCGTCGTGCGTGCTGATCAGTTACTGCCTTCCGCACCGTTGGCGCTGGGGTTCTGGCCGACCGCGATCTGACCGTCCGCCTCGGCCTGCGCCTTCAGCTTCTCCCGCTCGGCGGGGGTGAGCACCGGCGGCGCCTCGGACGGCAGGCGCTTGCCGAAGCCGTTGAAGGGCGACATCGGCGGGCGCTTCTGCACCCGGGCGCAGATCCGGTTCATGTCCTCCTGCGTGATGGTCTCCTTCTCGATCAGCTCGAGGACCATCGTGTCGAGGACGTCCCGGTATTCCACCAGGATCTCCCAGGCCTCGTCGTGGGCCAGCTCGATCAGGGCGCGGACCTCGGCGTCGATGTCGGCCGCGACCGAATCGGAGTACGCCTTGTCGTGCCCCATGCTGCGTCCCATGAACGGCTCGTCGCCGGTGGTGCCGTATTTGACGGCGCCCAGCTTCGAGCTCATGCCGTACTGGGTGACCATGGCCTTGGCCAGTCCGGTCGCCTTCTCGATGTCGTTGCCGGCACCGGTGGTGGGCTCGTGGAAGACGAGCTCCTCGGCGGCCCGGCCACCCAGCGCGTACGCCAAGGTGTCGATCATCTCGGCGCGGGTCTGGGTGTACTTGTCCTCGGTCGGCAGGACCAGCGTGTGGCCGAGCGAACGTCCACGCGGAAGGATCGTCACCTTGTGCACCGGGGCGGAGTGCGGCAGCGCGTACGCCACCAGCGCGTGTCCACCCTCGTGGTACGCCGTGATCTTCTTTTCCTTGTCGGACATCGCCCGGGTGCGGCGCTCGGGACCGGCGATGACCCGGTCGATCGCCTCCTCGAGGAACTCGTTGGAGATCGCCCGCTTCTCGTTCCGGGCGGTCAGCAGCGCAGCCTCGTTGATCACGTTGGCCAGGTCGGCGCCGGAGAAACCGGGCGTCCGGCGGGCCACCGAGTCGAGGTCGACGTCGGGCGTGAACGGCTTGCCCTTGGCGTGCACCCGCAGGATGGCCTTGCGACCCTCCATGTCCGGGTTGTCCACCGGGATCTGCCGGTCGAACCGGCCCGGGCGCAGCAGCGCCGGGTCGAGGATGTCCGGCCGGTTGGTGGCCGCGATCAGGATCACGCCGCCCTTGGTGTCGAAGCCGTCCATCTCGACGAGCAGCTGGTTGAGCGTCTGCTCGCGCTCGTCGTGACCGCCGCCCATGCCGGCGCCGCGGTGCCGGCCGACCGCGTCGATCTCGTCGACGAAGACGATCGCCGGCGCGTTCGACTTGGCCTGTTCGAAGAGGTCGCGGACCCGGCTCGCGCCGACACCCACGAACATCTCGACGAAGTCCGAACCCGAGATGGAGTAGAACGGCACACCGGCCTCACCGGCGACCGCCCGGGCCAGCAGCGTCTTACCGGTACCCGGAGAGCCGAAGAGCAGCACGCCCTTCGGGATCTTGGCGCCGAGAGCCTGGTACTTGGCCGGGTTCTGCAGGAAGTCCTTGATCTCGTGCAGCTCCTGGACCGCCTCGTCGGCGCCCGCCACGTCGGCGAACGTCGTCTTCGGCGTGTCCTTGGTGATCATCTTCGCTTTGGACTTGCCGAAGTTGAGCACCCGCGAGCCGCCGCCCTGCATCTGCGACATGAACAGCAGCAGCAGGACCACGAGGATCGCGATCGGAAGCAGGTTGATCAGCAGGCTGAGGAGGATGTTGTCGCCGGAGACCTGAGCGTCGATCGTGCCGGTGACCCGGCCCGCACTCTTGGCCTGGACGACGTCCTCCCAGATGGAGGAGGTCACCTCATACGGATACTGGGTCTCGATCTTGTCAGTCGTCTTGCCGTCGAACCGTTCCGAGGTCTCGAGGTCGATCTGGAGCGTCTGCTCCTTGTCCTTCTGGACGACCTGCTTGATCCCGGGCTGGTTCAGACGCTCAAGAGCGACCGAGGTATCTACCCTCTGGTAGCTGGGACCACTGGTGAAGAATGAGCTCAGCGCGACTACGCCGATGATCACCAGAATGATCCAGACCACCGGGCGGCGGAAGAAACGCGTACGTTCCATACTGTTGTCGGGCGCCAAGCGCCCGGACCCTCCTGATCGGCGTCCTGGTCACCTCAACGTCGCCGCCCCACCGGCGGCTGCCGGGTTCGGATACCCCGCGTCGTGGCGGTGAATCATTTTCCGGCCCCTCCGGCGCTCGTGACACCACGCCATCGGTCACTCGACCGTACACCGTAGGTGCCGTTTGCGAACCCGTGAGCCCGTAGGGCGAACTCCCCGTACCCCCATGGAAAGCAGGGCGGTTCAGGTGCAAAACCGCCCATAACCACCTTTACTGTGAACACGCTGGGAAAGCGGTTCAGCTACGGGCGTACACCTCGGGCTTGAGAACCCCGACGTACGGCAACTCCCGGTAACGCTCGGCGAAGTCCAGGCCGTAACCGACCACGAACTCGCTGGGGATGTCGAAACCCACGTACTTGACCGGGACCTGGACCTTCACCGCGTCCGGCTTACGGAAGAGCGCGACCACCTCGAGGCTCGCCGGCTGCCGCGACTCCAGGTACTTCATCAGCCAGGAGAGGGTCAGACCGGAATCCACGATGTCCTCGACGACCAGGACGTGGCGACCGGCGATGTCCCGGTCCAGATCCTTGAGGATGCGCACCACGCCGGAGGACGTCGTCCCCTGCCCGTAGGAGGAGACCGCCATGAACTCCATCTCGGTGGAGGGTCCATGCCGGCCCAGCGAACGGGCGAAATCGGCCATGAACATGACCGCGCCCTTCAGCACACAGACCAGAAGGATGCTGTCGGCAGCATCGGCGTGGTCCGCCGAAACCTGCTTCGCCAGCTCGTCGGTCTTCTCCCGGATCTGTTGCTCCGAGATGATCACGTGGTCGATGTCGGCGTCGTACCAAGAGCCAGCAGCCATGAGGTAAGCCTGCCGCATGGAGGTTACCGATCGTCGAACGGGGCCGGTTTCCGATCAGGAAACCTCACTTGATATGGGCCGGAACCACCCGTACGAGGTCATCGCAACGGCGCGCCACGACGATCCCGGCCGGCAGGTGAACAGGGCCCTGACCATGCCATTCGGACACCAGGGCGGTCATCGCCACCACATGTTTGTAGGCCAGCGCGCCACCGGGGGCACCGAGCTCCCGGGCCCAGCTGTGCAGTACCCGGCCGCGTACAGCGGGTGACAACGCGGTGAGTGACGGGATCGACAGCCCGGCCGCCGATCGCGACGCCTCCAGGGCCGTCACAGCCAGCTCGTCGAGGGCCGTGGTGTCCGCGGCCACCAGGGCCGCCGTCCGGGCCAGGTTGGCCAGCACCGCCGGTCCCAGGGCGGCGACCAGCGCCGGCAGCGCCGAAGCACGGACCCGCGACCGCGCGTACGCCGGATCGGTGTTGTGCGGGTCCTCCCAGGGCGCCAGGCCCAGAGCGGCACACGCCTTACGGGTGTCGGCCCGGGCCACGTCGAGCATCGGCCGCCGCAGCAGGCCCCGCCGCGCCGGCATCCCGGCCAGCCCCCGCGGGCCGGCACCGCGCGCCAGCGCCAGCAGCACCGTCTCCGCCTGGTCGTCGCGGGTGTGCCCGAGCAGGACCGCAGCCGCACCCAGCTCGGATGCGGCCGACCCCAGCGCCGTGTACCGCGCGGTGCGGGCCGCCGCCTCCGGGCCACCGGGCAGGCCGGCCACCGACACCGTCTCGATCCGCACCGGATCGAACCCGGCACCGCGGGCCCACGCGGCCACCGACCGGGCCCGCCGATCGGAACCCTCCTGCAAGCCGTGATCGACCGTCACCAGACCGGCCCGGCCACGCAGGAAACGAGTCGCCGAGGCGAGCGCCAGCGAATCCGCGCCACCCGAACACGCCACCAGCACCAGCGCGTCAGCCGGAAGGTCGGCCAGGCCACGGCGCACGGCGGTGCGCACGGCGGCGACCGGAGGAGGAATCCGGGCCACTGTCAGGCGATCCCGGGGCGGGGACCGTGCACTCGCGTCACCCACGCGTCCGGGTCGCCGATCTCCTCCAGCCGGGGCAGCGTCAACGGCGAGTCGAAGATCTTGTTGAAGCCGGCCATCCCGGCCCGCTCCACCACGCCGTGCACGAACTTGCGGCCCTCCGCGTACTGCCGCATCTTGACCTCGACGCCGAGGAGACGCCGGATCGCCTTCTCCACCGGGCTGCCGCTCTCACGGCGCCGGTTGAACTTGGCCCGGATCTCGTCCACCGACGGGATGACCGCAGGCCCCACGCCGTCCATCACGAACTCGGCGTGCCCCTCGAGCAGGGTCATCAGCGCGGTCAGCCGGTCGAGCACGGCACGCTGGCCGGGAGTCTGCACGATGTCGAGAACGGAGACCCGGCTCTCCGGGTCGCGGACCGCGTCGGAGATCGTCGACACGCTGCGGCGCAGACGCTCCAGAATGTGCTCGCTGCCCTGCGAGGCGTCCACGAACGCCTGCACCTCGCCGAGGAAGTAACCGCGCATCCACGGCACCGCGGTGAACTGGGTCCGGTGCGTCACCTCGTGCAGGCAGACCCACAGCCGGAAATCCCGCGGGTCGGCGTTGATCCGGCGCTCCACCTCGACGATGTTCGGCGCGTTCAGCAACAGCTGACCCGGCTCGCCGGAGAACACCTCGTACTGCCCGAGGACCCGGCCCGACATGTACGCCAGAATGGTGCCCGCCTGCACCCCGGTCACCCGGGAGCCGATCGCGTCGGCGAGCGCACCCGGCGTGTTGTCCCCGGTCAGGCGGCTGACCAGCGGGCTGATCACCTGCCGCAGGCCGGCGATGTTCACCTTCGCCCAGTCGCGGCGGTCGACCACCCGCACCGGCGGGACCTCGGTCTGCGAGGCCAGGCCGGTGTAACTCGCCACGTGCCCGGCGGCCTCGTCGGTCAATGCCCGCAGGTCGGCCACCACCCGGGTGGCCTCGTCGAGAGAGACCGCCGGTCCGGATTTCGACAGCGCGCCCGCGGTCGCGGCGGCCAGATCCCAGTCAACGAACTGCGCCATGCAGCCCACCGTACCCGCGTGACGCACCCGCCGTACTCCGGTGAAACCCCCGGATCAGGTCAGCAACCGCAGGCCACCAACCGGGCCGCCACCCTGTCCAGCGCCGACTTGGCGGTCTGCGCGTCCGGCCCGCCCTTGGCCATTATCGCGAAGGCGAGCACCCGCCCGTCCTTGGTGACCAGCACCCCGGCCAGGGTGTTCACGCCGCTCAGTGTGCCGGTCTTGGCCCGTACGACACCCTGCGCGCTCTGGTTCGGGGCCGGCGTCACGAACCGGGACCGCAACGTGCCGGACCAGCCCGCCACCGGCAGACCGTTGAACAGGTTGGTGAGCGCGGCGTTCTGCCCGCCGGCCGCCAGCCCCAACGCCTGCACCAGCGCGTTCGGGCTGATCGTGTTCTTCGCGGAGAGGCCGCTGGCGTCGTACAGGTAGACCTCGTTCGCGGGCAGGCCCAACTCGACCAGCTTGTCGTTCATCGCGTCCGCGGTGCCCTCGAAACTCGCCGGCTTGCCCGCGGCCAGCGCCACCTGCCGGCCGATCGCCTCGGCCAACACGTTGTCGCTCATCTGCAGCATCCACTCGATGACCTGCACCAGCGGCGGCGACTCGACCTTGCCCAGCTCGGTGCCGGGAGTCACCGTGGAGGCGCTCTCCGGCCCCGCCGAGACGGTCGGTGCCGCCGCCGACGCCGCCGGATCCCCGGCCGCCTGCGGTGCGACACCCTCGCTGACCTGCGACGTCGGCACACCGAGCAGCTTCGCGAACTCCCGGCCCGCGGAGAGCGCCGGATCCGAGTACCGCGGATCACCGCCGTACTCGTTGTGCACCGGACTGACCCGGCCCGCGTTGGTCATCAGCGACTGGATCCGGGCCACCTGGCCGTCGCCGATGTCCCCGGAACCCCAGCCGGTCGCGGTCTCGGTGCCGGTGAACAGCGAGATGTCCACGAGCACCTTCGTCGGCGCGGTACCACCCAGCGCCTCCTTCACCTGCTCGGCGAGCTCGTCCAGCCGCGCCGCGCCGGGGAACAGCGACTTGGCGCCCACCGACAACGAGGCGTCACCCCCACCGATGATCACCACTTCGCCCGGGTTCGCCCCGGCCACCACCCGGGTCTCCAGCCGGTAGGCCGGGCCCCGCGCGGACAGCGCCGTCAGCGCGGTCAGCAGCTTCGTCGTCGACGCCGGCGTGATCATGGTTTCCGCGTTCTTCGCGTAGATCACCGACTCGGTCGCCACATCCATCACCGAGACGTTCACCTCGGAACCGAGCGCACCCGCACTGACCAGCGGATCCAGCGCCGCCTTGATCGCCGCACCGTCCGGGGCCGCGCCGTCGGCGGTGGCCGCGGCCAGCACCGGCGTGGGCGTGGGGTCGGGCGTGAGCGACGGGCTGGGCGAGGTGGTCGCCTCGGCGCCGAGCCATCCGGCGACCGGCCCGGGCCGCACCACGAAGCCCACTGCCGCCACCGCGGCCAGGAGGACCACGACCGCAGAGACCAACATCAGCTTCGTACGCGGACCGCGCCCGCCCGCAGCCACCGGCCCGTCGCCGGTTCCCGGTCCGGCAGCGTTCCCACCGGCCCCCGCCGACGAGTAGGTCCCGGGCGCCGACGACCGGGCTCCCCCTACCGGGGCCGAGGCCCGCCCGTAGGTGTTCCCGCCCTGCGCAGTCCCCGGCGTCTCCTGAGCAGTGCCGGTCCCGCCCCTGCCGTCGCCCTCACCTGAGGCGGCGAACGGCGGGCGCTCCCAGGGGTTACCGGCCGGCTTGGCCGGTTCCCCCGCGAACGGCCCGGGATCCACGACCGACGTCGCGTTCCACGGTCCGCCGGCGCCCGGCCCGCTGGGCGGATACTCCCCCGGTCCGTCGGGCGAATACGCCCCTGGTTTGTGGGACGCGTCCTCGCCTGGCCTGTTGGGCGCGTTTTGCGTGTTTTCCTGACCGGCGAACGGCAAGCTCGCCCGCCCGGAACCCGCCTGGGGAAACTCGGACGGCCCGGCAGGCGGCACGGTAGCCCGTCCCGGCGCGGTAGGCGACGCCCCGGAAGCCGCAGATGCCCCGAATGCCGCGGACGCACCGGACGCACCGGACGGAGGAATCGTGGCGCGACCGGGCGTACTCGGAGCCTGACCTGCCTGACTTAGCTGGTTTGGCTGACCCGGCTGGTTCGGCTGACCCGGCTGGTTCGGCTGACCCGGCTGACCGAGGTGGCTCGGCTGAGTCGGCTGGCCCGGAGGCGCAACCGTGGCACGCCCCGGCGTGGTCGGCTGGCCGAACTGACTCGGCTGGCCCGCGGGCGGCACGGTGGCACGGCCGGGTGTGGTCGGCGACGAACCGAACTGGCCAGGCCGGCCCGCGGGCGGCACGGTGGCACGCCCCGGCGTGGTCGGCGAACCGTACTGGCCCGGCCGAGCAGCCTGACCGGGCTGACCGGGCTGACCGTATTGGCCGGGCTGACCAGACTGGGCAGGCTGAGCGGGCTGACCGTATTGGCCGGGCTGAGCGGGCTGACCAGGCTGACCAGGTTGGGCAGGCTGAGTGGGCGGGGTACCCGGCGTGGGCGACGTAGGCCGCACGGGCATGGGCACACTCGCCCGGCCCGGGAAGGACTGCTGAGGAGCACTCTGCTCAGGCACTGCAGGAGATGTCGGCGCAGGCGGTGCACTCGCAGGCGGCGGCACGAACGGAATGCTCGCCCGGCCCGGCGCGGAGGGCCGAGCCACGGGCGGCGGAGTCGTCACCGGAGGCTGCGGGGTTTGCGGTTGCGTACCCGGGGACTGCGGGCTTTGGGCAGCCGGAGACTGCGCGGCTGAGGACCACGCGGATGGGGCCTGCGGGGCCTGCGGGGCCTGCGACTGCGGAGTCTGGGTGACCTGGGACTGCGGTGACGGTGAGCCGGGAGGCTGGGTTACCGGCGGAGTTGCGACCAGAGGCTGAGCCTGTGCCGACTGAGAACCCTGAGTCGGCTGAGGAGGCTGGGCCGGCTGAGGCTGAGCAGGGGAAGGCTGTCCAGCAGGCGACCATGTGACCGAAGGCCGGGCCGATGAGGTCTCGGGCGCCGCCTGCGGAGCGGTCGAGGGCTGGGCGGTCAGGGGCTGAGTCACCGGAGGCCGGCCCGCGGAGGGCTGGGCTCCGGGTGCTGGCGTGACCGGAGGCTGCGTGACCGGAGGCTGCGTAACCGGCGGCTGCGTGACCGGCGGCTGCGTGACCGGCGGCCGAGCGGGCGCGGACTGCGGCTGCGTGACTGAGGGCTGAGCGGTCGGGGACTGCGCAGACGGTGGTTGCGTGGCCGAGGGCTGCTCAGGGGCAGGCGGCGTGACCGGCGGTTGCGTGGGCACGGGCTGCGCGGGCGCGGATGGGACGGAGATGGGTCGGGTCGTGGACTCGGCGGTCCTGGGTGTGACCTGGATCGGTTGAGTCACCGGCGGCTGAGACCGACCGGCCTGCGACCCGGCTGACGTCTGTGCGGGGGACGGATCTGACGACCGAGCCGGCGGCGGAGAAGTGACGGGGGGCTGCGCCGATCCGGAGGTCGGAGTCGCGGCTGGAGCCGACGTGGGGGCCGGGGTAGGCGCTCCCGGTGGGAACGCAGGTGAAGCAGGGGCTGGCGTTGGAGTCGGGGCTACGGGTGAGGCCGCAGCGGGACTCACGGTCGGCGCGGGACTCACGGTAGGAGCGGGACTCGAGGCCGCAGCGGAACTCACCACAGGGGCGGGAGTCGGGGCCGCAGCAGGGGCCGGGCCCGGAGCCTGCACGACATTCGGAGCCTGCGCGGCATTCGGGGCCGGAGGTGGGTTCGCGGGTGCCGCCGGAGCGGGACTCGTGGCCGGACCCGGAACCGGAGACGGTGCCTCGGGGGCGTCGGCGCTGCCGGTCGCGACACCTTGGGCTTGCGCCGGCGTGAAGCCGGGGGTCTGCGCGGGTGCGGGGCTCTGCGCGGGTGCGGGGCTCTGCGCGGGTGCGGGGCTCTGCGTAGGCGTGAAGCCGGGGGGCGGCGCGGGTGCGGGGCTCTGCGCGGGTGCGGGGCTCTGCGTAGGCGTGAAGCCGGGGGGCGGCGCCGGAGTGGAGCTCTGCGTCGACGCGGAGCCTGAAGCCTGCCCCGGTGCGGAGCCTGGGGCGGCGCCGGGTGCGGGGGTGGTGTGGCCTGGGACGCCGGGGATGGATGACGGCAGACTGGACTGGCCGGACGGCCGAATACTCTCTTCGGGCCCGGTTTGCGAACTCGACACGCCCGGTCGGTCCGAGTTGTCGTGTGAATCTTCCCTCGTCATACGCCCCTCCTCGCCCGTGGCGTCAGACTTAGGGGAGACTAGCGACATCCGGCACACCGTCGCGCGCGGATCCTGCGGGCCTGCTCCATGCCCGTTCCCCCCGCCGACGGACCGGACTATTCAAGCGGGCAAGCAAAAGGGGAGCGAAATATGGATTTCGACGTTCTGGTTGAGATCCCCAAGGGGCAGCGCAACAAGTACGAGGTGGACCACAAGACCGGTCGCATCCGGCTGGACCGGACCCTCTTCACAGCGACACAGTATCCCGCGGACTACGGCTACATCGAGGGCACCCTCGGCCAGGACGGCGACCCGCTGGACGCGCTGGTGCTCATCCAGGAGCCGACGTTCCCGGGTTGCCTGGTCCGGGCCCGCGCCATCGGCATGTACCGGATGACCGACGAGAAGGGCCGCGACGACAAGGTCCTCTGCGTGCCGTTCGAGGACCCGCGTCAGGAGCACCTGCGCGACATCCACCACCTGGGCGAGTTCGACCGGATGGAGATCCAGCACTTCTTCACGGTCTACAAGGACCTGGAGCCGGGCAAGTCCGTCGAGGGCGCCACCTGGACCGGCCGCATCGAGGCCGAGGCTGAGATCCGCGCTTCCTTCAAGCGCGCCGAGGCCGCTGAGGCCGAGGGAGAGCACTGACGGACCGCTCCCACCGCACCGCTGACGACCGCACCTGCGGGGCTTCCACGCCTCGCAGGTGCGGTCGTTTGCGGTGCGGGCCGTCCCGGGATTCAGGATCGGCGGCCCGGATCACACCTGGCGCAACGAAACGGCGCCCGGGACATCGCCTGATGGTGGCGCCCCGCACTCGAACGACGTCACCCAGTGACGGATATCACTCATGACGGCGTACGGGACCGGGCGTTTCAGAGGCCGGAGACCGCCGCGTAGACACCGGTGACCGCGCACGCCGCCGGAATGATCGTGATCATGACGAGCGCGTCCAGGACGTCGGCGGTCCGGGACAGGTGGGCGGGGGCCGGGCGGCCGGCCCGGGTCACGCCGATCGCGACGATCCCCAGGGCCACCGTGGTCAGCGCGCCGGCCGCCGGCAGGACCGGCAGTGCGGTGAGCAGCTCGGCCAGGCCGGCGGTGAGGGCGGCCAGTCCGGCCAGGCCGCCGGCGAGCAGGGGCACCCGGTGCCGGACGGCGGCGAACAACCGGGCGCGGAGCAGCAGCCCGGCCGCGCCGAGACCGATCATGACCCGGGTGGCCGGGGTCGCGGCCGCGGCCAGCACGGTGAACGCCGCCGCGGCGACCAGGGCGTGTCCGGCCAGCATGCCCGCGAGCAGGTCGTCGGCACGGGCGACGGCGGCCAGGACCGCCGCATGGTCGAGCCGGCTGCGGGCGGCACGGGCCGCACGGACCTCCGCAAGACGTTCGTCCGCGATGCCAGCCGGAGGGTCCGGCAGATCCGGGAAGTCGGAGAAGTCCGGCCCGGGTGACGGGTCCAGGAGTGGACCCAACCGGGCGGACTGCACGGCGAGACGCGGCGACGCGACGATTCCGCAGGTCAGGACGGCGAGCAGGACGGCCGCACCGCCGGACACCGTGGTCACCGGATCGGTCAGGGCACCCACGACACCGAGCAGCCCGGCGGTGGCTCCCGCGGTGAAGAGCCGGATCCCGGCACCCACCCCGAGGCCGGCGGCCGCCGCGGCGAACACGGTCGCGACCGCCCCGGCGAGCAACTCCGCACCGCCCAGCCAGGGGAAGGCGACCGGAGCCCCGGGCGGATCGGACGCGGAGACCAGCAGGGCGGCTCCGGCGAACGCGTAGGGCAGCGCGGATCCGCCGAGGGCCACGGCCACGGTGCTCTGCGCGTACACCCGGGATGTGATCGTCGCGATCAGCGCGAGAAGCGTGGCCAGGCCCAGGCCCACCGCGCCGGCGCTCTCCCGCGGACCGGCGGTGGTCAGCGTGCCCAGTCCGAGGGCAAGGGGCAGGGCCGCGGCGATGATCGTGGTCGTGCGGGTGGCGGACGGCGTCCAGATCCCGCCGAGGCGCCGGGCACCGTCGGCGACCGCTTCGGCCGGGTCGTCGTGGTCGGGTTCCGGCCAGTCGGCGTCCGCGGGGACGAGGTGGAGCACGTCGCCGTCGCGTACCCCCTGAGCCTGTAAAGGGTGACCGGTGGCGAGCGCGACCCCGTCGGCGCGCCGGAGCACCCACCCGCCGTGTTTCTCGCCCTCGTCGGCGAGGTCCGCGCCGAGTTCGTGGAGAAGGTCCGGCAGGAGTTCGGCCAGGGGCGCATGGTCGGGCAGCGCGACGTCGGCGCGGTGCTGCGCGGCCCGGACGGTGACACGGGCCAGACCGGCATTCACCAGGACATTCCTCCCCGCACGCCTAGGGAATCGACTTCCTTCTATTTAGCATGGATCCCGTGGGAACGGTGCCCGTGAAACGGTCCGCGCGACGGCCCGCGCCGACGATGCCGGCCGGGGAGATCGTCGTCGATCCACCGCCGGCCCTCGCCCGGCATCCGGCGGGACTGCAGCAGTGGCTGATGGCGCTGCCGATGCTGGGTGGCACCGTGGCGATGGCGATGATGATGGGCCAGGGCCGCGCCGGACCGTGGTCCTATCTGATCGGCGGCCTGTTCGGGATCTCGTCGATCGCCGTGCTCGCCACCTCGTTCAGCGCCGGTGGTGGCCCGCGCCGGGCCGAGGCCGCCGCCGCCCGGCGCGGATACCTGCGCTATCTCGCCGGACTTCGCCGCCGGATCCGGGAGACCGCACGGCGGCAGCGGGCCGGGCTGCGATACCGCCACCCGGACCCGGAGCAGCTCTGGTCCACCGTGGCGAGCCACCGTCTCTGGGAACGCCGCCCCTCCGATCCGGACTTCGCGGTGATCCGGATCGGAACCGGTCCGCAGATGCTCGCCACTTTGCTGATCGCCCCGCCGGACCGGCCGGCCGCGGAACGGGAACCGGTCACCACGAGCGCGCTGCGGCGGCTGCTGGACGCCTCCGCGGTGGTGCCGGACCTGCCGGTGGCGGTGTCGTTGCGGGCGTTCACCCGGGTGCTGCTCCACGGCCCGAAAGCGGCCGACCTGGTCCGGGCGGTGCTGCTCCAGCTGGCCGTGTTCCACGCGCCGGACGAACTGGTCGTCGCCGTCTGCGCGGCGCCCGACGACCGGGACCGGTGGGAGTGGGTGAAGTGGCTGCCGCACGCGCTGCACCCGTCCCGGACCGACGCCCTCGGGCCGCTCCGGCTGGTCGCCGACAGCGATCCGGAACTCGGGACGCTGCTCGGCGAGGTGCTCACCGGCCGGTCCCGGTTCCGGGCCGACGGGACCGGCACCGCACTGCCGCACGTGGTGATCGTCCGGGACGGCATGCCGGCGGAACCGGCCACCGACGGTCCGGACGGGGTGACCGTACTGGACCTGCGAACGGCCCCGCCCCGGACGCCGGAACCCGGGACGCTGCTGCTCACCGTGGGTACGGACGGCGCGCTGACCACCGCGACGGCCGGGACGGTGACCGAGGACGGGCGGGCGGACGCCCTGTCGGTGGCGCAGGCCGAAGCCGTCGCTCGCAGGCTCGCACCACGGCGCCCGGTCGGCTCGGCCGATGCGGGCGGCCGGCCCGCGACCACCGACACCGGCCTGATCGAGCTGCTCGGGACCACCGACCCGGCGTCGCGCCCGGAACGGGACCGGCTGCGGGTGCCGATCGGCGCCACCGTCGACGGGACACCCGTCGAGCTGGACCTGAAGGAATCCGCCGAGGACGGGATGGGACCGCACGGCCTGATCGTCGGCGCCACCGGCTCGGGCAAGTCGGAACTGCTGCGCACCCTCGTGCTGGCGCTCGCCACCACACACTCCCCGGCGACGCTCAACCTGGTGCTGGTCGACTTCAAGGGCGGGCCCACCTTCGCCGGGATGGACCGGCTGCCGCACACCGCCGCGCTGATCACCAACCTCGAGGACGCGCTGCCCCTGGTCGACCGGATGGCCGACGCGATCGAGGGCGAACTGACCCGGCGGCAGGAACTGCTGCGGCGGACCGGGAACCATGCGGGGCTGCGGGACTACGAACGGGCCCGGGCCGCCGGGACGGAACTGCCACCGCTGCCGTCCCTGCTGATCGTCTGCGACGAGTTCTCCGAACTGCTGCAGCGCAAACCCGAGTTCATCGAGCTGTTCCTGCAGATCGGGCGGCTCGGGCGGTCGCTCGGCGTACACCTGCTGCTGGCCAGTCAACGGCTGGAGGACGGGCGGCTGCGCGGACTGGACACGCACCTGTCGTACCGGATCGGGCTGCGGACGTTCTCCGCCCTGGAGTCGCGGGTGGTGCTCGGGGTGCCGGACGCGTACGAGCTGCCCCGCTCCCCCGGCCACGGCTACCTGAAGTCCGGCACCGAGGAGCCCACCCGGTTCCGGGCCGCGTACGTCTCCGCCCCGCTGCGCCGCACCCCGGAACCGGCCACCGCCGACAGCCGGACGGTGCTGCACTGGACGACCCGGCAGGTTCCGGTCCTGGCACTGCCGGCCCGGCCGCTCACCGAGGAGACCGACGAGACCCTGGCCGACGTGCTGATCGCCCGGCTGGCCGGACAGGGGCCGCCGGCCCACCGGATCTGGCTGCCACCGCTGGACCGTCCGCCCACACTGGACGACCTGCTCGGGCCGGTCGCGCCGGCACCCGGGCGCGGACTGACCACCGTGGACGCGTCGCTGCACGGCGCTCTGCGGGTGCCGGCCGCCCTCGTCGACAAACCCCGTGACCAGCGGCGGGATCCGCTGTGGCTGCGTCTCGGCGGGGCCGGTGGGCACATCGCCGTGGTCGGCGGCCCGCGCAGCGGCAAGTCCACCGCGATCCGGACGCTGATCTGCGGGCTGGCGCTCACCCACACCCCGGCCGAGGCGCACGTCTACTGCCTCGACTTCGGCGGTGGCGGACTCGCGGCGCTGCGCGACCTGCCGCACGTGGGCGGGGTGTTCGGGCGGCTGGAGGCGGAGGGCGTACGCCGGACGATCGGCGAGATGACCACCCTGATCACCGGGCGCGAAGCCGGGGGCGGGCAGCCGCGGGCCGACGTGTTCCTGGTGGTGGACGGGTGGTCGACGCTGCGCAACGACTTCGACGAGTGCGAGACGGCGGTCGTCGACCTGGCCACCCGCGGGCTCGCGTATGGGCTGCACCTGGTGGCCACGGCCGCCCGCTGGACGGACTTCCGGCCGGCCGTGCGGGACCTGTTCGGCTCCCGTCTGGAGCTGCGTCTCGGTGACCCGGCGGACTCGGTGGTCGGCCGGCGGGCCGCGCAGAGCGTGCCGGAACAGCGGCCGGGCCGCGGGGTGGTGGAGCATCCGGTCGACCGGGACAAGGGGCTGCACCTTCTCACGGCGCTGCCCGAGGTGACGTCGGAGGCGGGGACCGATGGTCTGGTCGGGGCGGTCGCGAAGGCCTGGGCCGGCCCGGTGGCCCCGCGGGTGCGGTTGTTGCCGGCGGTGGTCGCGTACCCCGACATCGACCCGGACCGGCCCGACGGCCTGCGCCTTCCGCTGGGTCTCGCGGAGACCGACCTCCGGCCGGTGACGATCGATTTCGCCGCCGACCCGCATTTCCTGCTCTTCGGTGACGCCGAGTGCGGCAAGTCCTCCTTCCTGCGCACCCTGGCGGCCACCGTGACCCGCCGTTTCCCGCCCGAGCGGGCCCGGCTGATCGTGATCGACTACCGGCGTTCCCTGATCGATCTTCCGGAGACCGAACATCGCATCGGGTACGCCGCACAGGCCTCCGCCGCCGAGGAACTGATGGTGTCGGTGGCCGGGTACATGCAGCGCCGCCGTCCCGGACCGGACCTGACCGCGCGGCAGTTGCGGGACCGTTCCTGGTGGACCGGGCCCGAGTTGTTCGTGCTCGTCGACGACTACGACCTGGTGGCGGCCGGCCCGGTGAACCCGCTGATCCCGCTGCTCGAGCATCTGCCGCACGCCCGCGACGTCGGCCTGCACCTGGTGCTCACCCATCGGGCCGGTGGCGCCGCCCGCGCCCTGTACGACCCGGTCGTCCAGCGGCTGCGCGAACTCTCCACACCGGGCCTGGTGATGTCCGGCTCACCCGAGGAGGGTGCGCTGCTCGGCACAGTCCGGCCCGGCACCCTCCCACCAGGACGTGGCCGCCTGGTCACCCGCCGTGATGGAACGCGGCTGATCCAACTCGCCTGCCCGCCGCCCGTACCGGAATCCGAAAAATCAACAGACGCTGAGTGCGATTAGCCACAATCACACGCAGCAGCACGCCATCTCTGGGGAGTACCCTCCCTCCATCGACTGACGATCGACTGACGCCCGACGTCCGAGAATGGCGACCTGACCGTGTGCTGTGCTGACGAAACCATCCGGTCCCCGCGGCCGCGATGTCGCGCACCCCGCGACGGTGCCGGTTGCTGACCTCCGCCCGGCGGCTGACCGCCGCGACCCTGGCCGGCCTGGTCGCCCTCGTTCCCGCGGCCGCCCCCGCCACCGCCGAGCCCGGCTTCACCAATGACAGTTCGGTCCGCGGCGACCAGTGGCAACTGCGGACCCTCGACCTCGAGGACGCCTGGCTCTACGCCGACGGCACCGGCGTGACCGTCGCCGTCATCGACTCCGGTGTGGACGCCCACCATCCCGACCTGGAGGGCCAGGTCCTGACCGGCGTCGACCTCGTCGACGAGGACGCCGCGACCGTCACCGACCCGGTCGGCCACGGCACCACGGTCTCGGCCATCATCGCCGGGCGGGGCGACGACGACTCGGGTGTGGTCGGCATCGCGCCCAAGGCCAGGATCCTGCCGGTCCGGGTGCTCGACGAGGAGAACCGCTACGACGACGCGCTGATCGTGGCGCGCGGCCTGCGCTGGGCGGTCGACCACGGCGCGCGGGTGGTCAACCTGTCGCTCGGCGGCAGCGGGTCCAGCCCCACCCTGGCCGCCGCCATCGACTACGCGTTCGCCAAGGACGTCGTGGTGGTCGCCTGCACCGGCAACGCCAGCGCCTCGTCGACCGAGTCCAACGCCGGGGTGTGGTACCCGGCCCGGGAACCCGGCGTGGTCGCCGTCTCCGGGATGGAACGCGACGGCGAGACCCTCTGGTCCGGTTCGATCACCGGGCAGGAGACCGTCATCTCGGCGCCGGCCACCCAGCTCGTCGGCGCCCGCCCCGGTGGGTACTGGCGGGTGCAGGGCACCAGTTTCGCCGCCCCGATGGTCACCGCCACCGCGGCGCTGATCCGGTCCCGGTGGCCGGACATGCCGGCCGGCGAGGTGATCAACCGGCTGATCCGGACCGCCGATGACAAGGGCGCCCCCGGCCGGGACGCCGACTTCGGGTTCGGCATGGTCGATCCGGTCGCGGCGCTCACCGCCGACGTGCCGGCCGTGCTGAACAACCCGCTGGACAACACCCCGCCGGTGGGCGTCGCCAAGTTCGGCAGCGCGCCGGCCTCCGGACAGGCCCAGTCGGCGCCGGAGCAGAGCGGCGTCCCGGGCTCACCGGTGCGGGAGCAGGCGATCAGTGGTGGGCAGGCCGCGCCGGCGTTGTCCGCGACGTCCACCGGCGGGCATCACAGCCGGTGGATCGCGATCCTGCTGTTCGTCGTGTCGGCGGTCGCCGCCGCGGTGACGATCCGCCGTTTCGCCGCGGCGACCGGCTGAATCACTCGGCCGGTCCCGGTCAGGCGCACTCGCCGGTGCGCACACCCTTGGTGTTCTGCTTGCCGGCCGCGGCCACCGGCGCCGCCTCGTCCGCGGTCAGTGCGAACCCGACGTTCTTGTCGTCCGCCGCCGCCGCGAAGATGACACCCAGCACGTCGCCACCCGGATCGATCAGCGGACCGCCCGAGTTGCCGCTGCGGACCAGCGACTTGATCGTGTAGATCTCCCGGGTCACGTCACCCGACTCGTAGATGTCCGGCCCGGTGATCTCGCTGACGTCGCGGACCCGGGCGGACTGCGCGTTGTACGGGCCGTCCTGCGGATAGCCCAGCACGATCGCGTTGGCCCCGGACACCGCCTCCTTCGCCACGAACGGCATCACCGGGGCGCGCAGTCCGGGGACGTAGAGGACGGCCAGGTCACGCTTCGGGTCGTACACCACCACGGTCGCCTCCAGCTGGCCGTTGGAGGTCTCGACGACCACCTCACGGGTGCCGGCGACGACGTGCGCGTTGGTCATCACGCGTTCGGAGGCGTACACGAAACCGGTGCCCTCGATCCGGCGTGAGCAGCTCGGGGCGGCGCCCAGGATCTTCAGCACCGACTTCTTCGACTCCTGCACCACCTTGGAGTTCTTCAACGCCGGGTCCGGCTCGGGCACCTCCTTGGCCTCGGTGCGGGCCAGGCCGCCGAACACGTCCGGGAACCCGTTGGTGTCCAGGGTGTCGCGCAGCTCGGAGGAGAGCGCCTGCGCCTGGGCCGGCATCAGCTCGTTGATCCCGCCGAGGATCGCGCTGCTGCGGACCTCCCGGTTGAGCCAGAGGAACGGGCTGGATCCCAGCGGCACCGCGACCAGCCAGGCGGCGAGCATCACGGCGACCACCGAGACGAGCGCCCCGCCGGCGTCGTCCATGTGCTGCAGCGGCCGGCTGAAGATGCTGCGGCGCAGGTTGGTGCCGAGCCAGCCGGCCAGGGTCTGCCCGAGGATCGCCAGCACCAGGATGACCGCGAGGGCCACCACCAGGCGGATCGAACCCTCGGCGAACTGCTGGGCGAGCAGGGGTCCCAGTTGCAGGCCGATCAGCACGCCGCTGAAGAAACCGCCGAGCGAGAGGGCCCCGATGACGAAACCCTGGCGGTATCCGCTGATCGCGAAGAGCAGCATCAGCACGATCAGGAAGACATCGACCACGGGCACTCACTTAGCGTAGAAGTCAGAAGCACGTCACGGCACCACCTCGTCGGGTGCTCCGCCACGGGCCGCCGGCACGGGTGCCGCGGCGTCGGGCAGTTCGACGATGCGGGCGGGCTCCCACGGACGCGACCATCCGGCCATGTCGAGCAGCGTCGCGATCACCCCCGCGGTGAAGCCCCAGACGAGTAGTCCCCGCACCTGGAAGGCGGGACCGATCCAGCCGCTGGGGTGTCGCACCCGGATACGGTTCGCGGGGTCGGCCAGTTCACTGACCGGCAGACGGGCGACGTGGGCGACCTCGGTGGCCTGCCGCGGGTGCACCGGGTGCGGCGCCCGCCACCAGGCCAGCACGGGCCGGACGACGAAGCCGCTGACCGGGATCCACAACTCCGGCAGCAGGGCGAGCACCTCGGCGCTGGACCGGTCGAGGCCGACCTCCTCCTCCGCCTCGCGCAGCGCGGTGTCGGTGGCGTCGATGTCGTCCGGGTCGGTGGCGCCGCCCGGGAAGGCCGGCTGTCCGGCGTGGTTGCGCATCGTCGCGGCACGCTGCAGGACCAGCAGGTCGGGGCCGCCGGGGGTGTCCGCGGCCGGCTCGCTCTCACCGATCAGCACGAGCACGGCGCTGGCCCGGCCGCCGGTGCCGTTCGGGCGGCGCAAGCTGGTGAAGTCCTCGGTCCGGCACTGGCCGACCCGGGTGAGCAGCGGTTCGAAGAGGTCCGGCAGGCCGTCCGGCCGGGGCAGGACGTGGCCGCGGGTCATTGGCGCACCGTCACGCCGGTGTGCTCCTGGACGAGGCCGATCAGCGTGGGCACGTCGAGGGCGGTGCCGCGGTGGACGTGGGTCTTGCCCTCGGGTGACACGAAGACGGTCACCGGGAGAGTGGACTGCCCGAGAGCGGCGAGGAGTTTCTGCCCCGAGTCATAGAAGGTCGGGAAATTTACGTTGAAATCGGTTGCAAACGATGCGGCAGCGTCGCGGCGATCCCCCACGTCGACGCCGACGACCGTCAACTCCCCCGCGGTCCGGTCGGCCAGGCCCTGGATGACCGGGAGTTCCTCACGGCAGGGCCCGCACCAGGAGGCCCAGAGGTTGATCACGGCAGGGGCGGGCAGGCCGCTCAGGTCGATCTCTTGACCGCCGGTGAAGCACGGGAGGGACAGATCCGGTAGATCCGATTTCTCGGAGACCGCCGCCGGACATGCCGCAAACGGTGACGGCGTCTCCGGCTCCTCGGCCGTGGCCGTGCACCCGGCCAGCACCATGGTGCTCACGACGACGGCGGCGAGCCTCCTCACGCTTCCTCCGGGGCCAGGACCGCCGCCACCGGCACCAACTCGGGATCCACCCCGGCGGCCACCGCCAGCTCCCGGGCCCGCGGACCCTTCAACAGTTTCGCCGCCGCGGCCGCCTCGGTCGGACCGGTCCCGTACGACGGGCAGGCCGACGCGAGCGTGCAGGCCCCGCAGGCCGGTTTCAGCGCGTGACAGACCCGCCGGCCGTGGAAGATCACCCGGTGCGACAGCATCGTCCAGTCGCATTTCTCGATCAGCTCGGCGACCAGGAACTCGATCTTCACCGGGTCTTTCTCGTCGACCCAGCCGAACCGGTTGGTCAGCCGCCGGAAGTGGGTGTCGACGGTGATGCCCGGAACGTCGAAGGCGTTGCCCAGGATCACGTTGGCCGTCTTGCGCCCGATCCCGGGCAGCGCGACCAGTTCCTCGAGTCGTCGCGGCAGTTGACCGTCGTGCCGGTCCAGCAGCGCCTGACCCAGCTTGATCAGTGAGTCGGTCTTGGCCCGGAAGAAACCGGTCGGCCGGAGCAGCGTCTCCATCTCGGAGCGGTCGGCCGCGGCGTAGTCGGCGGCCGACCGGTATCGGCGGAACAGCTCGGGGGTGACCTGATTGACCCGCACGTCGGTGGTCTGCGCGGACAGGACCGTGGCGACGGCCAGCTCCAGCGGAGTGGTGAAGTCGAGCTCGCAGTGCGCGTCCGGATGGGTCTCGGCGAGCACCCGCGCCATCCGGCGGGCCCGGCGTTTGCGTCCGATCAGTGTCTCGGTCTTTCCACGCGGAGACGCTGTACGGGGTCGGGTCACCGGTAAAGAGTACGACGACCGGTCGACATCATCGGTCACGCGGAGCGCTTGATGACCCCGTCGTCACCGATCGTCGCAGCGGTGTCACCGAAGTCGTCGGCCGAGAGCCGGGCGACCATCTTGCGGCCCTGCTCCTTCTTGTCGCGAGTGGGCACTCCGGCGTCGTTCAGATAGGTGGACACGAACGAACCCCCGGCGAACGCGCCCTCGCGGGTCAGCGAGACCTGCAGCACCCCGGCGTACTTCAGGTCGCCGTTGCGGGACAGCGTCCGGCCGCCGCCGGCGAAGTTCCCCAGGCTGTACGCGATGAGTTTCCCCTGGTAGAACTCCATGCCCCGGAGCACGTGCGGCCCGTGGCCGACGACCAGGTCGGCACCGGCGTCGACGACCGTGTGGCTGAACTCGATCGGGTCGCCCCGGTTCTCCCCGAAGAAGAGTTCGCTCCCCGGTTTCACGTGGGTCCGGTCCGCCCCTTCGGCGCCCATGTGCACCTGGACGACGACCAGATCCGCCTCACCTGCGGCACGTTTCACGACGGCCGCCGCAGCGGGAAGATCGTTGACGTTGTTCGCTCCCGCGTACGGGGAGAAGCCGATCACCGCGACCTTGATCCCCTTGACGTCCACGACGGTGATCTCGTCCTCGGCCCCGGTGTGCTCGAGACCCTGGCCCTCGAGCGCCTCGATGGTGTTGGCGTAACCCTTCGGGCCGAAGTCCTTGGAGTGGTTGTTCGCCGTGTTGAGCAGCTGGAAACCGGCGTCCTTGAGGTGCGCCGCGTAGGCCGGCGGCGCCCGGAAGGCGAAGCAGTTGGCCCGGGCCGGCGTGCCGCACTTGGAGGTGCCGGTGTCCTCGGTGATCGGCTGCTCGAGGTTGCCCATCACCAGGTCGGCGGCGAGGGAGTCGCGAACGGAGTCGAAGAATCCGTCGCCGTCATCGGCCGGAAGCCGGTTCGGCGCACTGCCCATGATGATGTCGCCGGTCGCCGACAGCGTGATCGACTCGACAGCCGCGGATTCGGCGATCGGTTTTCCACTGGCCGTCGCGGCCGTTTTCTCCGGTGCCGCCCATTGCGCGTCGGTCTTGGTGTTCCGCTTCAGCAGGACCATTCCCGCCAAACCGGCACCGACCAGCACAGAAAGGACAATCGTGATGGAAAGGATGGGCCGCTTGAAATTGCTCCGGCGATGGGAAGGGGGGTGCGAATTCATCGACCGGGACGATACCGTCGGCGAGCAAGCGGGATCGACCGACGAAAGGCCTGTCCTGATATGCCCGTACCGCTGAATTGTCACCAGCGGTCACGGCAAATCTGGTTACCGTCCGGTATCTGGATCAAGGGGTGGCCGCCCGTTTCCCGCCCGCGTGCGCCTAGACTGATCGAGCGCAGACGTTGCGCGTTTCGGAGGTGCGGCGATGGATGAGGTACTGGCTCGCAGCGGAATCTTCCAGGGAGTAGACCCGGAAGCTGCGGAGGCACTCGCCAAGGAGATGGACACGATCGAAGTCCGCAAGGGCGACGTGGTCTTCAACGAGGGCGAGGCCGGGGACAGCCTGTACATCGTGCTCTCCGGCAAGATCAAGCTCGGGCGGCGGGCGGCTGATGGACGGCAGAACCTCGTCTCCATCATGGGCCCGTCGGACATGCTCGGCGAGCTGTCGCTCTTCGACCCCGGCCCGCGGACGGCCACCGCCACCGCGGTGACCGACACCCGGCTGGCCCGGTTGAAGAAGTCGTCGTTGCGGCCCTGGCTGAACAACCGGCCGGAGATCGCCGAGCAGCTGCTGCGGGTGCTCGCCCGCAGGCTGCGCCGGACCAACGACGCGCTCGCTGACCTGATCTTCACGGACGTGCCCGGCCGGGTGGCGAAGAACCTGCTGCAGATGGCCGGCCGGTTCGGCACCCGGGACGGCGGTGTCCTGCGGGTCACCCACGACCTGACCCAGGAGGAGCTCGCCCAGCTCGTCGGGGCCTCCCGCGAGACGGTGAACAAGGCACTCGCCGACTTCGCCTCGCGGGCCTGGCTGCGCCTCGACGGCAAGAGCGTCATCATCCTGGATCCGGAGCGGCTGGCGCGGCGCGCCCGCGTCTGACCTCCGCCACCGCGCGCATAGGGGCTGTCCATTCGGACAGCCCCTTAAATGTGCTTGATCCACTCTTCTGTGCGACCGCACCCGGTAGACGGGTCCGTGTCGCACCCGCACAGCCGCTCGTTACGGAGGTGGCCGAGAGGCACCGGCGTGACAGGGAAGGGCGCGGCTTTGAACGCAGGCAGGGGCGTAGCGGGCACGGCAGAGGCGGTTCGGCCATGACCGTGCTCGACACCGCGCTGGACCCGCGCGATCCCGCGTATCTGGAGGGGCGCAGCACCACCCTGCAACGGCTCTCCGAGCTGGAGGCGGTGCTCGACGAGGCACGGGCCGGCGGCGGCGAGAAGTGGGTGACCCGGCATCACGCCCGGGGGAAACTGTTACCCCGAGAGCGTATCGAGATGCTGCTCGACCAGGACAGCCCGTTCCTCGAGCTGTCGCCGGTCGCGGCCCGCGGCTCGGAGTTCCCGGTCGGCGCCAGCGTGGTCACCGGCATCGGCGTGATCGAGGGCGTCGAGTGCGTGGTGATCGCGAACGATCCGACGGTCGACGGCGGGGCGGTCAACCCCTACACCGCTCGCAAGATCCGGCGGGCGGCGCGGATCGCCACCGTCAACCGGCTGCCGCTGGTCGACCTGGTCGAGTCCGAGGGCGCCGCGATCAGCGCCGGGATCGCCGGGGAGCTGAGCCGGCTCACCGCCGACCGGGTGCCGACGATCTGCGTGGTCTTCGGCATCACCACCGGGGACGCGGCCTACCTGCCGGCCCTCTCCGACTACACGATCATGGTGCGCGGGCACGCCAAGGTGCTCACCATCCACCCGCAGCCGATCCGCGGGGCCGCCAACGGGCACCCGGGCGTCGAGGTCCGCGGCACCCCGGTGGTCCCGGCCGGGCTCTCCGGTCCGGCCGACCAGCTCGCCGAGGACGAACGCGACGGCCTGCGGTTGGCGCGGCAGTGCGTCCGCCGGCTCAACTGGCGCAAGCAGGGGCCGCCGCCGCGCGACCAGCGCCCGGTGCCGCCCCGCTTCGACGTCGAGGGCCTGCTCACCCTGGCCGCCGTCGACCCGGCCGCATTCGAGCCCCGGGAGGTGCTCGCCCGGATCCTCGACGACAGCGACTTCGACGAGTTCAAACCCGGTCAGGGCGGCGCGCTGGTGGCCGGCTGGGGTGAACTGCACGGCTATCCGCTCGGCGTGCTGGCCACCCCCGGACCCTCGGGGTCGGCGTCCGACGCCCAGAAGGCGGTGCATTTCCTGCATCTCGCCAACGCGACCGCCACCCCGGTGCTCTTCCTGCAGCATGCCGGCGCACCACGGGACGAGGAGGCGGACGCGCGTACCACCGCGCCACTGGTGCACGCGGTCGCCAAGTCCGCCGTGCCGCACCTGGTCCTCACCGTCGGGAACGCGGAGAACCGGGTGGACCGTACCGACGAGCCCCGCTTCACCTTCAGCTGGCCCGCCCCGGGCCACACCCCGGCTGACGACGGCGTCATCGACCCCCGCGACACCCGAACTGTCCTCGGCCTCTGTCTCTCCGCGGTGCACAGCGCGGCCGTGGAGGGCGCCGGGCACGTCGGCGTGTTCCGACCCTGAAAGGGAGAGCAGTGATCCGACGACTTCTGGTGGCCGACCGGGGAGAAGTCGCCCGCCGGGTGTTCGCCACCTGCCGGCTGGTCGGCATCGAGACGGTAGCCGTCTACTCCGACGTCGATTCCCACGCTCCGCACGTCACCGAGGCCGACTACGCGGTCCACCTGCCCGGGAACACGCCGGCGGCGACGTACCTGCAGACCGCGGCCCTGATCGGGGCCGCTCAGCGCTCCGGGGCCAACGCGCTGCACCCGGGCACCGGCATGCTCGCCGAAGACCCGGACTTCGCCGCCGCGGTGGTCGAGGCCGGACTGATCTGGGTCGGTCCGCCGGCCGCCACGCTGCGCACGCTCACCTGCAAGACCGAGGCGAAGAAGCTGGTCGCCGAGGCCGACGTGCCGGTGCTGCCGACCTTCACCAGCCCGGAGGAGGTGCCTGGGTTTCCGGTCCTGATCAAACCGTCGAGCGGCACCGGTGGGGCCGGGATGCGGGTGGTGCGGGACGCCGCCGCTCTGGTCGAGGCCATCGCCTCGACCCGCCGCGAGATCGGCGGCGAGGTCTTCTGCGAGCCCTACGTGAGCAATGTCCGGCACATCGAGGTCCCGGTCCTGGCCGACGTCCAGGGCGCGGTGGTGCCGTTCGGCGAGCGGGAGTGCTCGGTGCAGCGCCGCTACCAGAAGATCGTCGAGGAGACCCCGTCACCGGCCGTCGACCCGGGGCTGCGCGAGGAGCTGTGCCGGGCGGCGATCGTCGCGGTCCGCGCCCTCGGCTACGTCGGCGCCGGCGCGGTCGAGTTCCTCCTCGACGCGAACGGCGGCTTCTGGTTCCTCGAGCTCACCCCGACGCTGCAGGCCGACCACGCGGTCACCGAGTGCGTGTCCGGATACGACCTGGTTCGGCTGCAGCTGCTGGTGGCCGAGGGCGGCAGCCTGCCGATGCCCGGTCCGCCGCCGATCCGCGGGCACGCCATCGAGGTGCGGGTCTGTGCCGAGGACCCGGCCTACGCCTGGCTGCCGGCCGCCGGCACCCTGCACCGGTTCGCCGTGCCGGACGTGGCCGGATCGTTCCGCCCGCTACCCCAGCCCGGTCTGCGGCTGGACGCCGGGGTGACCGACGGCTCGGTCGTCGGCATGCACCACGACCCGATGCTGGCCAAGCTGATCGCCTGGGCGCCCAGCCGCCAGGAGGCCGCCCGGATGCTGGCGTCCGCGCTGGCCCGGGCCCAGCTGCACGGCGTGGTCTCGAACCGGGACCTGCTGGTCCGGGTGCTGCGGCACCACTCGTTCCGGGCGGGCGACGTGGACACCGGTTTCCTCGATCAGCATCCCGAGGTGTTCGCGCCGCTGCTCTCGTCGGTCGACGCGGTCCGCCTCTCCTGCCTGGCCGCCGCCCTGGCCGGTGCCGCCGCACGCCGCGCCTCGGCCCCGGTCCTGGCCTCGCTCCCGTCCGGCTGGCGCAACGTCCCCTCCGGCTCGCAGACCGCCGTCTACGACGGCCCGACCGGACCGGTCGAGGTCGGTTACCGGATGAACCGCCACGGCGGACTCGCCGGATGGTGGGTCCGGGCCGTCGACCCGGAGGAACTCGACCTGGCCGGTCTCGGTCAGGCGCCGGTCGACGAACACCCGCCGATCGTGGTCGTCCAGGCGAGCGGCGAGCGGGTGGTGCTCAACGTGCAGGGCATCCGTCTGACCGTTCTCGTACACCGGGTGGGTGACGTCTCCTACGTGGACAGCCCGGAGGGGTCGGTCGCCCTCCGGGAGATCTCCCGCTTCCCGCTGCCCGCACCGGAGGCCTCCGAGAGCTCCCTGATCGCGCCGCTGCCGGGTGCCGTCCGCCGGGTCCTGGTCGTGCCCGGCCAGCGGGTCCGGGCCGGGGAGCTGCTGCTCACCCTGGAGGCGATGAAGCTGGAGCATCCGGTGCACGCGCCGTCCGCCGGCGTGGTGGCGTCCCTGCCGGTCCATCCCGGCACCGAGGTGGACACCGGCGAGCTGCTGGCCGTCCTGGAACCCGAGTAGCCCACCGCCGGCCGGTTCCGGTAGTGGTGGGTCACTCTGCCTCTCGGGTACGCGTCATCCACGGCACCCTGGCCCGCGGCGGGCCGCCTCTGCCCACTTCCGGCCGTCCCCGGCCGCCGGCTCATGTGCCCCGGTTCAGCTGAACCAGCGGCTGAAGAAGCCCTTCCGGCTCGTCGGGTTGTGCACCGTCGGGGTGTCGTCCTCGCGGGTCGGGGTGCTCGGCACGATCGGGCGGGGCCGCGGCGGCACGAACGTCGACGGGGTCGTCGAGCGGTAGACCGCGGGCTGCTGTGGCGTCTCCGGGTCGAGCTGGAGGTTGTTGAGCAGGTCGCGGAGTTCCTCGGCGGACGGGCGGCCGTTCGGGTCGTTGTCCATGCCGTAGCGCAGGATCGCGGTCAGGCCCTCCGGGACGCCGGGCAGGTCCGGGATCGGGTGGTTGAAGAGGTCCATCAGGGTGATCAGGCTGGGGCTGCGGTCGGTCGCCCACCGGGGTGGTCGGCCGTGCATGACCGCATAGAGGCTGGCGCACAGCGCATAGATGTCGGCGGCCCCGGACGGCGCGTCGTGGCGAAACGTCTCGGGCGGGGCGTACGCCGGGGTGAGGACCTCGAGGGTGACCGAGGAGTCGCGCATCTCGCCGAGCACCGCGAGACCGAAGTCGGCGAGCACCGCGGAGTTGAACTCGGAGTAGAGGATGTTCGCCGGTTTCACGTCGCGGTGCAGCACCCCGTTGGCGTGCGAGTGCACCAGCGCGTCGGCGATCTTGATGCCGACGTCGCGGGCCTCGACCGGGCCGAGCGGGGAGACGCGCATGCGGTCGAGGTAGGACCCGTCGCACAGCTCCATGATCAGGTAGGGGTGCTGGTCGACCGTGACGCCGACGTCGAAGAGGTCGACGACGTGCGGGTGGGACGACATGCGCCCGGCGGCGCGCGCCTCACGCAGGAAGCGGGCCTGGTCCCGGGGGCTGTCCAGGGTCCGGTTCTCCACCTTGATGGCGACTTCTCGCCCGACGGAGTCCTGGGTGGCTCGATAGACGGTGGCGTAACCACCACGCGCCATAACCGACAAACCGGACATGCCTGGCACGTAAGGTACCGGCAAGGCGCCAGGCGGAGTCTCCGTCACATCAAAGAAAATACGCCAGCCGGATTCACGATCATCCTGGCACGTCAGACGCGTAGGCGACAGTTTCCTCCGGAGTCGGCCCGAACCCGGCCAGGAGCAGGGTGTCCTGCAGTTCCTCGGCCGCCGCACGCTCACTCGACTGCTCCGTCGAGTGGGCGAGCCGGACCGCCTCCTCCGCCGCCGCCCGCGCCTCGTCGCACCGGTCCGCCGCGGCCAGCACCCGGGCCCGGACCATCGCCGCGACCACACTGCTGCGGACGTCCTCCGCGGAGGCCTCACCAGCACGTTCGATCCAGGTCAGCGCCGACTCCACCCGCCCCTCGGCGAGCAGCGCGGACGCGTACACCGCAAGAGCGTGCCGCCGCGAGAAGAGCAGCGACGGCGTCGACGTGTCACTCGCGATCGGTGCCAGCAGGCCGATCGCGGTCGCCGCATCGCCGGCCCGGGTCCGCGCCTCGGCCAGCAGCACCCGCGGCCCGACCTGTGCCGGAGCCAGCGGATTGTGCGGCTCGACCGCGGTCATCACCCGCCGTGCGTCGGCCTCCGCGGTCTCCAGGTCGCCGAGCTGCATCGCCACGAACCCGCGGAGCGTGCCGGCCATCCCGAGCAACAGCGGGTGGCCGGTGCGATCGGCGTACTCGAGAGCATCGGTGAGCAGGTCGAAAGCGTGATCCAACTCACCGAGACCGCGGGCGATCGCACCCCGGACCACCAGGGCGAGACCACGCCCCCAGTCGTCGGCGACCTCGTTGAACTCCCGGTACGCCCGGCGCGCCTGCCCGTCCGCCGCCCCCAGATCGCCCAGCTCGGCGGCGGCGTACGCCTCGACCACCCGCAGGGTGCCGACCGCCCAGCCCTCACCGACCCGGTCCCCGAACGGCAGGAAGATCCGGGCCAGCCGGCGGGCCTCCTGCAGACGGCCGGCCAGCAGCCGGGCGAACGCCGTGGTGCCGCGCAGCCAGGCCCGGCCGACCGGATCACCCAGCTCGGCGAAGAGACGGGCGGCCCGGCCCAGCACCGCGTCGGTGCCGGCGAAGTCACCCCGGGTGGTGGTCACCCAGGCCAGGTTCTGCAGCGCCCAGGCCTGCCCGTGCCGGTCCCCGGCGGCCAGCGTCACCTGGTACGCCGCGGCGAACCGGCTGCTCGCCTGGCTGAGTTTGCCGGCCAGGAAGTCGGCCATGCCGAGGCGGCGCATCGCGTTGGCCCGCTCCGGCAGCAGCTGCGCCTCGGTGGCCACCTCGAGCGCCTCCTGCCAGGCGCTGACCGCGCGTCCCTGGTCGCCGAGAGCCTCGTAGGCCCGGCCGACCACGATCATCGACTCGGCGCGGCACACCGGGTCGTCCTGGGCGCTCACGGTGATCTTCTCGCCGTACGCCAGCGCCTCCTCGGCCCGGCCCAGGCGCAGCAGCGCACGGGCGTGCACCAGCTGATCGGGCAGCGGCAGGCCGTCGCGGGCCAGGGTGGTGGCGCGTTCCGCGTACTCGATGGCGGCGGCCGGTTCGATGTTGGCCAGCGCCCGGCGCGCCATCCGGCCCAGTGCCGCCACGGCCAGCGGCGCGACCTCACGGGCCGTCGCGTCCGGGCGCAGCCGCACCGCGTCGGCCAGTTCCACCGCGCACTCGGCGTGGGTGGCGATGAACGCGTCCCGCTCGTTGTCGGTCAGGTTGAGCCGGACCGCGCCGTCATGACCGTTCCGGACCGTCTCCGGCGCGGCCCAGGAGGCGAGGTACGCGTGCCGCTCCGCCAGGTCCGCCTTGCCGAGGTTCGCGTACGCCGCCTCGCGCATCAGCGGCGTGCTGAACTGGAACCCGCCCCGGGCCCGGTGCAGCATGCGCCGTTGCAGCAGTTCGTCGACCGCCCGTTCGAGCGGCTCGGTGACGCCCTCGTTGCTGGCCCGCCGCTCGTGCAGCGCCTCCAGCACCCCGCTGGGCACCGTCGTGCCGGCCACCGAGGCGTCGCGCAGCACCGACCGGGGTTCCGCCGGGAGCGCGTCGATGCGGGCCGCCAGGACGGCGGCGAGGTCACGGGAGAGCAGCTGGCTGCCGAGTGATCCGGCGGCGAGCTGCCAGCGGCCGGCCGCGTCGGCGCCGACCGCCGGGGTCAGCGCGCCCCGCTCCATCAGCAGGGTGACCATCTCGACCAGGTAGAACGGGTTGCCCTGGGCGGTGGCGAGCAGCCGGTCGACGTCCTGCTGCGGCAGTTTCCCGCCGTTGAGGTAGGACGTGAGCAGCCGGGACGCGTCGGCCCCCCGCAGCGGCGGCAGGGTGTGCACCTCGGCGTCGGCGACCCGGGTCAGCGCGCCCGCGGTGCGCACCAGCTCGGGGCGGCCGAGCAGCAGCACCATGACCGCGCCCTCGAGCCGGGACAGGGTGCTGCCGAGCGCGTCGACGGTGGTGGCCGTGGCGTCGTGCAGGTCGTCCACGATCAGCAGCATCGGCGCCTCGACGGCGAGCGCGTTGAGCAGGTCGGCGACGGCGATCGAGATGGCCTCCGCGTCGACCCGTTTGGCGCTCGGCGGCCAGTCGGCGGGGGCGGCCGGGCCGACCGGGTTGGCCGGGGCGTCGCCGTAGCCGAGCAGGGCGAGCAGCCGGTCCAGGTCGATCTGGGCGCCGAGCCGGCCGGCCAGTTTGCGCAGGCGTTCCTCGACGACCGGTCGGCCGACCGTGGCGGTCAGGTCCTTGGGCAGGCCGGCCGCCTTGCGGACCAGGTCGGCCAGGGGTGCGTACCGGCGCCGTTCGCCGAAGGCGCGGCAGCGCACCCGCAGGACGCGGGCGCCGTGCCCGGCATACGGCCCGGTGCCGGGTTCGAACCCGGCGGCCAGTCGCTTGACCTCGCCGGCGAACCGGGACTTGCCGATGCCGGCCTCGGCGGTCATCACCATCACTCGGGGGTTGCCCGAGTCGATCACCTCGGCGAGCCGGCCGGAGACCCGGCCCAGCTCGGTCTCGCGGCCCACGAACGGCGCCTCGTCGCCCAGACCGGACCGGGTGCCGGGGGCGTCGTGCAGGCCGAGCAGCTCGTAGGTGGGCACCGGCTCGCGCTTGCCCTTGAGCCGCAGCGGCCGCAGCTGCCGCCAGGACGCCACGTGCCGGGTGCCGGCGCTGGTCCGCTCGCCGGCGTAGACCGCGCCGACCGCGGAGGCGTCGGCCAGCCGGGCGGCGGTGTTCACCGTGTCGCCGATGACCGTGTATTCGATGCCGGCCTGCATGCCGGCGACCACCTCGCCGGTGTTGAGGCCGACGCGCAGGCCCAGCGGGGCGCCGCCGCCGCGCTCGTCGTCGAGCACCCGGCGGACCGCACGCTGCATGCTCAGCGCCGCGCGGACGGCCCGTTCGGCGTCGTCCTCGTGGGCCACCGGGGCGCCGAAGACCGCCATGATCCCGTCGCCGGTGAGCTTGTCGACGTGCCCGCCGAAGGTCTTCACCGCGCCGGCCAGGGCGGCCAGGACCCGGTCGGTGACCGCACCGACCCGTTCCGGGTCGAGGTCCTCCGACCAGGAGGTGAAGTCGGAGAGGTCGCCGAAGAGCACGGTGACGATCCGGCGCTCCGCGGCGGGCAGCGACGCCGCAGCCGGGAGGGCCGCACCGCAGTGGTGGCAGAAGCGGGCGCCGGGAACCGCGACGGTCCCGCACACAGGGCAGGTCACGGCCGGTCCAACCGGCCGGGACCGGTCGCTGATTCCCGATCACGGGCGCGCAGGTAGTCGAGTTGGGCGGCGGCCGACCACTCGGCCGCGAACCGCACGCCCGGATCGATGTCCGGATAGACCAGGTCGACGACCGCGGCCGGGGTGTCCGCACCGGCCGCCATCGCGGCCTCGACCTGGGCCAGCCGTTCCCGGCGATGCCCGAGATAGAAGTGGGCGCGCTCCGCGGTGTCGTCGCGGGCCGGTCCGTGGCCGGGCAGCATCAGCACTCCCGGGTACGCCGTGAGCAGTTCCAGACTGCCCAGATAGTCCCGCAGGTCGCCATCGGGACGGGCCACCACTGTCGTGCCCCGGCCCAGGATGGTGTCGCCGGTGAACATCACGCGGTCGTCCTCATGCTCGACGAGAAAACACACCGAATCACTCGTGTGTCCCGGAGTCTTCAGGACCTGTATTTCCAAACCGTTCCCGGTGAGCGGCCGGCCGGCGTCCAGGGCGTCACCGGCGAGGACCGGAATCCCGCCGAGGAGTTCGGCCAGCCGGGCCGCGCCCTCCACATGATCGTGATGACCGTGCGTGATCAGGATGTGGCCGACCGGGCCGTGCTCGGCGATCCGGCGCAGATGGCCCTCGTCAAGCGGTCCGGGATCGATCACGGCGGCGACCGGCTCTCCCGGCACCCGCAGAATCCAGGTGTTGGTGCCGTCCAGTGTCATCGGACCCGGATTGGGCGCACGCAGCAGCGTCACCCAACCCGGCAGCCTGTCGACGTCCACCGACTCAGGCTCAGCACCCCCCATGACCCGAATCGTACGTCGGTCCGTGGGCGATGGCCGAGACACGATGTCCGTTCCCGTCACCTTCGGTCACCAAAAGCGGCCGAATCACCGCAAGATCACGCCACTTCGGCGATGACCTCGACCTCCACCGGGGCACCCAGCGGCAGCTCGGCCACGCCGACCGCGCTGCGCGCGTGCCGGCCCTGCTCGCCGAGGACCTCACCGAACAGGTTCGACGCTCCGTTGATCACGGCCGGCTGACCGGTGAAGCCCGGTGCCGACGCGACGAACCCGGTCACCTTGACGATCTTGACGACCCGGCCCAGGCCGACGAGCGCGTCGATCGCGGCGAGCGCGTTCAGCGCGCAGATCCGGGCCAGGTCGGTGCCCTGCTCGGCGGTGACCTCGGCGCCGACCTTGCCGGTCAGCTGCAGCTTGCCGTCGACCATCGGCAGCTGGCCGGAGACGTAGACATGGTTGCCGGACTGGACGGCCGGCACGTAGGACGCCAGCGGCGGAACGACCGTCGGCAGCGTCAGGCCCAGCTCGGCGAGCTTGGCGAACGCGTCCACGCCACCCTCGCCGGCGACCGGCGTCGGGGCGGTCACGGCTTGGGCCGCTTCAGGTAGGCCACGAGCTGCTCGGGGTTGGGTCCGGGAACGACCTGGACGAGCTCCCAGCCGTCCTCGCCCCAGTTGTCGAGGATCTGCTTGGTCGCGTGGACCAGCAGGGGCACGGTCACGTACTCCCACTTCTGCATGCCTGAGCTCTCCTTATCCGTTCGGTTATCGGCACAGCTTAGGGCTCGGGAGACCGGGCGTTTGGTTAGGCTGAGCGAGAGAATGTATGCAAAGTGCACATGTCATAACGGAGGGCGACTTGACGCATATTGCGCGACATCGGGAGCGGGGCCACCCGGAACCGCTGCCGTCGCCTGAACCCGAGCCGCCGATGCCGTTCCCGCCCGGCGAGCCGATCCCGGCGCCCGAGCCACCGCACACCCTGCTCACCACCACGGTCGAGCATCCGGTCCTCACCGCCGACACGGTCGTCCAGCCCACGGTCGGCGGCGGATTCCCGGCGTACCCGGTGGTCGATCCCACCGAAGTGATCTCGCACACCCCGCCGGCCTGGCCCGTGCACCACGGCACACCCGGCCAGCCGGATCCGATCTGGGCCGGGCCACCGGCCGAACGGCGCGACTCCAACCGGCGCTCGACCGTGTACCTGACGCTGGCGTTCGCCGCCACGCTGCTGCTCTGCGGGGGTGGCGCGGTCTCGGCGTACCTGCTGGTCCGCGACTCGGAGACCGGCGGCGCACCGGATCCGGCGACCGCGGTCAACCGGTTCCTCACCGCCGTCTACACGCAACAGGACCCGACCGCCGCGCGGGATCTGGTCTGCGGCAAGTCCCGGGACGAGTCGAAACTCGCCACCCGGGTGCAGCAGATCAGCGCGTACGCGCACGCGCACGACGGCGCGGTGTTCCGCTGGGACGAGCCGGTACTGGCCCGCGGCAACGAGGAGAAGGCCGAGCTCACGGTCCGGGTGGTGATGTCGACGGCGGACGAGCGCACGGCCGCACAGAGCCTCGAGGTCACGGTCATCCGGAAGACCGGCTGGCTGGTGTGCGAGGTGTCCGGCTGACCACGGGCCGTACCGTGGGTACATGGGCGAACACCGGAACTGGCCGGAGCGGCTGCACGTGGTGACCGGCAAGGGCGGCACCGGCAAGACAAGCGTCGCCGCCGCCCTGGCCCTGGGCCTGGCCGCCGGCGGCCGGCGCACCCTGCTCGTCGAGGTGGAGGGGCGGCAGGGCATCGCCCAGCTGTTCGGCCTCGACCCGTTGCCGTACGCGGAGAAGCGGGTGGCCACCACCAGCGGCGGCGGTGAGGTCCGGGCACTGGCCGTCGACCCCGAGGAGGCCCTCCTCGAATACCTCGACATGTTCTACAAGCTCGGCGCGGCCGGGCGGGCGCTGCGCAAGGTCGGCGCCATCGACTTCGCCACCACGATCGCGCCCGGTCTGCGCGACGTCCTGCTCACCGGCAAGGTCAAGGAGGCGACCACCCGGTCGCACGACGGCCGCCGGGTGTACGACGCGGTGGTGCTCGACGCCCCGCCGACCGGGCGGGTGGGCCGGTTCCTCAACGTCACCGAGGAGACCGCCCGGCTGGTCAAGGTCGGTCCGATCAAGACGCAGAGCGAGAGCGTCGCCGCCCTGCTGCGCTCGCCGATGACCGCGGTGCACGTGGTCACGCTGCTCGAGGAGATGCCGGTCCAGGAGAGCCTGGACGCGATCGGCGAGCTGACCGCACTGCAGATCCCGGTCGGCCGGGTGCTGGTCAACAGCGCCCGCCCGCCCCTGCTGCCGGCCGGCCGGGTCACCAAGGCGGAGATCAAGCGGGGCCTGGTGGCGGCCGGCCTGCCCGCCGCGGCGGCCACGGTGTCCCAGCTCGCCGCCGAGGCGCAGGCCCATCTGACACGCCGGGAGCTGGAGCAGTCGCTGCGGATGGAGCTCACCGAGATGGGCCGTCCGGTCGTCGAGCTGCCGCTTCTTCCGGACGGTGTGGACCGTGCCGGGCTGGAACAGCTCGCCACCCACTTGATGCGGGCTTGATCAGGCGGATCCCGGATCTAGCGAACTACCCTGGATTGGTGGCTATGAGCGCTCCCCGCCTCACCGTTCCGAGCTTGAACGTCGACGGGCTCCTCGCCGATCCGGCGATCCGCATCGTGGTCTGCTGCGGGGCCGGCGGGGTCGGCAAGACCACCACCGCCGCGGCGCTCGGCCTGCGCGCGGCCGAGGTGCACGGCCGCCGGACCGTGGTGCTCACCATCGACCCGGCCCGCCGGCTGGCGCAGTCGATGGGGCTCACCGAGCTGGACAACACCCCGCGCCAGGTCAAGGGCATCGACGCCGGGCAGACCGGCGGTGAGCTGCACGCCATGATGCTCGACATGAAGCGCACCTTCGACGAGGTGGTCGAGCAGCACACCACCCCGAAACGCGCGCAGGAGATCTTCGCGAACCCGTTCTACCAGGCCATGAGCTCGACCTTCGCCGGCACGCAGGAGTACATGGCGATGGAGAAGCTGGGCCAGCTGCGGGCCGGTGACGAGTGGGACCTGATCGTGGTCGACACCCCGCCGTCGCGGTCCGCGCTCGACTTCCTGGACGCGCCGGCCCGGCTGTCGCGGTTCCTCGACGGGCGCATGCTGCGGATGCTGCTGGCCCCGGCCCGGTCCGGCGGGCGGAGCATGTTCAGCCTGGTCACCGCGTCGTTCGGGCTGTTCTCCCGAGCCGTGCAGAAGATCCTGGGCGCCCAGTTGCTGACCGACCTGTCGGGCTTCGTCGCGGCGCTGGACTCGATGTTCGGCGGGTTCCGGCAGCGCGCCGATCAGACGTACCGGATCCTGCAGGACCCGCAGACCGCGTTCCTGCTGATCGCCGCCCCGGAACGGGACGCGGTCCGGGAGGCGGCCTACTTCGCCGAGCGCCTGGTGTCGGAGCGGATGCCGCTGGCCGGCCTGGTGGTCAACCGGATGCACGAGACAGCTCTCGACGGGTTCTCGGTGGCCGAGGCCGAGGAGGCGATCGAGCGGCTGACCGCCGAGGGCGGCCACGAGACCGCGGTCGACGTGCTGCGGATCCATGCCTCGCTGGTCCGGCAGGCCCAGCGGGAGACCCGGGTGGCGGCCGGCTTCACCGAGGCGTTCCCCACGGTGCCGGCCACCTCGGTCGCGGCGCAGCCCGCCGACGTGCACGACGTCGACGGGCTGCGGACGATCGGAGCTCTTCTGGCGTGATCAGCTCTCGGCGCCCGCTCAGCGGGTGGAGACGAGCACCTTGTCGGCGCCCTTCTCCCGCAGCGCGGCCTCGAACATCTTCCGCCAGCTCGCCACGTGCGGGTGCCGGCGCAGCAGAGCCCGCCGTTCCCGTTCCGTCATGCCTCCCCAGACGCCGAACTCGATGCGGTTGTCCAGGGCGTCGGCGAGGCATTCGTAGCGGACCGGGCAACTGCGGCAGATCCTCTTCGCCACGTTCTGCTCGGCTCCCTGCACGAACAACGCGTCAGGGTCGCCACTCTGACACGCCGCCATGCTGGGCCAGTCGCTGATCATCCCCATTGGTAAACGTCCCCCCTAGCTTTCACCCCCGAACGTCCCGCGGCCTCCGTGTCCCCCATGCCGCGCTGACGCCTGTGCGATGTCTCGCCGGACCATCATGCTCCGTAGTTGGGCGATTACGCAACGTTGTCCCTCAAATACGTATGGCCCGGTAGTTCCGGGCATAGCGGACGGCCGGGTCTGACTGAACGGGGGTACCTTTGGTGCAGATGGGGGAAAACCCTCCGCCGCTTGGGGTGACAGGGCACACTCGGATCGGGCAACGACGACCTTCTCGCCGGGCGGTCGCGTGCCTCGTTCGCGTACCCTGCTCGGGTGACCTCCTGGCTTCGCAGACGCGATCACAACATCTTCACGAACGCGACCTCGCTATTAGTGTGTGGCCTGCTGGCCGGCGTCGTCGTGGCCGCCGCGGCCTTCCCCGCCGCGGCGATGACCGGCCTGGCGGCCAAGGCCGGTGGACAGACCTTCGCCAACCTGCCCAGTGAGCTGAAAGACTTCAGCTCACCGCAGATCACGCGGATCTACGCGTCCGACGGTCGCACCCAGATCTCGCTGTTCTACGACGAGTTCCGCAGCGATGTCCCGCTGAAGGACATCTCGGTGAACATGCAGAACGCGATCATCGCGGCCGAGGACCGCAAGTTCTCCGAGCACAACGGCGTCGACCTCAAAGGCGTCGCCCGTGCCTTCGTGAGCAACAACCAGGGCGGCGCCCAGCAGGGCGCCTCCACCCTGACCATGCAGTACGTGCGGATGTCGCTGGCCTACTCGGCGACCAACCCGCGCGAGGTGATCGAGGCGACGAAGGACAGCCCGAAGCGCAAGATCACCGAGATGAAGTACGCCCTCCAGGTCGAGAAGCAGCTCTCCAAGGAGCAGATCCTCGAGCGTTACCTGAACATCGCGCCCTTCGGCAACCAGGCGTACGGCGTCTACGCCGCCAGCCAGGTCTACTTCAACAAGAAGCCGAAGGACCTGAGCATCGCCGAGGCCGCCATGCTCGCCGGCATGGTGAAGGCTCCGAGCAGCTTCAACCCGACCGTTCCGTCGGGCCACGAGCAGATCACCGCCCGCCGGGACAACTACATCATCCCCGGCATGGTCACCATGGGCGCGATCACGCAGGCGCAGGCCGACGAGGCCAAGAAGGAGAAGGTCCCGACCAAGGCGAAGAGTTTGGGCAACGGCTGCGCCTGGGTCGCCAAGAACCACTGGGGCTTCTTCTGCGACTACTTCTACCGCTGGTGGCTCAGCCAGGACGCCTTCGGCGCGACGTCGTACGACCGGGAGCGCCGGCTGAAGAGCGGCGGCTACAAGGTGGTCACCACGCTCGACCTGAAGGGCCAGGCCGGGGCGCGCAAGGAGATCACCGAGCGGCAGAAGGACACCGAGAAGAACGCGCTGCTGATCGCCGGTGTCGAGCCGGGCAGCGGCAAGGTCCGGATGCTCGCCACCAACCGCAAATACAAGCTCGACGACGCGGACGACCCGCAGAACAAGATCTCGTCAGACCCGAAGAAGGCGGCGAAGGGCGTCCGGGGCACCTACCCGAACACCACGAACCCGCTGCTGAGCGGTGGCGGCGACATCACCGGTTACCAGGCCGGATCGGTGTTCAAGATCTTCCCGATCATCGCGGGCCTGGAGGCGGGTCTGCCACTCGGCTACACGATCAACGCGCAGAAGACCTACAAGTCCGGCTACATCATTCAGCAGGGCTCGAAGGCCGCCTGCCCGGGAACGCACTTCTACTGCCCGCAGAACTCCGGCGGCGGCGGTGCGGGCGTCTACACCATGTGGTCCGCGTTCGCGAAGTCGATCAACACGTACTTCATCCCGCTCCAGGAACGGGTCGGCACCGACAAGGTCGTCGCGGTCGCCAAGCGCTTCGGCGTGCAGTTCCGTGAGGAGAAGGACGCGTACCGCGCCACCGAGGAGGGCGGCGTCAAGCAGTGGGGCGCGTTCTCGCTGGGCGTCATGGCGTCCACCCCGCTCGACATGGCGAACGCGTACGCGACCCTCGCCGGTGACGGCATGTACTGCGAGCCCACCCCGGTCGAGCAGATCACCACGAAGGACAACGAGAAGCTCGCCGTCGGCAAGCCGCACTGCATCCGGGCCACCACCAAGGACGTCGCCCGCGCCGCCCTGGACGCCGCCCGCTGCCCGGTCGGCGACTCGGCCCAGCTCGGCTCCTGCAACGGCGCGACGGCCGGCCCGACCCGCGGCATCGTGGGGCACCCGGTGTTCGGCAAGTCCGGCACCACCGACGGGGACAAGACCGCGTCGCTGATCGTCGGCACCACCAAGATCGTCGTGGCGGGCTACATGGTCAACCCGGACTACCCGGACCACAAGGACCACATGTCCCACCCGATCATCAACCCGACCGTGCAGTACACCGTCGCGAACTACATGAAGGGCAAGGACAAGCAGCAGTTCAAGAAGCCCAGCTCGAAGATCGCGAACGGTGAGCAGAAGTCCATCCCGGACGTCACCTGCGACTCGATCTCCTCGGCCAAGAACCGCCTGAAGGACGCCGGCTTCGACGTCTCCACCGGTTCCGAGGTCGAGTCGGACTGCCCGGCCGGCACCGCGGCGGGCACCAACCCGTCCGGCCGGACGATCAAGAACGGCGCCGTGGTGATCGAGGTCAGCAGCGGCAAGCCGAAGAAGGCCGACAAGCCCGACGACAACGATCAGCAGGGCGGCGGCGAACAGCCGGGCGGCCGGTAGCACCAGCCAGGACACCGGGAACGGGCGGGAGAGCTGATCTCCCGCCCGTTTCTCGTCGCGGCCGGCACCGCGTACCCCGGGAAGGTCTTGATCCGGGGTTTCTCAAGCCAGACGGCGGCGCACCTCGGCAGCCACCCGGCCGCCCTCCGCACGCCCCGCCACCGCGGCCTGAGCCGCCTTCATCGCCGGGCCCATCTGCGCCTTGGCGGTGAACCCGCCGGCCGCGAGCGCCTCCGCGACGATCTCGCCGATCTCGTCGTCGGTGAGCTGCTTCGGCAGATAACGGTCGAGGATCTCGCGCTCGGCCGTCTCCTTCGCCGCCTGCTCCGCCCGGCCCGCGTCGGCGAACGCCGTCGCCGCCTCCCGGCGCTTCTTCGCCTCCTTGGTCAGCACGGCCAGCACCTCGTCGTCGGAGAGCTCCCGGGCCTCGTCCCCGGCGACCTCGGCCGTCCGCACGGCGGACAGCGCCATCCGCAGCGTCGAGGTGGTCAGCTCGTCACGGGCCTTCATCGCGGTGTGCAGCTCGTCGTTCAGGCGGTCTTTCAACGTTCCCATGGACGGAGAAACTACCCTTGCGGGCATGCGCAAGCGCTCCCTTATTTCCGCCGCTGCCGCTCTGACCGCCATCGGCGGCGCGACCTTCGCCTACGCCTCATTGATCGAGCGCAACATGTTCACGCTCCGGCGCTTCGACGTCCCGGTGCTCGAACCGGACGCCGAACCGTTGCGCATCCTGCACATCTCGGACCTGCACATGATGCCCGAGCAGCGCCGCAAGCAGGACTGGGTGGCCGCGCTCAGCGGCGCCGACCCGGACCTGGTCGTGGTGACCGGCGACAACATGGCCTCACCCTGGGCGGTCCCGGGCGTGTTGCGGGCCCTCGACCCGCTGCTCGGCCTGCCCGGCGCGTTCGTCTTCGGCTCCAACGACTACCGCGGGCCGGTCTGGAAGAACCCCCTGCAGTACCTGCTGCCCGACCGGGAGTACGTGCAGGGCGCCGAACTGCCCGCCGAGGAACTCCGCGACGCGTTCGTCCAGGCCGGCTGGGCCGACCTCAACAACGCCCGGACCATCCTCAAAGCCGGCGGCCGCTCCATCGAACTGGCCGGCGTCGACGACCCGCACATCGAACGCGACGACTACGCCACCGTGGCCGGCCCGATCAGCGACGGCGCCGACCTGCACCTCGGCGTCACCCACACGCCCGCCTCCCGGGTCCTGGACGCGATGGCGGCCGACGGCTTCGCCCTCCTCCTCGCCGGTCACACCCACGGCGGTCAGGTGTGCGTGCCCGGCTACGGCGCCCTCACCACCAACTGCGACCTGCCCCAGGCGATGGCCAAAGGCCTGCACCGGTGGCCCGGCACCGACTCGTGGCTCCACGTCTCTGCGGGATTGGGCACACATCCCACCGCACCCATCCGCTTCGCCTGCCGGCCGGAGGCCTCACTCCTGACTCTGATACCTCGCTGACCTGGAGTTTTGCGTTTTTGGGGTACCGATTTCCATGGGGGCGGGAAGGTCGGCTAGTATTTACCTCGCAGCTCGGGGTGTGGCGCAGCTTGGTAGCGCGCTTCGTTCGGGACGAAGAGGCCGTGGGTTCAAATCCCGCCACCCCGACCAGGTTGCAGTGCAGGTGAGGGCCGGTCTCCGGAAACGGAGAACCGGCCCTGACTTGTTTCCGGGGTTGATCGGCCCTGACCTTGCTTCCGCCCGAGTCGGCCGTCTCCTGATAGGCGGACGAACTCGAACGGGCGAGCAAAGGAAAGCCGCCGCTTCGTGTCGAAGCGGCGGCCAGTAAATACCTACTTGTCAGGCTTATCGTGTAAACCGGCGGTTTGCGCCTTGTGGGCGGTTCCCGTCGACACGGCCGTTCACCAGGCCGATTTGACGCTGGACGGTCACTGTCGGTCGTTCACCGGCACGGTCGCTGTCGGTCTTTCCGCCGACACGGTCGCTGTCGGTCTTTCCACCGACACGGTCACTGCCGGTCTTTCACCGGCACGGTCGCTGTCGCGCGTCCGGCGGCGAAGGGATGCCGTGCCACCGCCCGTACGGCGATCGGAGCGCGAACCGCGCCACACGGCGGACCGTTCCGAGCGGCGATCAGAGCGCGAGCTGCGCCCGGGCCGGTACGCCGGCCACCACCGGGCCCACGGTGCGGGGTGCGGCCTGCTGAGGGACCGCGTAAGGGCCCAGCATCGACTCGACGGCGGGAGCCACCGGCGGGCGGTCACCCACCTGCATCAGGCGTGTGGCACGGGCGAGTGAGCCCGTCTCGCCGTCGCGGAAACCTTCCCGGTATCCACGCTCGTACCGCTCGCCGCGGCCGAGAGCGCGACCAAGAGCAAAACACGAGGAGCCGGCCAGGGCGAGTAGGAAGAGCATCGCGAAGGGTGTCACTGGTCTGTCCTTCCGGGCGCGAGCCACTAATTAGGCGAAAACTACCCCAAACAGACATAGGATGCGGTATCGGAGAGATCAAGTACGCCAACGGGTGACGACGAGGGGCGGCGTGTTCCCGTCACGGACGGCCTGACAAGCTTGAACCTTGTGACTGACTCCATCGACCTCGCCCGCCGGGTCCGCAGCGTGAGCCGTCTGACCGGCGAGTTCACCCTCCGCTCCGGCCGGACCGCCACCGAATACTTCGACAAGTACCAGTTCGAGGCCGACCCGGTCCTCCTCGACGAACTGGCAGAGCGACTCGCCATCCTCATCCCCGAGGGCACCGAGGTCCTCGCCGGACTCGAGATGGGCGGCATCGCGGTCGTCACCGCTCTCGCCCGGCACGCCAAGCTTCCCACCGCCTTCGTCCGCAAGCAGGCGAAGCAGTACGGCACGGCCCGCCTGGCCGAGGGTGCCGAGGTGGCCGGCCGCCGCGTGCTGGTCGTCGAGGACGTGGTGACCTCCGGTGGCCAGGTCGTCCTGTCCACCAACGACCTGCGCAAGCTTGGTGCACACGTGGACCACGCGGTCTGCGTGATCGACCGCCAGGAGGGTGGTGCGCAGGCGCTGGCCGCCGAGGGCATCACCCTGCGCCCGCTGCTGACCCGCGCCGACCTGGACGCGGCCGCGGAGTAACCGACCGCCGCAAACGATGGCGAGCGCCGGCCGGGCATTCTGCGGTCGGCGCTCGACGCTTTCCAGGCGGCTTCCAGGCGACGGTGACGGTGACCGGCGCCCGGAGAGCGAGCATCACCTGAAGAACGGGCCTTGTCCGAGAACGAGCGCTGTCCGAACGGCGGTCACCGCGACGAGCGGGAATCAGTCGAGGCTGTACCCCGGCGGGGAGCCGACGGGCGCGCCACGGCCTGGAGCGGGCAGACGGCCGCGCCACGCCGCAGCCACGAGAGGTGTGGTTCGGTTCGGGCGGTTCGGCGCGTACAAGAAGAAGTGCAAGAGAAAGAAGCTGAGCTCAGGAATCGCGGGTCTCCGCACGGACCCAATCCAGGTACGCCGGATTGCCGGCCAGGATGGGCAGGGCGAAGACGCAGGGCACGTCGTAGGGGTGTTCGGCCTCGGCACGGGCCACGATCGCCGGGACCAGGTCGAGGCGGGTGTGCAGGGCGACCCGGGACTCCGGATCGTCCTGGACGGCGCCGTCCCAGCGGTAGAGGGAACGGATCGCCGTGATCTGCTGCCCGCAGGCGGCCAGGCGGTCGGTGACCAGGGAACGGGTGAAGGCGGCCAGCCACTCCGGGTCGGCGGCCGTGATCACCACCTCGCAGACGTCCGGCATCTCGCTCATTTCCCGAACTCGGCGGCGATCAACTCGGCCACCTGGACCGTGTTCAGGGCCGCGCCCTTGCGCATGTTGTCACCGGTGACGAAGAAGGACAGGGCGCGCGGATCGTCCATCGCCCGGCGGATGCGGCCCACCCACGACGGGTCGGTGCCGACCGCGTCGATCGGCATCGGGAACTCGTCGGACTCCGGGTCGTCGACGACGATCACGCCGGGGGCGTTGCGCAGCACCTGACGGGCGCCGTCGGCGGTCACCTCGGCGGCGAAGACGGCGTGCACGGCGATGGAGTGGCCGGTCACCACGGGGACCCGGACGCAGGTGGCGGATACCTTCAACGCGGGCAGGCCGAGGATCTTGCGGGATTCGTTGCGGAGTTTCAGCTCCTCGGAGGACCAGCCGAGGGCGGACAGCTGCCCGGACCAGGGGACCACGTTGAGGGCGAGCGGCGCCGGGAACGGCCCGAGGTCGTCGCCGACGGCCTGCCGGACGTTGCCGGGGCGGGAGCCGAGCATCCGGTCGCCGGCGACCTTGGTGAGCTGGTCGTGCAGGGTGTCCACGCCGACCTGGCCGGCGCCGGAGGCGGACTGGTAGGAGGCCAGGACGAGTTCGCGCAGACCGTACTCGTAGTGCAGCGGGGCCACCGCCATGATCATCGTGGCGGTGGTGCAGTTGGCGCTGGACACGATGCCGCGCGGGCGGTGCCGGGCCACCTCACGGTTGGCCTCGGGCACCACCAGGGGCACGTCCGGTTCCATCCGGAAGGCGGCGGAGTTGTCCACCACGACGACGCCCCGCTCGACGGCGATCGGCGCCCACCGGGCGGACACCTCGTCGGGCAGGTCGAACATCGCCACGTCGACGCCGTCGAAGGCCTCCGGGGTCAGCTCGCCCACGGTCAGCTGCTCGCTGCGACAGGTCAGCATCCGGCCGGCCGAGCGGGCGGATGCGAGGAGCCGGATCTCGCCCCAGACGTTGCGCCGGGACGAGAGCAATTCCAGCATGACGGAACCGACGGAGCCGCTGGCTCCGACGACGGCGAGCGTGGGCTTCGCCATCGGCCGCTTTACCGGCCGGTGCCGCCGTAGACCACGGCCTCCTCGTCGCTGCCGAGCTCGAAGTGGTCGTGCACGGCTCGGACCGCGGTGTCGAGGTCGGTGTCGCGGCAGACCACCGAGACCCGGATCTCCGAGGTGGAGATCATCTCGATGTTGACGCCGGCCGCGCCGATGCAGGCGAAGAAGCCCGCGGCGACCCCCGGGTGCGACCGCATGCCGGCGCCGATCAGCGAGACCTTGCCGACGTGGTCGTCGAAGAGCAGGCTCTTGAACTTGATCTGGTCCTTGATCTTGTCCAGCGCGGCCATCGCGTTCGGCCCGTCGGCCTTGGGCAGCGTGAACGAGATGTCGGTGCGGCCGGTGCCCTCGGTCGAGATGTTCTGCACGATCATGTCGATGTTGATCTCGGCCTGGGCGACCGTCTCGAAGATCCGGCCGGCCGAGCCGGGCTCGTCGGGCACACCGACGATCGTGATCTTCGCTTCGCTGCGGTCGTGGGCGACCCCGGTGATCAGTGCTTGCTCCACGTCGAGGTCCTCCATCGAGCCGGTGACGAGCGTGCCTTCTTTGTTCGAGTACGACGAGCGTACGTGGATCGGCACCTTGAAGCGCCGCGCGTACTCCACGCATCGCAACATCAGCACCTTCGCCCCACCGGCCGCCAGCTCGAGCATCTCCTCGTAGGTGATCTGCTTGATGTGCTTGGCGTTGGGGACGATCCGCGGGTCGGCGGTGAACACGCCGTCCACGTCGGTGTAGATCTCGCAGACGTCGGCGTGCAGGGCCGCCGCCAGCGCGACAGCCGTGGTGTCCGAACCTCCGCGGCCCAGCGTGGTGATGTCCTTGGTGTCCTGGGAGACGCCCTGGAACCCGGCGACGATCGCGATCGCGCCCTCGTCCAGCGCGGTGCGCAGGCGGCCGGGCGTCACGTCGATGATCCGGGCCTTGCCGTGCGCCGAGGTGGTCAGCACGCCGGCCTGCGACCCGGTGTAGGACCGCGCCTCGTAACCCAGGTTGTGGATCGCCATGGCGAGCAGCGCCATCGAGATCCGCTCGCCCGAGGTGAGCAGCATGTCCAGCTCGCGGCCGGGCGGCAGCGGGCTGACCTGGTTGGCCAGGTCCATCAACTCGTCGGTGGTGTCACCCATCGCCGAGACCACGACGACCACGTCGTCACCGGCCTTACGGGCGGCCACGATGCGCTCCGCGACGCGCTTGATGCGCTCGGCGGTAGCCACCGACGAGCCACCGTATTTCTGCACCACAAGAGCCACGGCGAAACCAATCCTCCGGCTACACGTCGCCACCACCCTAGCCGCGCATCCGCGCCGCCTCGACATGCGATCCCAGAATCCGGCCTGCCACGCGCGACACGCCGGGTCCGACGGAGTGGTGCCGCGCGGCTTCCCGGGCCGCGGGACGAGAATGTCGCGATGCGCCTTGCTTCCGAGACCCGACGCGGTTTGTCCGTGTTGACCGTCGTCACGTTCCTCGCCCTGGGCCCGGCCGGGTGCGGCGGGGACGCGCCGGAGGCCGCGCCTGCCTCGGCCATCCCGGCCACCTCCACCGCGCCACCGAGTTCCGACGCCCGCAGCGCGCTGGCCGGGCTGGCCGCCCTGGGCCTGGACCGCCGGTACGCCGCCCTCTACCGCCTCGACGTCGGCGACGGCGCCCCGCGTGACGTGGTCGCGACCGTGGCGACCGACGGCAGCTGGCGGGTCGACATCCCGCGGGGCGCGCAGGCCGGCACCGCGGACGTGTCGGTGGTCCGCACCGCCGCCGGCGTCTACGTGTGTTCGCTGCCGTCGGTGACCAACCCGGTGACCTCCAGCTGTGTCCGGGTCGCCGAGAAGGGCGAGAAGGTGCCCCGCCGGTACGACCCGAAGGTGCAGCGCCTGTTCCGCCAGTGGCTGACCGTCTTCACCGACCGGCAGTCCGCACTCGCCGTCACCGCGGTGCAGCCGCTGGAGGGCGCCCAGGGCTCCTGCTTCTCGGTCGACTCGGTCTCGGCGTCGCTGGACGCGCCGGTCGACGTCGGCGTCTACTGCTACTCGGCGGACGGGCTGCTCACCGCGGCCCGGGTGGAGTACGGAGTGCTCACTCTGGTCAGTCAGGTCGCCGGGCCGGCCACGGTGCAGCTGCCGGGTGTGGAGGTGAGCGGTGAGCCGCTGGGCACGACCAGCCCGTCGCCGGCGCCGCAGCCGTCGTACAGTCTGGCGCCGCCGGCCTGACTTCCCACGATCCGGGCGAATGGTTCGCCACCCGGAAGTGGATCACGTAACGTGTGGGGCGACATGTGGCGCGCGTTCCTTCTCCTTCGCTGCCGCGACGAGGCCTCATCCCAGGCCGGCACCTCGTCGCGGAGTTGATGCACGCCGCCTGCTCGTCTTTTCTTCGACAGGAGCAGTCACATGTCCACCGACAACCCCTTCGCGACTCAGCGCGCCAGCGCCATGCCGTTCCAGCGCTACGAGGCGTACAACAAGCAGTTCGCGGTGCCGCTGACCGACCGGCAGTGGCCGGCGAAGGTCGTCGAGACGGCCCCCCGCTGGTGTGCGGTCGACCTGCGTGACGGCAACCAGGCGCTGATCGACCCGATGTCCCCGGAACGCAAGCGGCGCATGTTCATGCTGCTGGTGAAGATGGGTTACAAGGAGATCGAGGTCGGGTTCCCGGCCGCCAGCCAGACCGACTACGACTTCGTCCGCCAGCTCATCGAGCAGGACCTGATCCCGGACGACGTCACCATCCAGGTCCTGGTGCAGTGCCGCGAGCACCTGATCGACCGGACGTTCGAGTCGATCCGCGGGGCCAAGCGCGCGATCGTGCACTTCTACAACTCGACCTCGACGCTGCAGCGGCGCGTGGTGTTCGGCCTGGACAAGGACGGCATCACCGACATCGCCACCACCGGCGCCCGGCTCTGCCAGAAGTACGCCGAGATCCACACCCCGGACACCGAGATCTTCTACGAGTACTCGCCCGAGTCGTACACCGGCACCGAGCTGGAGTACGCGCTGGAGATCTGCTCCGCGGTCATCGACGTGATCGACCCGACCCCGGCCCGTCCGCTGATCATCAACCTGCCGGCCACGGTCGAGATGGCCACGCCGAACGTCTACGCCGACTCCATCGAGTGGATGCACCGCCACCTGCCGCGCCGGGACAGCGTCATCCTCAGCCTGCACCCGCACAACGACCGCGGCACCGCGGTGGCCGCCGCCGAGCTGGGTCTGCTGGCCGGCGCCGACCGCATCGAGGGCTGCCTGTTCGGCAACGGCGAGCGCACCGGCAACGTCGACCTGGTGACCCTGGGCCTCAACCTGTTCTCCCAGGGCATCGACCCGCAGGTGGACTTCTCCGACATCGACGAGATCAAGCGCACCGTGGAGTACTGCAACCAGCTGCCGGTGCACGAGCGGCACCCGTACGCCGGTGACCTGGTCTACACCGCGTTCTCCGGCTCGCACCAGGACGCGATCAAGAAGGGTTTCGCGGCGCTGCAGGCCGACGCGGACGCCGCCGGCACCCCGATCGAGGCGTTCACCTGGGGCGTGCCTTACCTGCCGATCGACCCCAAGGACGTGGGCCGCACCTACGAGGCGGTCATCCGGGTCAACTCGCAGTCCGGCAAGGGCGGCGTGGCGTACATCATGAAGGAGGAGCACAAGCTGGAGATGCCGCGCCGGCTGCAGATCGAGTTCTCCGGCGTCGTGCAGCACCACACCGACGAGGAGGGCGGCGAGGTCGGCCCGCAGCAGATGTGGGACATCTTCGCCGGCGAATACCTGGTCGAGCACCAGACCCGGACCGCCTTCACCGTCGAGAACTACAGCACGGCCACGGTGGACGGCAAGGTCGAGATCGACGTCGAGGTGTTCCATCGCGGGGTACGCCGTCCGCTGGTCGGTGTCGGCAACGGTCCGATCGCCGCGTTCGTGCAGGCCGTCGAGCCGCTGGGGATCAAGGCGCGGGTGCTCGACTACAACGAGCACGCGATGACCTCGGGCGGCGACGCGCAGGCCGCGGCGTACGTCGAGGTGGAGGTCGGCGACCGCACCGTCTGGGGTGTCGGCATCGACTCCAACATCGTCAGTGCGTCCATCAAAGCGGTGACCAGCGCGGTCAACCGCGCGAGCTGAGCTTCACCCCCTCGCGTGCCGCGATCTGCGGCGCGCGAGGGTCGCACTTACTCTGGGGTACGTGTCCCCTCGCGCAACTCCCTGGTTCCTGTTCGCCACCACCGCCGTTCTGCTGACCGGCTGCGACGTGGTCGTCGCCGACGACCCGGCCGCCTCGCCCGGTTCCGGTTCCACCGGCTCCGTCTCCGCCTCCGAGTCCGCCGCCCAGTTGGAGAAGCTGACCGTGGCCGCGGCCGGCTCGATGAAGGGCTACAGCCGGGAGAAGTTCCCGCACTGGCGGAGCGCCGGCAAGAACTGCGACGTCCGTGACACCGTGCTGGAACGCGACGGTGAGAACGTCAAGCTCGACGGTTGCAACGTCGTCGGCGGCACGTGGAAGAGCTTCTACGACGACAAGGTGCTCGACGAGCCGCTCAAGGCCGACATCGACCACATGGTGCCGCTGGCCAACGCCTGGCGCTCCGGCGCCGACAAGTGGGACAACGACAAGCGCGGCGACTTCGCCAACGACCTGGAGCGGCCGCAGTTGTTCGCGGTGTCGGCCACTTCCAACCGGTCCAAGGGTGACCAGGACCCGTCGACGTGGAAGCCGCCGGCGGAGTCGTCGTGGTGCGTCTACGCCAAGGACTGGATCACCGTGAAGTCCCACTGGGAGCTGACGGTCACGACGGCGGAGAAGGCCACTCTCACCGACATGCTGGAAAACTGCGACTGAGCGGGGATTTTCCTCGTTGTCCTCGGGGTAACCGCCGATGGGGTCCACCATCGGCGGAGGCCTACCGTCACTAAGGAGTCCGATGACCGAGGACACGCAGAGCCGGACCACCGACATCGTCCCCGGACCGGGTGGGGTGATGACGGACGAGGTCGGCGTGGTGACCGGCGAGTTGACGTTGCGCAGTGAGCTCGCCGGCGCCGACTACACCCTGCGGGTGCAGTACAAGGAGGCCGAGGAGTGGTACGTCGTGACCGGCGGCAAGGCCACCCTGTCCGACCCGGCCGATCTGGACGCCGTGCACGGACTGGCGGTCGGCCTGCTGAACCGGCCGGAAGGCTAACCCTCCCTTTACACCGGCGTCCATAGGATCCCCCTGCCGCGGACACGCGGCATTCACGGGGAGGACCACCATGAAGCGCATCAACTGGCTGCCCGCGCTCGGAGCGGCTGCCGCCGGCACGCTCGCCCTCGCGGCGTTCGCGGCGCCCGCACAGGCCGCCACCACCGGTAAGGCCCACATGCCTCAGGACGGCTGGGTCAACTACATCGCCGCCTGGGGCCAGAAGAACAACGTCGTCGTCACCCGGTCCGGCAACACGATCATCATCGACGACGTGGTGAAGATCCGGGCCGGTAAGGGCTGCGTCGCGGTCAAGGGCGACAAGACCAAGGTCAAGTGCAAGTCCAAGGGTGAGCCCACGAAGATCCGGGTGCACCTGCGCGACAAGAACGACAAGCTGGTCAACAAGACCGACGTCGGCAGCCGGATCGACGCCGGCAACGGCAACGACCACATCACCCTGGGCGGGGGCGACGACGCCGTCTGGGCCGGGCACGGTTCGGACACCGTCTACGCCGGCGGCGGGAACGACACGATCTACGGCGACGGCTTCAACGCCGGCGAGAACCGGGGCGGCAAGCCCGGCAACGACGTCCTCAACGGCGGGGCGGGCGACGACCAGATCCACGGTGACGGCGGCAACGACAAGATCCGTGGCAACGCCGGGCGGGACAGCCTGGACGGCGGCGAGGGCAAGGACGACTGCGCACCGTCCAAGGCGGACACCGCCGCCCTCTGCGAGGCCTGATTCATCGAGAGCCACCAGGGCCGCCGACCGGTTCGTCCGGTCGGCAGCCTCATCATTCGCGTGAAGTTCAGATCCCTAACACTGATTTGACACCCGTACGCATAGCGTCCGGCCCATCGAGGTCGGGCATCGGTGTCCGGCTATCCGCCTTCGGGGGAATCAATGGCACGGTCACCATGGCTCGGGCGAGCCGGGATCACCCTGCTCGTCACCGCATCGGCCGGTGTTCTGACGGCCGCCCCGGCGCAGGCCGCTTCCACCGGCACTGCGACGTCGACCAGCACGGGTGTCACCTTCAAGGCCGCCTCCGGCAAGGTCAACAAGGTCACCCTCAGCATCTCCGGAAAGACGGTCACCATCGATGACCGCGTCGCCCTCAAAGCCGGAAAAGGCTGCAAACAAGTCAAGGGCGACAAAACCCGAGTCACCTGTACGCTCCTGAGCACCGCCTACCAGCCGATCCGGGTCCACCTCGGCGACCGGGACGACACGGTCATCAACAAGTCCGGTGCCGGCATGTTCGCGTACGGCGGCTCCGGCAAGGACACCCTGACCGGCGGCACCGGCGGTGACGAGCTCTACGGCGAGTCCGGCGCGGACCGGATCCACGGCGACGGCGAGCACGACTACCTGGACGGCGGCACCGGCAACGACGTGCTGTACGGCGACGGCGGCTGGGACATCCTGTGGGGCGGCAGCGGCGACGACACCCTGTGGGGCGGCGCCGACGACGACCAGATGGCCGGGTCCACCGGCGACGACAGGATGCACGGCGACATCGGGAACGACGACATGTCCGGCGGCTCCGGCGCGGACACTCTCCGGGGCGACTCCGGCAACGACTACCTGAGCCCGGGCACCGGTGCGGACGTCATCCGCGGCGGCTCGGGCACCGACATGGTCTCCTACAGCGGCCACACGAAGCCGGTGACCGTCAACCTGGACGGCAGGAAGAACGACGGCGCCAAGGGCGAGGGCGACACCGTCGCCACCGATGTGGAGAACATCTACGGCGGTGAGGGCGACGACCACCTCACCGGCGACGGCCGGGCCAACCGGATCGTCGGCTGGTGGGGCGACGACGTCATCCGCGGCGGCGCCGGCAACGACGACATCGACGGTGACGTGGGCGCGGACCTGCTCTACGGCCAGGCCGGCGACGACCGGCTCGCCGGCACCGACGGCGAGGCCTGGGGCCAGCCGGACCTGCTGGACGGCGGCGCCGACACCGATTACTGCCACCTGCAGGACAACGACCGGCAGGCCGACTGCGAACAGGTGGTCCAAGGCTGATGGCACGTTCAACTCTGCTCGTCCGGGCCGGAGCGGTCCTGCTGGCCGCCTCCTCGGCCGGTCTCCTGGCCGCCACGCCCGCCCAGGCGGCGTCGGCCGGGAAGGCCCGGGTCGACGGCGCTGTCGTCCGGTTCATCGCGGCACAGGGCCAGACCAACAAGGTCACCTTCACCCGTTCCGGCCGGACCGTCACCATCGACGACCGGGTGCGGATCACGCCGGGCGCCGGCTGCACGGCGGTCAAGGGCGACAGCACCAAGGTCCGGTGCACGCTTCCCACGCTGACCGGTGCGGCGCTGACCGCGCTGCTGCGTGACCGGGACGACACGCTGGTCAACAAGACCGACATCGGCATCGACGGGATCGGCGGGGCGGGCCGGGATCGGCTGACCGGCGGGCCCGGCGACGACTACCTCAACGGCGACACCGGCGCGGACCGGATCGACGGTGGCGGCGGTGCCGACCGGCTGTACGGCGGCAACGGCGACGACCTGATCTACGGGCGGGCCGGTGACGACTTCATCGACGGCGGCCACGGCAACGACACCGCCTGGGGTGGCGCCGGCAACGACCTGCTGCGCGGCACCGGCGACCGGGACCGGCTGCACGGCGGCGCGGGCGCCGACGTGCTCTACGGCCGCTCCGGCCGGGACGAGCTGTGGGGCGACGCCGGTGACGACACGATCCACGCCGGTACCGCGATCGACGTCGTCCGCGGCGGCGCCGGACGGGACTCCTGCTTCGTCGAGGCGAAGGACCGCACGACCGGCTGCGAACAGATCACACGTGAGAAGTAACGGGGACATGACACCACGCGTACACACGTCCTGGCTCGTCCGGGCCGGAGCGGTCCTGCTGACCACCGCCGCGGCCGGGCTGCTGACCGGCACGCCCGCCGAGGCCGCCTCCACCGGGTCCGCGAAGACCGACGGCAACGTCGTCACCTTCACCGCGGGCAAGGGCAAGACCAACAAGGTCACCATCACCCGCTCCGGCACGACCTTCACCATCGACGACCGGGTGAAGGTCAAGGCCGGTAAGGGCTGCAAGGCGGTCAAGGGCGACAGCACCAGGGTCAAGTGCAAGGTCAACGCGCTGAACCTCGGCGAGCCGCACGTGGTGAAGCTCGGCGACGGCAACGACACGCTGGTCAACAAGTCCGGCCAGTACCTGAGGGCGTACGGCGGGACCGGCCGGGACAAGCTGACCGGCGGTTCCTCCCGGGACTGGCTGTACGGCGAGTCCGGCAACGACGTGCTGTACGGCCAGGGCGCCGCCGACGAGCTGCACGGCGGCACCGGCGCCGACCAGCTGCACGGTGGTACGCACATGGACCTGCTGTACGGCGAGTCCGGCGACGACGTGCTGTGGGGTGGCCGCGACGACGACCAGATGTTCGGCGGCACCGGCGCGGACGAGTTCCACGGCGAATCCGGCCGCTTCGACACGGTCCGCTACGACGACCGGACCGTACCCGTCATCGTCTCGATCGGTGGCCGTAAGGGCGACGACGGCGCGAAGGGCGAGCACGACACCGTCCACACCGACGTGGAGGACATCCGCGGCGGCACGGGCGACGACCGGCTGACCGGCGGCACCGCGTCCGACCACCTTTACGGCGGGGACGGCGACGACATCATCCGCGGTGGTGACAACGACGACGGCCTGATCGGTGGCCCCGGCCGGGACAGGATCTACGGCGAGGCCGGCAACGACCAGCTCCTGGGCTTCGATGCCGGGAGCTCGAGGGATCCGGACCTGCTGGACGGAGGCGTCGGGGGCGACTACTGCGCGTTCCAGGAGACGGTCGACACGGTCGTGAACTGCGAATACGCAGATCCCCACTGAGCATTCGGAAAGAACGACACATGACACCGCGCGTACGCACCTCCTGGCTCGTCCGGGCCGGAGCGATCCTGCTGGCCACGACCGCGGCCGGGCTGCTGACCGGCACGCCCGCGGAGGCCGCCTCCACCGGGTCCGTGAAGTCCGTCGGCAACGTCGTCACCTTCACCGCGGGCAAGGGCAAGACCAACAAGGTCACCATCACCCGCTCCGGCACGACCTTCACCGTCGACGACCGGGTGAAGGTCAAGGCCGGTAAGGGCTGCACGGCGGTCAAGGGCGACAGCACGAAGGCCAAGTGCAAGATCACCAAGTCGGGCCGCGACCCGGACCTGATCGTCCACCTGGGCGACCGCAGCGACACCCTGGTCAACAAGACCGACATCTCCATGACCGCGTACGGCGGTTCCGGCAAGGACAAGCTGACCGGCGGGTCCACCACCGACCGGCTGCACGGGCAGGGCGGCGCGGACCGGCTGTTCGGCAAGAGCGGCGACGACTGGCTGTACGGCGGCACCGGCAACGACGAACTGCATGGCGGCAGCATGGAGGACATCCTGATGGCCGGGCCGGGCAACGACACGTTGTGGGGCGACGGCCACAAGGACATGTTGGACGGCGGGACCGGCGCGGACGAGATCCACGGCGGTACCGGTGCCGACACCGTCCGGTACTGGGGCCGGACGGCCGCGGTCTCCGTCTCCCTCGACGGCAGGAAGCGTGACGACGGCCAGGCCGGCGAGCACGACACCGTGCACCGCGACGTCGAGAACGTCGTCGGCGGTGACGGCGACGACCGGATCACCGGCGACAGCGGGAACAACCACATCCAGTCCGGGGCCGGTGACGACGTCATCCACGCCGGGGCGGGCGACGACTACATCAACGGCGGTGACGGCGAGGACCGGATGTACGGCGAGGCCGGTGACGACAGTCTCTACGCCGCGGACGGCGACCTCAAGGGGAAGCCCGACCTGGTCGACGGCGGCACCGGGCGCGACGACTGCTACTTCAAGCCCACCGTGGACACCGTGGTGAGCTGCGAGATCGAGTATCACTACTGACCGGCAACGCCGCGGACAACATCATCGCAGGTAACGGGGGCGATGATGTGGTCCGCGGCGGAGCTGGCGACACCTGCTATGCGGTGGGCGACGACAGCGCGGTGAACTGCGAGCTGGTCGAGCAGTCCGCACGAATCGGATAGGAAATATGACACTCTCACCATGGTTCCGGCGGACCGGGGCGGTCCTGCTCACCACGGCTGCGGCCGGGGTGCTGCTGGCCACGCCCGCCGAGGCCGCCTCCACCGGGTCCGCGAAGTCCAACGGCACGGTCGTCACCTTCACGGCCGGCAAGGGCAAGACCGACAAGGTGGTCATCACCCTCTCCGGCAAGACCTTCACCATCGACGACCGGGTGAAGATCAAGGCCGGCAAGGGGTGCAAGGCCGTCAAGGGCGACAGCACCAAGGTCAAATGCAAGATCACCGGGTACGCGGACGAGGCGTCCCTCGTCGTCGACCTCGGCGACGGCAACGACTCCGTGAACAACAAGACCCACACCGAGATGACCGCCCACGGCGGCACCGGCAAGGACAAGCTGTACGGCGGCACCAACGAGGACAAGCTGTACGGCGACTCCGGCGCGGACCAGCTCTACGGCCGGGGCGACGAGGACCAGCTGTACGGCGGGTCGGGCAACGACCTGCTGTACGGCGGGGGACACACCGACTTCCTGCACGGCGGCACCGGCAACGACCAGCTGTGGGGCGGCGGCAGCTGGGACACGATGAACGGTGGGCCAGGCGCGGACGAGTTCCACGGCGGGACCGGCACCTACGACGGCGTCTCCTACAGCGAGCGGACCAAGGCGGTCTACGCCGACAACGACGGCCGGAAGCGTGACGACGGCGAGGCCGGCGAGCACGACACCATCTTCACCGATGTCGAGCGCATCATCGGCGGAGCGGGCCCCGACCGGCTGACCGGCGGTCCCGGGAACGACTATCTCGACGGCAACGGCGGCGACGACGTCCTCCGTGGCGGCGCCGGCAACGACCACCTGTTCGGCGGGGGCGGCGAGGACAAGATGTACGGCGATGCCGGCATCGACGAACTGCTCGCCACCGACTCGACGGTCGAGGGTGAGCCGGACCTGCTGAACGGCGGCGCCGACAACGACAACTGCCTGTACCAGCCCAAGCTCGACACCCTGGTGGACTGCGAGTGGCTGTACGAGTACTGATCAGGTCATTTCTCATCGGGGAGAGGAGAACCATGTCGTTGTCACCCTGGTTCGCACGGACCGGAATCACCCTGCTCGCCACCGCGTCGGTCGGCGCCCTGTCGGTCGCACCCGCACAGGCGGCGTCGACCGGCACGGCCAAGAGCAACGGCGTCACCGTCTCTTTCACCGCCGGTGCCGGTAAGGCCAACAAGGTGGTCATCACGCGGTCCGGCAGCACGGTCACCATCGACGACCGCGTGAAGATCAAGCCGGGCAAGGACTGCAAGGCGGTCAAGGGCGATAGCACCAAGGTCAAGTGCAAGATCAAGGTGTCCGAGTTCAACCGTCTGATGGTCAAGCTCGGGGACCGCGACGACTCGGTGGTCAACGACACCGCCATCCCGATGACCGCCCTCGGCGGCACCGGCAAGGACCGGCTGATCGGCGGCTCGAACGCCGACTGGTTCCTCGGCGACTCCGGCCGCGACTACCTCGACGGCCGCGGCGGCTCCGACAACCTTGCCGGGAACACCGGCGACGACGAGATCCACGGGGGTGCCGGCAACGACTCCCTGGACGGCGACTCCGGCGCGGACAGGCTGTACGGCGAGGCCGGCAACGACTCGGTCCAGGGTGGCACCGGCAAGGACAGGCTGTGGGGCGGTGCCGGTGACGACAACCTGGACGGGGACACCGGAGCCGACCTGATCAACGGTGGTGCCGGCCGGGACACGGTGAACTACCTGGGACGCACCAAGCCGGTCACCGTCGACCTGGACGGGCAGACCGGGGACGACGGCGAGGCCGGCGAGAAGGACACTGTCGGCGCCGACGTGGAGGACATCCTCGGCGGCAGCGGCGCGGACCGTCTCACCGGCAACGCCGCGAACAACCGCATCCAGGGCTGGTACGGCGACGACGTGATCCGCGGCGGTGGCGGCAACGACGTCCTGCTGGGCGAGAACGGCCGGGACCGGATCTACGGCGACGCCGGCGACGACCAGCTCGACGGCACCACGGTCCACGGCGCGGATGTTCCGGACACCCTGGACGGTGGCGCCGGCCAGGACACCTGCGTCGTCCGGCCCGAGGACACCCAGGGGAACTGCGAGCGTTGATGCCGGTGGCTACGGTCGGCCGGGTGCGTCTGACCCGTCTGGCCGTAGCCGCCGTCCTGACCGTCCCGCTGGGCGTCACCACCGCGTCCGCGGGCCCGGGGCCGGACCCGCTGCCGATCTCGGTGACCACGGTGCTTCCCGCTCCGGCTCTGGCGCTGCCGGATCCACGGGAGGCGTTCCCGCTGGTACCCGACACCGTGATCGTCGCGTCCGGTCCGGCCGCCACGGTGGCCGGGCAGCTCGCCACGGCGTTCCGCCCGGCCACCGGGTTCGCCCTGCCGGTGGTCCCGGACGCTCAGCCGGGAGCGATCACGGTGCGGCTCACCGGGGGTGACAGCGCCGAGGGCTACCGGCTGGACATCGGTGACGACGGTGTCGAGCTGAGCGCCGATCGAGCAGCCGGGCTGTTCTACGGGGTCCAGACACTGCGGCAACTGCTCCCGCCGGAGATCGACGCGGCGACGCCCCAGGACCGGGACTGGGTGATCCCGGGCGGCCACATCGTCGACGCCCCGCGGTTCGCGTATCGGGGCGCGATGCTCGACCTGGCCCGGCACTTCCACACGCCGGACGAGATCCGCCGGTACATCGACCAGATCAGCCACTTCAAGGTCAACCACCTGCACCTGCACCTGGCCGACGACCAGGGCTGGCGGATTCAGATCGACAGCCGGCCCCGGCTCACGGCGGTCGGCGGCGCACCGGGTACCGGCGTCCGCGGGATCGGCGGCGGCTACCTGACCAAGGACGACTACCGGACCCTGGTCGCGTACGCCGCCGACCGCCACGTGACCATCGTCCCGGAGATCGACATGCCGGGGCACGTCAACGCGGCGCAGGTGGCGTACCCCGAACTGACCTGCGACGGGGTGGCGCCCCGCCCCCGCACCGACATCCGGGTCGGCTACAGCTCACTCTGCATCGGCACCGACGCCACCCGCCGGTTCGTCACCGACGTGGTCCGCGAACTGGCCGCGATGACACCGGGGCCCTACCTGCACATCGGCGGCGACGAGGCACACTCCACCGCGCACGCCGACTACCTGGCCTTCGAGGAGTGGCTGCTGCCGCTGGTCGCCGAGTACGGCAAGATCCCGTTCGGCTGGCAGGAGATCGCCCAGACCCCGGCGGCACGTGACGCGGTCGTCCAGTACTGGAACCACGAGGGTGATCCCGGGCCGACCGTCGCGTCCGGGGCGCAGGTGGTGCTCTCCCCCGCCGACAAGACCTACCTCGACATGCAGTACGACCTGCTCACCCCGGGTGGACTGCACTGGGCCGGCACGATCGAGGTCGACGAGGCGTACGACTGGGATCCGGCGGGACTGCTTCACGGCGTACCCGAGGACCGGGTCTTGGGGGTTGAGGCCCCGCTGTGGTCGGAGACCCTGACCGATCTGGCCGACATCGAGTTCCAGGCGTTCCCGCGGCTGCCGGCGATCGCCGAGCTGGGTTGGTCACCGCGGGCGACGCACGACTGGGAGTCGTTCCGGGCCCGTCTCGGCGCCTACGGACCGCGCTGGAAACAGCAGAACGTGCGCTTCTACGAATCTCCCCAGCTTCATTGGTCGTGACGATTCGGCTTCACACCGACTTCACGGATCGCGTTCTAATTTGGACGAACGACCACGGGGAATCGAACACGGGGGAAACAAGAAATGTCTGAGACAAGTGCGCGCTGGACGTCCCGCATCGGCCTGACCGTTCTCGCCACCGCGGCGCTCGGGATGTTCGCGGTTCCGGCCCAGGCCGCGTCGGCCGGAGTCGTCCAGATCGGCTGGGACCCGAACGTTCAGGACGTCGCGGTCGTCCAGTACAAGGCCGCCAAGGGCAAGGCCAACACCGTCGTGATCAGCTTGAGCGGCCGGAACATCGTCGTCGACGACAAGCACCCGATCAAGGCGGGCAAGGGCTGCACGGCGGTCAAGGGCGACAAGACCAAGGTCACGTGCGGCGCCGGCGAGTACCTCCAGAAGGTCCAGGTCCACACCTACGACCGCAACGACAGGATCACCAACAACACCCGCCTGGCGCTGGTCGCCCACGGCGGCGCCGGAAACGACACGATCACCGGCGGGAGCAGCGCGGACTCCCTGTACGGCGGGGCCGGCAAGGACACGATCCACGGCCGGGGCGGCGCCGACTACGTGGTCGGCGACTCCGGTGACGACAAGCTCTACGGTGACGCCGGCAACGACGAACTGTACGGCGACACGGGCAGCGACACGCTCCACGGCGGCGCCGGCACCGACGCGCTGAGCGGCGACCAGGGCAAGGACAAGCTCTACGGCGGCGCCGGCAACGACTACCTGACCGGTGAGGACTGGAAGGGCGCCAAGACCAGGGACCTGCTCGCCGGTGACGCCGGCAGCGACTGGTGTCACGCCGACGCCAAGGACGTCAAGCGCAGCTGCGAGAGCTGAGATCCGACAGGGAACAATCCGACCGGGAACAGCGAGCTGACGCGAAATTCACCCCGCGTCCTCCCATGCGGACCCGGAACCACGGAAATCAATTCCCACGGGGCAGAGGAAATGTCCGCAACGACGTCGAGCGGAACTGCGAGCGCTGATCAGTAATGGAAAACGGGGGCCGCTGATGCGGCCCCCGTTTCGTCATGCCTTCGTTGCCACCGGCCGCCGGCCGGCCACCGCCTCGTCGTCGACCACCGGGAAGTGGCAGGCGGTCAGGTGCGAGGACGGGTCGTCAAGGCGCTGCGTCAGCGGCGGCTCCTCGGTCGCGCAGATGTCCTGCGCCTTCCAGCAGCGGGTCCGGAACCGGCAACCGGACGGCGGGTTGATCGGGCTCGGCACGTCGCCGGTGAGCAGCACCCGCTCCCGCTGCGCCTTGTCCCGCCGGCGCGGGTCGGGCACCGGCACCGCCGACATCAGGGCGACGGTGTACGGGTGCCGCGGGTTGTTGTACAGGTCGTCCCGGTCGGCGATCTCCACGACCTTGCCCAGGTACATCACGGCGACCCGGTCGGAGATGTGCTTGACCACCGACAGGTCGTGCGCGATGAACACGTACGTCAGGTCGAACTCGTTCTGCAGGTCTTCCAGCAGGTTGACGACCTGCGCCTGGATCGACACGTCGAGGGCCGAGACCGGCTCGTCGGCGACGATCATCTTCGGGCGCAGGGCGAGGGTCCGCGCGATGCCGATGCGCTGACGCTGACCGCCGGAGAACTCGTGCGGGTACCGGTTGTAGTGCTCCGGGTTCAGGCCCACCAGCTTCAGCAGGTCCTGGACGGCCCGCTTGATGCCGTGCTCAGTCTTGACGTTCTGGATCCGGAGCGGCGCACCGACGATCGTGCCGACGGTGTGCCGCGGGTTCAGCGACGAGAACGGGTCCTGGAAGATCATCTGCATGTCCCGGCGGAGCGGGCGCAGCTTCCCCTGGCTCAGGTGCGCGATGTCGCGACCCTCGAACTCGATCGACCCGCCGGTCGGTTCCAGCAGACGGGTCAGCAGACGGCCGGTGGTGGACTTGCCACAACCGGACTCGCCGACCAGGCCGAGGGTCTCCCCCTTGTAGACGCTGAAGTCGACGCCGTCGACCGCGCGCACCGCTCCGACCTTGCGGCGCAGCAGGCCCTTGGTGATCGGGAAGTGCTTCTCCAGACCTTTGACGGAGAGCAACGCTTCCTTACTCATGGGGCCTCCAACTTCGGTTTGACCTCTTCCGCCCAGATGCGCTGCCGCTCCTCGGTGGGCAGGTGGCATCGGACCAGGTGGTTACTGCCGCCGGCGCGGGCCAGCTCGGGCACGACGGTGGCGCCGAGGCCGCCGGTGCGGTCCTCGAAGGCGCAGCGCGGGCTGAACGAGCAGCCCTGCGGCAGGTTGATCAGCGAGGGCGGGGAGCCGGGGATCGGCACGAGCCGCTCCTGGGTGGCGCGGTCCATCCGGGGCATCGATCCGAGCAGACCCCAGGTGTACGGGTGCTCCGGCTGATCGAAGATCGTGGTGGCGGACGCGTACTCGATGCACCGCCCGCCGTACATGACCAGCACCTCGTCGGCGAGTTCCGCCACCACACCGAGGTCGTGGGTGATCACGATCAGCGCGGAGTTGAACTCGGCCTGCAGGTCGTGCATCAGGTCCATGATCTGGGCCTGCACGGTGACGTCCAGTGCGGTGGTCGGTTCGTCCGCGATCAGCAGCTGCGGGTCGTTGACCAGAGCCATCGCGATCATGGCGCGCTGCCGCATGCCGCCGGAGAACTGGTGCGGGTAGTCGTCGACCCGGCGATCCGGCTGCGGGATGCCGACGCGTCCCAACATGTCGACCGCGTGCTTGCGGGCGACCTTCTTCGAGACGTTGTGGTGCACCCGGTACGCCTCGACGATCTGGGCACCGACCGTGTAGTACGGGTGCATCGCGGAGAGCGGGTCCTGGAAGATCATCGCCAGCTTGTTGCCGCGCAGCTTCCGGACCGTCTCCCGGTCGGCCGAGACGATCTCGTCGCCGTCCAGCCAGATCTCGCCGGAGATCTGCGAGTTCCGGTGGTTGTAGATGCCCATGATGCCGAGGCTGGTCACCGACTTGCCGGAGCCGGACTCGCCGACGATGCCGAGGGTCTTGCCGCGCTCGAGCTTGAAGTTCAGCCCGTCGACGCTGCGCACCACGCCGTCGTCGGTCGGGAAGTGAATCTTGAGGTCCTTGACCTCGAGGAAAGCCTGCCCTTCCGGCATCAGCCCAGCCTCACTCTCGGGTCGACGACCGCGTAGAACAGGTCCACGATCAGGTTGGCGACGACGACGAAGAACGCCGCCATCAGGGTCACGCCGAGCACTTTCGGCAGGTCGTTGTTGGTGATCGCGTCGACCGCGTACTTGCCGAGGCCGGGCAGCGAGAACACCTGCTCGGTGAGGACCGCGCCGCCGAGCAGCAGACCGAAGTCCAGACCGAAGATGGTCAGGATCGGCGTGAGTGCGGCGCGCAGACCGTGCTTGACGGTGACGTCCCTCTCCCGCAGGCCCTTGGCCCGGGCGGTACGGATGTAGTCCTCACCCATCGTCTCCAGCATGCCGGCACGGGTCAGTCGCGCGTACTGGGCGGAGAACTGCAGGGCGAGCACGATCCACGGCAGCAGCAGGGCGTAGAACCACTCGCCGGGATTCTCCAGGAACGGCGTGTACGTGCCGCCGGGGGCGGTCCAGCCGAGCGTGTAGCTGAACAGCAGCAGGCCGATCATGCCGGTGAAGAAGATCGGCAGCGAGACGCCGGCCAGCGAGAAGGTCATCGCGGCGCGGTCCAGGAACGAGCCCCGGCGCAGCGCGGACAGCGTGCCGATGGAGAGGCCGAGCAGCATCCAGAGGATGGCGGCGCCGATCGCCAGCGACAGGGTCACCGGCAGCCGGTCGATCAGCTCGGGCCAGACGGCGTTGTGTGTGATGAACGAGTATCCGAAGCACGGCGCGGCGCAGTGCTCGACGGAGGCGCCCAGGTCGTAGTCGGCGCCCACGAAGATCGCCTTGACCCAGCTGCCGTACTGCACCCAGATCGGGTCGTAGAAACCCAGCTTCTCGGCGATGAGGTGGACCGTCTCCGGCGTGGCGGCACGGCCCACGTAGCGGGTCGCCAGGGTCTCCGGTGTACCGCCCAACAGGCGCGGAACCATGTAGAAGATCGAGAATGTAGCGGCGCTGATGATGAAGAGCAGCACGACTGCCGCAAAAAGACGCCTGATGATGTACGTGATCACAGAGTCCGGCTGGGACGGCCGGCCCGGGTCGCCCCGGACCGGCCGCCTGCTGCCTTCACCTACCTATCGAAGGTGGTCGTGAAAGGGTGGAAAAACTACGCGACACCGAGCGAGAGGTAGTCGTACATGCTGAACGCCTCGCTGACGAACACGTTGGAGAGGCGCTTCGGGCGGATGATCAGGCTCTTCGCCACGATGCCCGGGAAGATCACCGCTTCCTCCATGACCCGCTTGTCGATCGCGGCCCAGGCGGCCTCACGCTTGGCGGCGTCGGTCTCGGCGATCGCGGCGTCGAGCATGGTGTCGACCTCGGGGATCCGCACGCTGGTGTTGGACGAGCCACCGGTCTCCCGGATGACCCGGCTGTCCACGATCTGCGAGAGGAAGCCGAAACCGTCGTTCCAGTCCGCGCCCCAGCCGTTGACGACCAGGCCGAGGTTGTTGCTCTTCACGTAGCCCGGGTTGCCGGCGTACTGGGAGAAGTAGTCACCCTGCGGGAACGGCTTCAGCGTGAGCTGGATGCCGACCTTGCCCAGCGACTGCTGCAGCGACTCGGCGGCCGCCTTCTCCTTCGGGCGCTCGGCCCGGTAGGAGATGTTGGTGGCGAAGCCGTTCGGCTGGCCACAGGCGGTCAGCGCCTCCTTGGCCTTGGCCGCGTCACCGGTGTTGTCGGCGCCGGCCGAGTACAGGTCGACCTTCGCGGCACCCGGGATCTGCGGGGGCAGAACCGAGGTGGCGATCTCGCCGCCGGCCAGCGGGCCGCCGTAAGCGGTCTGGTAGCCGACGCGGTCCGCGGCGTACTCGACGGCCTTGCGGCAGTCGATGTTGTCGAACGGCGCCACGGTCGGGTTGATCGACGTGTACCAGAGGCGGGCCAGCGTCGGGTTGTCCGTCTGAGCCTTCAGGGCCGGGTCGCCGACCACGCGGCCGAGGGCGGCCGGCTGCACACCGGTACCGGTGATGTCGATGTCCAGGTCGCCCGAGAGCAGCCGGTTGTCGATGTCGTCGGCGTTGACGTTCAGCTGGACCTCGTACGCGTCCGGCAGCGCCTTGCGGAACGGGTCGGTCGCCTGGTCCCACTGGTCGTTACGGACCAGCTTGAAGTCCTTGCCGAGGTTGTTCGTCTCGAACTTGTAGGGGCCCGTGGAGATCACGTGCTCCTTGTACTTCGCGCCGGTGTCCTTGGCCTCCGGAACCGGGGCCGTCTGCGGGAGCGCCGCGATGTAGTCGAAACCACCGAACGCCGACTTCAGGTGGAAGACGATCGTCTGGTCGTCCGGCGTGGTGATCGCCGAATCGGTGTTGACGCCCTTGGACTTGTACGGGCCCTTGTAGCCCTCCGGCAGGTTGAGGAAGCCCTCGAAGTACGCCGGTCCGCTCGGGAACGTCTCCTTGTCCGTGGAGCGGAGCACCGCGTACTTCACGTCCTTCGACGTGACCTCGGTGCCGTCCTCGAACTTGACGCCCTTGCGGATCTTGTACGTCCAGGTCTTGCCGCCGTCGCTCGGCGTACCCATGCCCTCGGCCAGGTCGGGGGTCAGCTCGTTGCCCTCGGGACCCGGAACCGGGTTGAAGGTGAGCAGGCCACGGGCGTACAGGCGGAGGAAGTTCCACGAGTAGCCGTAGTAGGTCTCGCCCGGGTCGAGGCTGTCCCAGTCGCCGGCGTTCGCCAGCTTGATGGTGCCGCCCTTCTTCTCCGAGGCGTTGAACACCTTGGTCAGAGCGGCGTTGAACTCGGCCTTGGCGCCCGAGCCGCTGCTCGAATCAGAATCGCTCCCACCGCACGCGGCGGCGGAGAGCGTGAGCGCGAGTGCGGCCGTACCGGCCACCAGCGCCCTCGTCTTGCGCATCACTTGAAGCAACCTCCCTGGTGGAACGGTTCACTACGAACCGCACGGCTGGACGGAAAAGCTTTCGGCGTCACGTCAGCGCCGCCCCTTGGGATCGAGCGCGTCACGCAGGCCGTCGCCGAAGAGGTTGAAAGCGAGCACGGTGATGAAGATGGCCATGCCCGGGAAGAACATGAAGTGCCAGATCGTGTAGAAGCGGGCGGCCTCGGAGAGCATGCCGCCCCAGCTCGCCGTCGGCGGGCGGATGCCGACGCCGAGGAAGGAGAGGGCCGCCTCGAAGAGGATGTTCGTCGGGATCAGCAGCGTCGCGTAGACCAGGATCGGGGCCACCAGGTTCGGCAGCATCTCCTTGAAGATCACGTACGGCCCGCGGGCGCCGAGGCTGCGCGCCGCGTCGATGAATTCCCGCTCCCGCAGCGACAGGGTCTGGCCCCGCACGATACGGCCGATGTACGGCCAGGAGAAGAAGCCGATGATGAAGATCAGCAGTGCGATCCGCAGCGCGTCGCCGGAGAGGCCGAAGGCCGAGTCCGGGATGACGCCGGCCAGCGCGATCGAGAAGACGAGCAGCGGGAACGCCAGGAAGACGTCCATGGCGCGGCTGATCAGCGAGTCGACCCAGCCACCGAAGTAGCCGGCGACCACGCCGAGCGTCGCCCCGATCACGACGGACAGCAGCGTCGCCAGGAAGGCGATCAGCAGCGAGATCCGGGCGCCGTAGACGATCCGGCTGAAGATGTCACGACCGTTCTGCGGCTCGACGCCGAACAGGTGGTCGCCACTGATGCCGGTGCCGCCCTTGGGGGCCAGCGTGTTGACGTCGATCAGATCCTGGTGGAAGTCGTTCGGCGGCGAGCCGAAGAGCTTCACGATCAGGGGCGCGAAGATCGCGACCAGGATCAGGAAGATGACGACGTAGCCACCGGTCATCGCCACGCGATCCCGTTTCAGACGGGTCCACGCGATGCGCCCCAGGGAGCGACCCTCGATCGCCTTGCCGGGAACAGGCCCCGCTGCTGGGTCCGGTGCCACCGGAACCTGGTCCGAGACCGTGCCGGGTCCAACGACCATGGAGTTGCCGTCCCTCTCCCGGGCCGCCGCGCTCCGAGAGTCCACAACCAGCGCGCAGGGGTCACACCGGAGTCCCCGAGCAATGGCGATGGCCCCCGCAGCGAACGGCAACCGATCGGTTGTCGCTATGCCTCGAGTGCCGGCCCTCGCATCGGGACCGAGATCAGGTCACTCTGCGAGGGCACGCGACGACGGGTGTGCCGTCATCGAGAGGAACATTCACCTAGCTCGTGCTCCGGGTCAAGCTTGCGGACCGTACACGGATACTTCCGTGTCTCGCCCGTGATGTGACCGTGACCTACGCACTACGTAAAGGGAAAACACGACATAGGGGGCCCAGAAGGCATCAATTGGGCCCAAAACACTCGCACTGTGTTACCTATGTGTTACAGCTTGTAAATTCATATAGCCCGTCGTCCCTCGAATGCCCGACCGAGAGTGATCTCGTCCGCGTATTCCAGATCCCCGCCGACCGGCAGCCCACTCGCCAGCCGGGTCACCGCGATCCCCATCGGCTTCACCAGCAGACCGAGATAGGTGGCGGTAGCCTCACCCTCCGTGTTCGGATCGGTGGCCAGGATCAGCTCCTTCACCTCACCGGTCCCGAGACGCATCAGCAACTCACGGACCCGCAGGTTGTCCGGCCCGACACCCTCCAGCGGATTGATCGCCCCACCGAGCACGTGGTAGCGACCACGGAACTCACCGGTCCGCTCGATCGCGACGACGTCCTTCGCCTCCTCGACCACACACAACACCTCGTTGGTGCGGCGCGGATCCCGGCAGACCCGGCACAACTCCGACTCCGCCACGTTGAAACAGGTGGTGCAGAAACGGACCAGTTCCTTGACCTTGCGCAGCGCGTCGGCCAGCCTCTTCACATCCACCGGGTCGGCGGACAGGACGTGGAACGCGATCCGCTGAGCCGACTTCGGGCCCACACCCGGAAGCCGGCCCAGCTCGTCGATCAGATCCTGAATGGCGCCTTCATACACGGGATCAGAACCCCGGCAGGTTGAAGCCGCCGGTCGCCGGGCCCATCTTGCGGTCGGCGAGCTCACGCTGCGCCTCAGCGGCGTTGTGGATCGCCGCCAGCACCAGATCCTCAAGCGTCTCGACGTCGTCCGCGTCGACCACCTTCGGGTCGATCTTCACCGACTTGTACTCACCCAGCCCGGTGATCACGACGGTCACCAGGCCACCGCCGGCCGTGCCGGTCAGCTCCTCCTCGGCCAGCTCGGCCTGCGCCTGAGCGACCTGCTGCTGCATCTTCTGCGCCTGCTTCATGATCTGCTGCATGTTCGGCTGTGCACCGGGGCGCATGGCACCGCTCCTCAAACTCGTCATCTCGTCAACGTCACACGGCCGGACACGACCGGCGTCAATCGCCGTCCATCCCCGACCGCCGCCAGCGTAGCCGCCGCCCACTGCCACGACCCGCCAGCGCCGTTCCCTCTCACCCGTCTTACCCGCTACGCGGCCCGGGGAGACCTGAGCGTTCCGCGCACTCTTCTTCCTGTTGTACGAGACCCGGAGTCACCACCTGGTTCATAGGATTCGACCGCTCTCCCTTCTTTGCGGTAGTCCCTACCCGCACAAGCGGAGACGCCGAGCCCCCACTCCGCGCGCTGACGTCCGGCTCCCTCTCACCTCGACACCTTTCGCAGTCAGGTTCTGCGTGGTGATCTCGGGCGTCCAGCGCGCCTATTCACCACGCCACCCGGGGTGTGGTGAACAGGGGCGTCCAGCGCGCCCGAAATCACCACGCGGACGGGCCTCGCACCCTGACCACGAACGTGTCTAGCGGCAGCGGCAGCTCCTGGTGCGCCAACTCCCGGTGGGTGAAGTCGATACCTGGTCGCATCACTACTGTCCCGTCAGGTGGCATTACGCGTGTCCCGTCAGGTGGCACTACGCGTGTCCCGTCAGGTGGCACTACGCACCGGCCGCGCCGACCGCCGTCGGCGTCCCGCGGCCGGAGCAGCCGTCCGCCCCCGACAGACCCTGCACACCCGCCGAGAAACTCGATGAGCTCCTGAAGAGCAGTGATGCAACCGCCTCTTGACTCCAAGGGGCAGCGGTCGGCGCACCAAGATCGGCGAACCGAACCGAACCGAACCGAACCGAACCGAACGGTACGGGACGGGACGAGATGGGATGGGACGGGCCCACCCTGACGAAGTCCGCTCAGTCGGCGAGGGCCGCCACGCCACGTCACGTGGACCTTGGTGCGCCAACCATCGCGGGCGGCGGTCGACGCACCAAGATCGGCGCACCGAACCGAACCGCACGGGACGGGA
>NZ_JZKF01000310.1 GCF_000962825.1 Actinoplanes rectilineatus
TGTCGGTGGCGCCGTCCCGGCACGCTTATGTCATCTTCACGTCGGGGTCGACGGGTGTTCCCAAGGGTGTTCAGGTCACGCAGCGGAATGTGTTGCGGTTGTTCGCGGCGTCGGCGGAGCATTTCACGTTCGGTCCGGATGATGTGTGGTGTCTTTTTCATTCTTACGCGTTCGATTTCTCGGTGTGGGAGATGTACGGCGCG
>NZ_JZKF01000311.1 GCF_000962825.1 Actinoplanes rectilineatus
TACTCCGGTCGCGGCGAGCCCACCGACGACCTCGTCCAGACCGCCACCGTCGGCCTGATCAAGGCGGTCGACAAGTTCGACCCCGAGCGCGGTGTCGACTTCGCCGGCTACGCCATCCCCACCATCATCGGTGAGATCAAGCGCCACTTCCGGGACCGCACCTGGTCCGTCCGGGTGCCCCGCCGCCTGCAGGAACTGCGCCT
>NZ_JZKF01000312.1 GCF_000962825.1 Actinoplanes rectilineatus
CAGGCCGAGGTGGACCGCAACCTGGAGCTGCTGCAGACCCAGATCGACGAGGCGAACGCCCGGATCATCAGCACCGAGGGTCAGGGCGGCGCGAACTTCATCCAGAACGCGATCCTCGGCCCGCTGGAGGACAAGCGGTTCGCGACGATCAACCGGATCGAGACGGCGATCGGCCGCAACGCCGACAAGCCCGACCTGAAC
>NZ_JZKF01000032.1 GCF_000962825.1 Actinoplanes rectilineatus
GCCCGAAATCACCACGCTGTTGTGGGTGTGGTGAATACGGGCGCGCTGGACGCCCGAAATCACCACGCTGTTGTGGGTGTGGTGAATACGGGCGCGCTGAGCGCCCGAAATCACCACAGAGGCAGACCCTGACTGCGAAGGTGTCTAGCGAATCTCCAGAGGCGCAGACCGCCGTGCATGGGCTGAGGCCTGGGAGCACGTAGGGCATAGGTTTGGGCTGGTCGCGGTGGCGCGGACCGCGGCCTTGCGGGTGCGGCCGCAGATGCCGCACTGTCGCATGGGGCTTCGGTAACACTTCCGCAGCTTCCGGCGCCGTCCTCGCGCCGGGAGATCACCATGGCTCTGGCGCCGCAGGCGGCGTTCCAGTTCTCGGCGTAGGTACAGCAACACGCGAGAGCCTCGGCCGATGGCGGCCGGGCGGTGACGCGAATCGGACCACTCGCGTCACCGCCCGGCGCGACAGCCTCGCGGCCGAGATCGACGCGGTCGGGACGGACGCGATCGCACAGGGTGTGCAGAAGGGCTCCGTCATCAACCGCTGAACGCCGGCCGGCCCGGCCCGGCCCGGAAAGGGTCAACCGGCGATGCGGGCGTACAGGGTGCCGCCGGACAGGAACAGGGACGCGCGGTAGCCCGGCGTCGTCACGGCCACCCGGGGCAGGCCGCCCTTGATCCGGCGGGCCTTGAGCAGCGGGACGGCCGCGCGGTAGCCCCGCTTCGACGGCTCCACCGTGAGCTCCACGGTCGCGCCCGCACCCAGCGTCGCCTCCTCGTCCACCGTAAGGGCGGCGGCGGACTCCGCGCGTACCCCCAGAGAGAGCCTGCCGGACGTCTGGCGGAACCGGCCGCCGACCCGGACCGCCGCGGACGCCAGGCGCAGCGTGCCGCCGGTGACCGTGACGTCGCCGTCGCCGAGCGCGTGCCGGCCGTCCGCGACCAGGGTGCCGGCCGCGACGGTGGTGCCGCCGCGGTACGTGTTGTCGCCGCTCAGGGTCAGCGTGCCGGTGCCCAGCTTGACCAGCCCGCCCCGGCCGTCGATGTCGTTGCGCCAGCTGTCCGCGGCGTGGAAACCGCCGGCGGCGCCGTCCATCGTCACCGCCACGGTCGCGTCGAACGTGCCGTAGCCGTCCGCCGCGGTGAACAGGTCGAGCCGCCCCCACTGCTCGGGGCCGTCCAGGAGCGGGTTGCCCGCGGCCAGGCCGGTGGTCCGGAGCACCTCACGGCGCTGGGCGGCGTCCAGATAGGGCAGACGGGTCTCGAGCAGCACCTCGGCACCCTTCGGCACGCTCACCTTCGCCGTCGACCGGCGACCGGGCAGGCCGTACGTCTGCTTCGCCCGGACGCTCGCGGCGTTGACCGTGCGGTCCGCGTACCCGTCGAGGGCTCTGCTCTGGGAGTGCGCGAAGGCGAAGACGTCGCCACCCACCTTGGCCTGGAAGTACGCGGCGGCCTGGGCGCGCGCCTCGGCCTTGAGGGTCGCGTTGTCCGCGTCGCCCAGGATGGCGGCGGCCAGTGCGGTGCCCAGGATCCGCCCGCCGATCACGTCGGCCGGTGAGTGCATGCCCGCGATGATCCGGGTCTCGGCCAGGTCGTAGGCGGCGGCGACCATCTCCTGGAAACGTTCCGGCACCGCGTACGCGAATGCCAGCGAGGCCAGGAACAGCGCGTTGGTGTGGCCGCTGACGTAGCCGCCGTCCTCGGCCGGGGTGTTGCTGCGCTGACGCAGCAGGGTGGGTACGACCACGGTGTCAGCGTCGTAGACCGGGTAGCCGAACGCGTCCACCGTGCCGGTGTCCACGACCCGGCTGTCCGCGGTCATCCGCCACGGGCGCGGGTACTGGAAGGAGAACTTGCTCGGGTTGCCGGACGACCAGTTGCCGCGCAGCGTGTTCACCAGGGTGACCACCTTGCCCAGCTCGGACGTGGCGGAGCCGGCGCCGAGCGCGGAACCGGCCGGGGCGTCGGCGGGCACCGCGTCGCTGACCGTGGTCGCCGGGGTGGTGGACGGCGCCGAGGTGATGCCGGTGACGGCGAGCGCGCCGGCCTTGTAGACGTCGGCGAGCGGGCCCAGGCCGGCGATCACCGAGTAGCTCTGGTGCTGGCGGTCCACGACGAACGCGCGGTCGGCCTGCGCGGCGGTCCGGTGCGTGGTGGTCTGCACGCAGTAGCGGACGTTGGCGCGCAGGAAGGCGCGGTCCAGGGCGGTGCCGGTGTTCCAGGCCGTGCCGGTGGTCCACACCTGCTGCATGCCGGAGAGGATCCGGACCGCGGCGTTGGTGTCCACGGTCAGGTTGGCCGTGGTGTTCGTCCGATAGGCATCGACGAAGGCCGTGGCCGTCGTCGACGTCGTCGCAGCGGACGCGGCGGCCGGGGCGCCACCGATGGCGATCAGGCCGGCGGATCCGGCGGAGACTTTCAGGAGGGACCGGCGGCTCAATGCCATCGTGAGAACTCTTTTCAGGGGGGTGAGATCGCGGCCCAGCTTCGGTGCGGCCTGCGACAACCCGGCCAACTGACCGTGCTGTGCACGTGAACACTCCTCGAACGGGCCTTCTCTTCGGACCGGCCGAGTCCTACTGTCCAGTAACCCCCGATGGAGGAGCACCCCCATGCTTCGATCTCTTGTCGCGGCCTCGGTCGCCGCGGTGGCCGTCCTGGCCGTCCCCACTCCCGCCTCGGCCGCCCCCAGCGGCACCTTCCGCCTGCTCACCTACAACGTCGCCGGGCTGCCGGACATCATCTCCAGCGCCGAGACCGACCGGCAGAGCGCGCACACCGCGATCGGCCAGCGGATCTCGTCCTACGACGTGGTCCAGGTGCAGGAGGACTTCAACTACCACGCCTATCTGTACGCGTCCGACACGAGTCATGCGTACCGCACCCCGACCAGCGGTGGCGCGGGCATCGGCGACGGGCTCAACACGCTGTCCAAACCGGCGTACGACACCGACGACTTCGAACGGGTCCGCTGGAACTCCTGCCAGTGGGACTCCGGCGACTGTCTCACCCCGAAAGGCTTCACGTTCGCCCGGCACCGGCTGGCCGACGGTGTCTACGTCGACTTCTACAACCTGCACACCAACGCGGGCACCAGCGACGGCGACCAGACCTCCCGCGCCGACAACCTCGCCCAGCTGACCACCTTCATCGCGTCCCACTCGCGGGGCAACGCGGTGATCGTGATGGGTGACACCAACACCCGCTACACCCGGGCGGCCGACACGATCCGCACCTTCGTCAGCGCCAACGGCCTCACCGACGCCTGGGTCGAGCTGGAACGCGGCGGCAGCGCCCCGGCGGCCGGCTCGGACGCGCTGCTCTGCGACGCGGCGGCGATCACCGACACCTGCGAGGTCGTCGACAAGATCCTGTACCGGAGCAGCCGGTTCGTCACCCTGACCGCCACCGACTACCACAACGAACACGCCGGGTTCATCACCAGCGACGGCCTGATGCTCTCCGACCACTTCCCGATCAGCACCGCGATGAGCTGGACGGCCAACTCGTCGTACCAGCTCAGCGAACAGTTCGGCGGCCCGCACGGCGACTACTTCACCGACATCGACGCGGTCCCGGCCGCCGGTCGGCTGACCGCGATCGGCCTGCGGGCCGGCTCACGGGTCGACCAGATCTCGGCGACGTCGGCCACCGGCACCCTCACCCACGGCGGCACCGGCGGCACGGCCCAGTCGCTCACGCTCTCCTCGTCGGAGTACGTGACCGCGGGCACCCTGTGCCGCGGACAGTACGACTCGCACACCCGGATCTTCTACACGAAGTTCACCACCAACCTGGGACGCAGCATCGCCGGCGGCACCACCACATCGGACTGTGTCACGCGGACGGCACCCAGCGGCTGGCAGATCGCCGGCTTCCATGGCCGCGCGGGTGACGAGGTGGACAAGGTCGGATTCATCTACACCAGTCGCTGAGTCCCGCTCCGGGGCGCACATGAGCGTGCGCCCGGCGACGGCCCGGTGTGGCAGCCGGGCCGTCCGCCGCGGGTCCGGGGACTCCCGGCTTGCTCGTACCCGATGAGGAAGAGCGACCCGCTGCCCGCCTTGACATGGACGTGGGTAAATCATTGGATGTTACCGGGAGGTAACGCCATGATCGTTCGTCGTGCCGCAGTGGTGGCGCTGATGGTCCTCGGCTCGCTGAGCCCGGTGGGTGCCGCGCAGGCCGCGCCCACCTGCGGCGCGCCGACGCCGAGCGTGTCCCAGCCCGGTTACCTGATCGGCGACCCGGACTGCGAGGCGGACGGCTCGGACTTCACCGCCCTGCCCGGCGCGACGGTCCGGACCGGCATCCTGCGCGACGCCGCCTACCGGGTCGAGATCCCTCGCCAATGGAACGGCAAGCTCGTGCTGTGGGCGCACGGCTACCGCGGCAGCGGCACGACGGTGCTGGTCGACTCCCCTGACCTGCGCGAACACTACGTCCGCAACGGCTTCGCGTGGGCCGCCTCCAGCTATGCGACGAACGGCTACGACGTCGGGCAGGGCGTCCGGGACTCGCACGCGCTGATCGGCCTGTTCCGCGACCTGACCGGGCGGGCGGCACGCCAGGTGTTCATGACCGGCGAGTCGATGGGCGGGCACATCACCGCGGTGGCGATCGAGGAGTTCCCCCGCTCGTTCGCCGGGGCGATGCCGACCTGCGGGGTGCTCGGCGACGTCGAGCTGTTCGACTACTTTCTGGACGCGAACGTGAGCGCCGCCACACTGGCCGATGTGGACATCGAGTTCCCGCTGCGGCCCGATGCGGACTATCCGGACCGGTGGGCGGCCCAGGTCCAGCAGATCATGACCGGTCTCGACGAGGGCACCTGGTCGGACGTGCTGGAACGCCGCACCGGTGGTGAACGTCCCGGCTTCGACGCCGCGTTCGCCTTCTGGAGCGCGGTGACCTCCGACGGGCTGCCGTTCCTGCAGAGCCTCTGGCCGGGGCTGAGCGGCGGCACCGCCGGGATCGCCCCCGGCAACCTGACCGACAACCGGCACACCGTCTACCGGATCGGCGACTCGCGCCGCCTCACCGCCGCCGAGAAGCGGCTCAACGCGGACGTCCTGCGCGTGGCCCGCACCGCGACGGCCGACCCGGGCCTCGGCGGCGTTCCGCGCGTCGACGGCCGGCCGTCGATCCCGGTCCTGTCCCTGCACGGCATCGGCGACCTGTTCGTCCCGTTCTCGATGGAACAGCAGTACGCCCGCGAGGCCCAGCACAACGGCCGCTCCCACCTGTTCGTCTCCCGAGCCGTCCGGGACGTGACCCACTGCGGTTTCACGCAGGCCGAACTGCAGCGCGGCTTCGACGACCTGGTCCGCTGGACGCAGACGGGCAGGCGCCCGGCCGGCGACGCGATCCTGGACCGCCGGGCCGTGGCCGCCCCCGGTTTCGGTTGCCGCTTCACCGTCGGCGCCCGATCGGAATTCCCCGCCTGCCCCGCTTGATCGTGGTCGCCCGGCGGGATGAGCCGCTCCCATGGTCAGCGCACCCTCCGAGCGGGCGGCTATGAGGCGGCCGCCCGGGACAGGATCTCGCGGAACGCCCGGGCGGCCGGTGACGCCGCCCCCGCCGTCCGCTGCGCCGTGAAGATCGTGCGGCGGGGCAGTTCGTCCAGGTCCAGGAGGCGGCAGGAGGTCGGGCGGCCCGCCCACACCAGGTCCGGGATCAGGGCGACCGCGTTGCCGGACTCGACCAGGCGCATGTGGGCCTGCAGGTCGGCCGTCTCGTAGCGGACGTCCGGTTCGAAACCGGCCCGGCGGCACGCCTGTTCGGCGAAGTGGCGGGAGGCGGCGCCGCGCGGCTCCATCACCCACGGCATGTGCCGGGCCGTGTCGAGGGAGTCGACGGGGTGCAGGGACAGCGACGTCGGGGGCAGGGCGAGCCGGATCGCGTCGGTGGTCAGGTCGCGGCGGTCGAGTCCGGGATGGTGTGGTGCGGCGTGTGCCGGGTACTGCTCGGCGATGACCATGTCGAAGTCGCGCGCCCAGGTCTCGCGGAGCGCTTCCTCGGGCTCGCGCTGCACCATCTCGACGCGTACGTCGGGGTGGGCCGAGGCCATGGATCGCAGGGTGGCCGGCATGAAGGCGAGCGCCGCCGACTGGAACACGGCCACCCGGACCCGGCCGGTGACGCGGGTGGCGGCCGCCTGCAGCCGGGCTTCGGCGCGTTCGAGGGTGTCGAGGACTTCGCCGACGGAGTCGACCAGGACCAGAGCCTGCGGGGTGAGCTGGACGCGGCGGCCGGACTTGCGCAGCAGCTGCGTGCCGGTCTCCTTCTCCAGCAGGCTGAGCTGCTGGCTGACCGCGGACGGGGTGAAGTTGAGGGCCTCGGCGACGGCGGCGAGTGTGCCCCGGACGGCGAGTTCGCGGAGCAGGATCAGACGGCGGATCTCCAGCACGCGCACACGTTAGCTGAACTGAAGATTACCGGTCACAAAGCATTGCTTTTCCTAACCGGATTCGGGACCACAGACTGTGGCCGTATACGGAAGGAGTACCCCTGATGTCCGAGATCGCTGACGAGACGATCGCCCTCGTCCGGAGGTGGCTGCACGAGGCGTCGACCGTCAAGGTCGGTGGTTCCGCCGCGCAGCTCGCCGGTGTGCTGCGCGACCCGAAGGGGCTCGCCTTCGCCGTCGGCTTCGTGGACGGCGTGGTCCGTCCCGAGGACCCGCGGGTCAGCGCCCGCGCCCTGAAGGACCTCTCCGCCGACGTGCCCGGCTTCCTGCCCGTGCACCTGCGCGCGGCTGTCAAGCTCGGTGGCACGCTCGCGCCGATGATGCCCGGTGTGGTCGTCCCGATCGCCCGCCGCGCCCTGCGCCAGATGGTCGGCCACCTGATCGTGGACGCCTCCGACGCCCGCCTGGGCCGGGCGATCACCCGGATCCGGCAGCGCGGCGTCCGCCTGAACGTCAACCTGCTCGGCGAGGCCGTCCTGGGCCGCGGCGAGGCCGCCAAGCGCCTGACCAGCACCGAGAAGCTGCTGGCCCGGCCGGACGTCGACTACGTGTCGATCAAGGTGTCGTCGACGGTCGCCCCGCACAACCCGTGGGCGTTCGACGAGGCCGTCGACGACATCGTCGCCGAGCTCACTCCCCTGTTCACGCTGGCCGCCGACACCGGCAAGTTCGTGAACCTGGACATGGAGGAGTACAAGGACCTCGACCTGACGATCGCGGTCTTCACCCGGCTGCTGGACCGGCCCGAGATGCTCAAGCTCGAGGCCGGCATCGTGCTGCAGGCGTACCTCCCGGACGCGCTGAGCGCCATGATGCGGCTGCAGATCTGGTCGGCGTCGCGGCGCGAACGCGGCGGCGCGGGCATCAAGGTGCGCCTGGTCAAGGGCGCGAACCTGCCGATGGAGCAGGTCGAGGCGGAGCTGCACGGCTGGCCGGTGGCCACCTGCGACAGCAAGCAGGCGACCGACACCAACTACAAGCGGGTGCTGGACTACGCGCTGCACCCGGACCGGATCGGCAACGTACGGCTGGGCGTCGCCGGGCACAACCTGTTCGACGTCGCGTACGCCTGGCTGCTGGCCGGCCGGCGCGGCGTCCGTGCGGGTGTCGAGTTCGAGATGCTGCTGGGCATGGCCGAGGGCCAGGCGGAGGCGGTCCGGCGCGAGGTCGGCGGCCTGTTGCTCTACACCCCGGTGGTACGCCCCGAGCAGTTCGACGTGGCGATCGCGTACCTGATCCGCCGCCTCGAGGAGGGTGCCAGCTCGGACAACTTCATGTCCGCCGTCTTCGAGCTGCACACGAGCGAGGCGCTGTTCGAGCGGGAGAAGGCGCGTTTCCTGGCGTCGCTGGCCGACCTGGACGACACCGTCCCGGGCACGCACCGGGTGGCCGACCGGTTCGCCGCCGTGGAGCGTCCCGAGCCCGGCCGGTTCGTCAACACCCCGGACACCGATCCGGCCGTGGCCGTCAACCGGGCCGCCCTGCGCGCCGTGATCGCCGAGGGGAGCGAGCTCGGCGTCGCCGCGATCGACGCGGCCCGGATCACCGAGCCGTCCGTGCTCGACGCGACCCTGTCCCGGGCCGCCGCGGCCGCCGCCGCCTGGCAGGCGCTGCCGGCCACCGAGCGGGGCCGGGTGCTGCACCGGGTCGGCGAGAGGCTGGAGTCGCACCGGACCACCCTGCTCGAGGTGATGGCGGCGGAGGCCGGCAAGACGCTGGACCAGGCCGACCCGGAGGTCTCCGAGGCGATCGACTTCGCCCACTACTACGGCGAGCTGGCCACCGAGGAGGTGGACGGCGCCATCCGGGTGCCGGCCACGCTGACCCTGGTCACGCCGCCGTGGAACTTCCCGGTGGCGATCCCGGCCGGTTCGATGCTGGCCGCCCTGGCCGCCGGTTCCGCCGTCGCGATCAAGCCGGCCGGTCCCGCGGAGCGCTGCGGTGCGGTGCTCGCCGGTGTCGTCCGGGACGCGCTGGCGGCCGAGGACGTGGACCCGGACCTGGTCACGCTGGTGCAGGTGGACGAGGCCGGCCTGGGCCGGGAACTGATCGCGCACCGGTCGGTGGACCGGGTGATCCTGACCGGCGCCTACGAGACGGCCGAGCTGTTCCGGTCGTTCCGCGCCGACCTGCCGCTGCTCGCCGAGACCAGCGGCAAGAACGCGATCATCGTGACCCCGAGCGCGGACCTGGACCTGGCCGTCAAGGACGTGGTGTCCTCGGCGTTCGGGCACGCCGGCCAGAAGTGCTCGGCGGCGTCGCTGGTGGTACTGGTCGGCAGCGTCGCCCGGTCGCAGCGGTTCCGTACCCAGCTGCTGGACGCGGTGTCGTCGCTCGAGGTCGGGTACCCGTCGGATCCGCGTACCCAGGTGGGCCCGCTGGTCGAGCCGGCGTCCGGCAAGCTGCTCGACGGCCTGACCACTCTCGGCCCCGGCGAGCGCTGGCTGCTGGAACCCTCGCAGCGTGACGAGTCCGGCAGATCGTGGACGCCGGGCATCCGGGACGGAGTGCGGCGCGGGTCGGCGTACCACCTCACCGAGTACTTCGGACCGATCCTCGGCATCATGACCGCGGACACCCTGGACGAGGCGATCGACCTGGTCGACGAGGTGGACTACGGCCTGACGTCGGGTCTGCACTCGCTCGACGCCGACGAGATCCGCACCTGGCTGGACCGGGTCCGGGCCGGCAACCTCTACGTCAACCGCGGCATCACCGGGGCGATCGTGCGGCGGCAGCCGTTCGGTGGCTGGAAGCGGTCGGCGGTCGGACCGGGCACCAAGGCCGGCGGACCGAACTACCTGATCGGCCTGAGCGACTGGGCGCCCCGCCCGGCCGAATCCGGCGCGGAGATCAGCCACCCCGGTGTGCGGGTGCTGCTGAACGCGGCCCGTCCGGTGCTGACCGACGAGGAATACGCGTCGGTGCAGCGCGCGGCCCGCAGCGACGCGGCGTTCGACATCGGAGCGTCGGACGTGTCCGCGCTGGCGGCGGAACGTAACGTGCTGCGGTACCTGCCGTGCCCGGTGACCGTGCGCCTGACCGCGGACGGCACCGTCGCCGACCTGGTGCGGGTGCTGGCCGCGGGCATGCTGGCCGGTGCGCCGGTCACGGTGTCCAGCGCGGAGCCGCTGCCGGAGGAACTCGCCGCCCGCTGCCCCGGCCTGGTGGTCGAGGACGACGCGGCGTTCGCCGCCGGGCTGACCGCGGGCCGGGTCCGCCTGATCGCCGGCCGGTCCGCATCGGACCAGGTCACGATCGGGGCGACGGGCGCGACCGCGGTCGTCTCCCCGGCGGGGCTCGCGACCAGGGCCGCGGCGCAGGCGGTGGCGCAGGCCACCGGCGGGCGTCCCGACCTGGCCGTCTGGGCCGGTCCGGTGACCGAGGCCGGGCGTGTGGAGATGCTGCCGTTCCTGCGCGAGCAGGCGATCAGCATCACCGCCCACCGGTTCGGGAACCCTCTGCCGCTGGTCCGGGAAGTGCTTTAGGGGTACGTCAGACCACCGAGAAGCCGTCGGGAAGTGTGCCGCGGCCTGTCAGCGCGCGCAGCGTGGGCAGGCCGTGGCCGATCGCGGCGGCCACCCGGGCGGCGATCGCCAGCGACTCGGCGATCGTCTCCGGGTCCAGCATGATCGGCAGACCGGTCGCCGCGGCCGCGTCGGAACCGTGCACGACGAGCTCGAACGTCCGGGTCGGCAGCCAGTCCGCCAGTCGCATGCCACCGGCCGGGGTGACCACCAGCTCGTCGTCGCCGACGCCGGCCAGCGCCGCGGTGGCCCGCCCGATGTGCCCGCTGACCGCGTCCGCGGGGTCGTCGCCCAGTTCCACGCCGGTGGCCCGCGCATCCTCGGCCGCCCCCGCCTGATGCGCCGCGACCAGCGCCGGCGGGGCGGTCCGGGCCATTCCGAAGTACGCCTCCGGGGCCGGCACCACCAGTGCCGGTGCCCGCGGTGCCCCGAGGGCCGCGGGCACCTGGCGCAGCCCGGAACCGACCGTGTGCCCGAGCAGGTCCCGCAGTGTCCAGTCGCCGAGGCCGGGACCGTCGAGCCGGTCGGGCGGGATCCGTGACACCAGGTCGGCGAAGGCGATGGCGGCGGAGCGGTAGGTACGGCGGTAGTCCATGACACCAACCTGCCATGCCGCACGCCGGTCCCGGCCCGGAGGGGCTCGACGTCCCCCTGCTCCGCTGAGCGGCGGTCGCCCGGGTTACCTAGGCTGGGGGCATGCTGACAGCGAAGCAGACCAGTGTCTGGCGAGGACGGTACGACCTGTCCCAGGACGGGACACCGATCGCGGTCTGGGATCCGTCCGTCTGGAAGTCCGGCGGCCGGTTCGAGCTGGCAGGACGCGCCTACCAGGTCCGGAGCAACGCCTGGGGCACCAGGTTCACCATGACCGACGAGCTCGACATCCGGGTCGCCGAGGCCGAACGGGTCGGCCGCAAGACCTGGACCGTGCTCGCCGACGGCCGCACCTATGCGTTCCGCCGCCCGTCGTTCTGGCGCCACGACCAGGAGCTGATGGACGGTGACACCCCGGTGGGCCTGATCAGGCGCACCAGCGCATGGCGCAACGAGGCCTCCGCCGAGCTGCCCGGTCTGCCGCTGCCGCTGCAGGTCTTCGTGATGACCGTGATCCTCACGATGTGGCGGGCCCAGGACTCCGCGGCGGCCGCCTGACCCGCGGGCCCGAGTCTCGGGCTGCCGCCCACTGTGTCAGGTGGACGGCAGCCCGATGGTGGGGCTCGGCGCGAAGTCAGCTTAAACCTACAAAGAGGACATATTGCGTAGGCGCGCGGTGCGATCCCCCCGTCGTCCGCACCCCCTTTCCGGAACATCCCGTTGATCTGCCGGTAACACCGGTCTACGGTCAGCCTCACCTGGCCGCCGTCGGCCCCCGGAGCGGGCCGGCCCGCCCCTACGGGAGGCACCATGCTGCTCGACGAGAAGTCCTGGACCGGCGCCGTCTTCATCGGCGGAGAATGGCGTCCCGGCCGGGGCGGCACCCGTGACGTCGTCGAACCGGCCACCGGGGCGGTGCTCGGCCGCGCCGGCCTGGCCGCACCGGAGGACGTGGCCGAGGCCGGGCGGATCGCGGCCGAGGCCGGGCGGGAGTGGGCCGCCACCCCACACCCGCGACGGTCCGCGGTGCTGCGGCGGGCGGCGCAACTCTGGGCGGAGCACGCCGAGGAGATCTCCGGATGGAACGTCCGGGAGGTCGGCGCGATCCCGCCGATGGCCGGGTTCGCACTGCACGTCGCGGAACAGGAGTGCTGGGAGGCCGCCGCGCTGCCCAGCCGGCCCTACGGCGAACTGCTCGCCAGCGAGGAACCGCGCCTCTCGATGGCCCGGCGGGTCCCGGCGGGCGTGGTCACCGTGATCGCCCCGTTCAACGTGCCGATCATCCTGGCCATCCGGTCGGTCGCCCCGGCACTCGCCCTGGGCAACGCCGTCCTGCTGAAGCCGGATCCGCGGACCGCCGTGACCGGCGGGGTGACGCTCGCCCGGATCTTCGAGGAGGCCGGACTGCCGCCCGGGGTGCTGCAGGTACTGCCCGGCGGCGTGGACGTCGGCGAGGCGATGATCACGGATCCGCACGTGCGGGTGGTCTCGTTCACCGGTTCGACCCGGGCCGGGCGCCGGGTCGGCGCGCTCGCCGGGGAACACCTCAAACGGGCCCACCTGGAACTGGGCGGCAACTCCGCGATGATCGTGCTGGACGACGCCGACGTGGCCGCGGCGGTCGACGCCGCCTCCTTCGGTTCCTGGTTCCACCAGGGGCAGATCTGCATGACCACCGGACGGCACCTGGTGCACACCTCCCGGTACGACGAGTTCGTGGACCGGCTGGCCGCCAAGGCCGCGGCGCTGGCGGTCGGCGACCCTGCCCGCGAGCAGGTGGCCCTCGGCCCGGTCATCGACGCCACACAACGGGACCGGATCCACGACGTGGTGACCCGCTCGTCCGGCGCGGGGGCACGGGTGGCGGCCGGCGGCACGTACCGGGACCTGTTCTACGCGCCGACGGTGCTCGCCGACGTCCGGGGCGACACTCCGGCGTTCGCCGAGGAGATCTTCGGGCCGGTCGCGCCGGTGGTGCGGTTCGCCGACGCCGAGGAGGCCGTGCGGCTCGCCGGGGCCGGCGAGTACGGCCTGTCGCTCGGCATCGTCACCCGCGACGTGATGCACGGTCTCGCCCTGGCCGACCGGATCCCGACCGGGATCGTGCACATCAACGACCAGACCGTCAGCGACGAGGCGAACAGCCCGTTCGGCGGGGTCGCGGCGTCCGGAACGGGTTCCCGGTTCGGTGGTGCGGCGGCCAACGTCGCGGCGTTCACCGAGACGCGCTGGGTCACCGTCCGCGACCGACTGCCGGGGTACCCCTTCTAGGGAAAAGTTGTTTCCGTGCGGTAAACGCCCGTCCGAGAGGCTTGCGTTAAATGCACGCTCATCAATAATGAGCGCCATGAATCGAGCCGAGGCGATACCGGTCGACGGATCCCGGAGCACGACCGAGCCCCCCGCCGACTCGCCACCGGCGCCACCCCCACCATCCCCTGATCCACCCCTTGGCCAGCACAGACCCGTCCCGCCGGCCGGCCCGCCACACTCCGGAGCCGGCCGGGCGGGCGGATCGCCCGGACCGGGCGGGCACGCGCTCCGGCTGCGGGCGCCGGCACCGGGTGGTTCCGGAGCCGAGCCGGGCGACCAGATGCTGAGAATCCGGCCACCGGCCCCGAATAGGCACAGTCACACCGCATCACGCATTCCGGGAGCGAACGCCGGACAAACGCCGGACCCGTTCACCGACCCGGAGCACCGGCCGGAGACGGCGACCGGCACCGGCCGCAGCGACGGCAACGGCGGCAGCAGCGACGGCAACGGCAACAACGACGGCAACAACGACGGGGAACCGTCCACCGCTGTGGTGCGCACACCACCGCTACGGCGCGGAGCCGCCACCACACGCAGGCTGGTGGGGCTGTGAGCGAGCGGCCGACCGCGACGGCCCTCCGCACGCCGGCGCGGACCACATGCGACAGCCCGCACCCCGGGAGAACCGTGGGACACACGCGGCGCAGGGCCCGCCCCCGGTTCGCGGCCCTCGGCCCGGCCGCCCTCGCCATCGTGCACGAGAAGGCCGCCGGGCGCGGGACGGTTCGCCGGACGGAAACAACCTCGCAACACCGGGACACCCGGCCGCACCGGGACACCTCGTCACGCCGGGACACCTCGTCACACCGAGATACCCCGGCACACCGGGACACCCCGCCACTTCGGGACACAGTGGCGGAGCGGAACGCGGAGAGCCGGTGTCACCACGGGCAGGCTCAGCCCCGTACCAGAGAAGAGAGCCGGCGGCGAACCGCGGACCGCAACCCCCTGATGTCCCCGGGACACCCGGCCCGCCCACCACCTGGCGCCCGGCCCCGGCCGGGCGCCACACGACGGAAGAATGACGGACAGTTCCGACCCGCCCACCCCGGAAGGGGTCGGAGTTCGCTGTGCGGGCTGGATTCATCACGTTCGGTGCTGATCCCCCATCTCTCGGGGTAGATGTAGATACGTCCGCACACCGACGCCCGGCCGGGTGGCCCGGTGTGCCCGCATCGCTCCGAGGAGACCGACACGCCATGGCCGAAACGCCACGTATCACTCTCAACAACGGCGTCACCATCCCGCAGATCGGCTTCGGCGTCTACCAGATCCCCGAGGCGGAGACCGCTGAGGCGGTGACCGCCGCACTCGAAGCCGGGTACCGCAGCATCGACACGGCAGCGATCTACCACAACGAGGCGGGGGTGGGCGCCGCCCTGAAGGCGGCCGGCATCCCCCGCGACGAGCTCTTCCTCACCACCAAGGTCTGGAACGCCGATCAGGGGTACGACGAGACCCTGCGCGCCTTCGACGCCAGCGTGGCCCGGCTCGGGGTGGACACCCTCGACCTGTACCTGATCCACTGGCCGACCCCGAAGCACGGCAGGTACCTGGACACCTGGCGGGCCCTGGAGGAGTTGCAGAACACCGGGCGGACCCGGGCGATCGGCGTCTCGAACTTCCTGCCCGAGCACCTGCGGGCGATCGCCGACCGGGGTGGCGTGATCCCGGCGGTGAACCAGATCGAGCTGCACCCGCACCTGCAGCAGCGGGCCGCCCAGGAGGCCAACGCCGAGTTGGGCGTGGTCACCGAGGCGTGGAGCCCGTTGGCGCAGGCGGCGGTGCTGAACGAGGACGTGGTGTCGTCGATCGCCGGGCAGCACGGCCGGTCGCCGGCACAGGTGGTGCTGCGCTGGCATGTGCAGCAGGGGCGGGTGGTGATTCCGAAATCGGTCACACCGGACCGGATCCGGGAGAACCTGAGGATCTTCGACTTCGAGCTGTCCGGGGACGAACTGGCAGCGATCGACGCGCTGGAGCGCGATGGGCGCACCGGTCCGCATCCGGACCACTTCAATTAGTAGTGATCGTCTCAGCAGGGCTACAGCAACCGCACAGGATGCGGCCCCATAGTTGAGACACGTCACCGCTCCAGGAGGATCCGATGTTCTACCTCATAGATCTGGCTTTGCTGCTCGTCCAGTTGCTGCTGGTCGCCCGCATGGTGCTGGACTGGAGCGTGACCCTGGCCGGGCCGGCCATGCCGGGTTCGTTCCGCTCCCGGGCGCTGAGCGGTGTCTACTCGGTCACCGAGCCGATGCTGGCACCGATCCGTAAGGTGCTGCCGCCGCTACGGGTCGGCGGCTTCGCGATCGACCTGGCGTTCATCGTCCTGTTCCTCGGCATCGGGATCATCCGGACGATCATCTGAGTCCTGTGACGGGCCGGCCTCGGCCGAGGCCGGCCCGATCTTTTCAGGACAACCGGTCCTCGACGAACTCCAGGGCCGCGATGTCGAAGAAGCCCCGGCCACCCTCGTGGCCGTCCCACTCGTAGACCTCGATCTGCTTCGGTGCGGCGACCGCGTTGTACGCCGCGAAGACCGTCGACGGCGGGCAGACCGCGTCCATCAGGGCCACCGAGACGATCGTCGGGGCGGTGATCCGCTTGGCGAAGTGGACGACGTCGATGTGATCGAGCGTTTCCAGGGTCTCCCGCGCCAGATGCGGATTGGCCCGCAGGAACTGGGTCACCTCACCGAACGGGTGGCTGTCGGTGATCGTGATCGCCCGGCGGATGTCACAGAGGAACGGGACCCCGGACACCACCGCGGACACCAGATCCGGCACCAGACCGGCGGCTGCCAGCGACAACCCGCCGCCCTGGCTCTTGCCGGTGACGACCAGACGCGAGGCGTCCACTCCCGGCAACTCCGCCGCGACCTCCACCGCCCGCGCCGCGTCGGTGAACAGCCGCCGGTAGTAGTACGTCTCCGGCGACCGCACACCGCGGGTCATGAACCCCGGCGAGGACGGTCCGCCGCCCGACTCGTCCGGGTCCGGGGTGTCCCCCGACCGCCACGAGCCGCCCTGTCCGCGGGTGTCCATCACCAGGTGGGCGTACCCGGCGCTGGCCCAGGTCAGCCAGTCGATCGGCAGGCCACGGCCACCGCCGTAACCGATGAACTCGACCACGACCGGCAGCGGGCCGGACGCCGAGGCCGGACGGTTCAGCCAGGCCTTGACCGGCTGGCCGGCGTACCCGCTGAAGGTCACGTCGTAGGTGGTGATGCCGCGCAACGGCGTGACCACCTCGGTCACCTTCGCCGCGGTGGCGGCCCGGCGTGCCGCGGCGAGGGTGCCGGTCCAGAAGTCGCCGAACCCGTCGGGCTCGACGCCGGCCGACCGGTACGTGCGCAGCTCGGGAAGCGGAAGGTCAAAGAGCGCCATACCCGATCACGCTAGGCCCTGCCGCGCCGTCATTCCAGACCTCGCGAGACGATGGCTGTGTGCCCGGACGACCACAGAAGGACCCGCACGTTCTGGAAGCGGTGCTGGAACGCCTGACCTATGTGAACGAGGAGACCGGGTACACCGTCGCCCGGGTCGCCACCGGCCGCGGCGACGACCTGCTCACCGTGGTCGGCGCGCTGCTCGGGGCCCAGCCCGGCGAGAGCCTGCGGCTGTCCGGCTGGTGGTCGTCGCATCCGCAGTACGGGCGGCAGTTCGAGGTGATCTCGTACACCACGATCCTGCCCGCGACGGTGCAGGGCATCCGGCGTTACCTGGGATCGGGACTGGTCAAGGGGATCGGCCCGGTCTTCGCCGAGAGGATCGTGGACCACTTCGGACTGGACACCCTGGACATCATCGAGGACGCCCCGGACCGGCTGATCGAGGTCGCCGGCCTGGGCCCGAAACGTACCGCGAAGATCACCGCGGCCTGGGCCGAGCAGAAGGCGATCAAGGAGGTGATGGTCTTCCTCCAGGGGGTGGGCGTGTCCACCTCGATCGCGGTCCGGATCTACAAGAAGTACGGCGACGCCAGCATCTCGGTGGTGCGCAACGAACCGTACAAGCTGGCCTCGGACGTCTGGGGAATCGGTTTCAAGACCGCGGACACCATCGCGCAGGCGGTCGGCATCCCGCACGACAGTCCCCAACGGGTGAAAGCCGGTCTGCAGTACACCCTGTCGCAGGCCACCGACAACGGGCACTGTTTCCTGCCGGCCGACGATCTGATCGCCGAGGCCGCCAAGATCCTCGATGTTCCCGGCGGACTGGTGCCGTCGTGCCTGGCTTCGCTGGTCGAGGAGGAGGGCGTGATCCGCGAGGACGACGCCGTCTACCTGGTGCCGTTCCACCGTGCTGAATTGTCGCTCTCCAGCAGCTTGTTGAAACTTCTGTCCGATGAATCGGACAGGATGCCGCACTTCCACGACGTCGACTGGGCCAAAGCCCTCGCCTGGCTCCACCAGCGAACCGGCAACTCGCTCGCCGAAGGTCAAGAAGAGGCCGTCAAACTCGCCCTCACCAGGAAGGTCGCCGTCCTGACCGGCGGCCCCGGCTGCGGCAAGAGCTTCACCGTCCGCTCGATCGTCGAACTCGCCGCCGCCAAGAAAGCGAAGATCCAGCTCGTCGCCCCGACCGGCCGTGCCGCCAAACGCCTCGCCGAACTCACCGGACACCCCGCCGCCACGGTGCACCGGCTGCTCAAACTCCAGCCCGGCGGCGACGCCACCTATGACCGGGACAATCCGCTCGACGCCGATCTGCTGGTCGTCGACGAGGCCAGCATGCTCGACCTGATCCTGGCGAACAAGCTGGTCAAGGCGATCCCGCCGGGCGCGCACCTGCTGCTGGTCGGCGACGTCGACCAGTTGCCGTCGGTGGGCGCCGGTGAGGTGCTGCGCGACCTGCTGGCCGCCGACGCGATCCCCCGGGTCCGGCTCACCCAGATCTTCCGGCAGGCCGCGGAGAGCGGCGTGGTCACCAACGCACACCGGGTCAACCGGGGCCGGCCGCCGCTGCTCGACGGCATGCAGGACTTCTTCCTGTTCGCCAGCGACGACACCGAGGCGACCGCCGGCCTCACCGTGGACGTCGCGTGCACCCGCATCCCCCGCAAGTTCGGTCTCGACCCACGCCGGGACGTGCAGATCCTCGCCCCGATGCACCGCGGGCCGGCCGGGGCCGGAGCGCTCAACACCCTGCTCCAGCAGCAGCTCACCCCCGGCCGGGAGGGCCTGCCGGAGAAACGGTTCGGCGGCCGGGTGTTCCGGGTCGGCGACAAGGTCACCCAGATCCGCAACAACTACGACAAGGGCGCCGCGGGGGTCTTCAACGGGACGGTGGGCGTGGTGACGGCGCTGTCGCCGGAGGAGCAGACGCTCACCGTGCGTACCGACGAAGACGAGATCATCGACTACGACTTCGACGAGCTCGACGAACTGGTACACGCCTATGCGATCACCATTCACCGGTCGCAGGGCTCGGAGTACCCCGCCGTGGTCATCCCGATCACCACCAGCGCGTGGATGATGCTGCAGCGCAACCTGCTCTACACCGCGATCACCCGGGCCAAACGATTGGTCGTGCTGGTGGGGTCGCGCCGGGCCCTCGCCGCCGCGGTGCGCACGGTCGGTGCGGGGAGACGCCACACCACGCTCACGCAGCGCCTTTCCCTCTAGGGGTACGCGGATAAGCGTCCACTTATGCACCATCGCTGCCCGCCTCGCCGGATCGGGACCGGCGTATCGATCGGGATACCCGTCCGGGTGAACCACCGATCCGTGGCGCCGAGTTTTTGCGTACCGAGTGCAAGAACTGTCGGTCATCCACGGAAGGACGTCCAGATGCGCAAGCGCAAGATGGCTACCCTGGTGGCGGCGGGTGCGGTGACGGTCGGCGGCCTCGCGGTCGCCCCGCTCACCTTCGCCGCCGAGGCACCCCGCAACGAATGTGCCGACGTACAACTCCTCGGCGCCCGGGGCACCACCGAACGCCCCGGCTTCGGGGTACTGATCGGGCCGCTCGCCGACCGGATCGTGGGCGACCTGCCGCAGACCGTGCGCGCCACCCCGGTCGACTACCCGGCGAACTTCAACTACAACGCCAGCGTCCGCCAGGGCGTCGCCGACCTGACCGAGAAGATGGAGGACACCGCGGCGGCCTGTCCACAGACGACGTTCGTCCTCGCCGGGTACTCCCAGGGCGCCGACGTGGTCGGTGACGCGATCACCGGCGAACTCTCCGACGAACTGGTCGGAAAGATCTCGTCGGTGATCCTGTTCGGCGACCCGACCTTCACCGCCGGCGAGGACTTCAACGTGACCGACGGCAACCGGTCGGGCATCTTCGCCCGGCGGGCCGGCAGCCTCGACGCGGTCGCCGACCGGACCCGGTCGTTCTGCAACCGCAACGACCGGTTCTGCCAGGGCGGCACCAGTCTCGCCGCGCACCTGGACTACAACAAGTTCATCCAGCAGGCGACCGACTTCGCCGCGGAGAACGCCGGATAGCACATATCCTCGTGAGCTGGGCGGCCATTCGGGAAATCAGACCGAATGGCCGCCTTTGCGCAACGGGAGTACGGCTGTTTCCGGCACCCGTCACACCGGTTGCCCGGATCGCTAGGGTGAGTCGTGGAAATGATTGTTCTTTTCGAAGAGTATTCACATCCACAAAAGCGATTCACGAGAAACACGGGGGTAATTCTCATGTTGCGTGCACTGACCACCGGCGCGGCCCTTCTGTCCACTCTGGCGATGTCCGCACCGGTCCAGGCGGCCCCGGCCGACCCGACACCGAACGAGATGATGATCATCGACGTGGTGTCCGCGAACGGCTCCGGCTGCCCGGACAACACCGCCCAGATCACGGTCTCGCCGGACAACCGGGCCTTCACCGTGACCTACTCGGAGTACACGGCCCAGGTCGGCCCGGGCGCCAAACCGCTCGACTTCCGCAAGAACTGCCAACTCGCCCTGGACATCAAGGTGCCGTCCGGATTCACGTTCGCCATCGCCAGCGCCGACTACCGTGGATTCGCCAGTCTGCAGCGCGGCTCATACGGGCAGTCGGCCGCCAACTACTACTTCCAGGGCCATTCCCAGAGCACCCGGATCGCGCACGACTTCCGCGGCCCGATGGAGCGGAACTGGCAGCACACCGACAGCGTCGGGATCACCAGCCTGAGTTACCTGAACTGCGGCGAACGCCGTTTCCTGAACATCAACACGGAATTGCGGGTCAACCGCGGTTCATCGGACACCCGCAGCGAGCTGAGCTTCCTTTCGATGGACGCCACCGACGCCGCCATCAACACCCTTTACCGGGTCGCCTGGAAGAAGTGCTGACCACTCGCGAAAAGGTGGCCGGCGCGGGCCGGCCACCGGCGGGCACCCTGTCGATGTCACTCCCCTTAGGTTGATCATGATTTTGACCGTCGACTCCGCTGCGGCAGCCATCACGTCTCTTCACGTCTGCCGAGCGCCGTCTCCGAGCGCCGTCTCCGAGCGCCGTCTCCGAGCGCCGTCTCCGAGCGCCGTCTCCGAGCGCCTCGCGCGTCGGCGCCGTTGAAGTCACTCGCGGCCTCCCCCGGGGCCGTCGCCGAGATCGGAAGAGGTCGAGTGGTGTTCCGGCCACCCCGGCCGTTGGCTGCCCCGGCCGTCGGTCATCCCAGCCGTTGGCCGCCCCGGCCGTCGGTCATCCCAGCCGTTGGCCACCCCCGGCCGTCGGTCATGGTCCGTCCGCGAGTCGAGAGCGACCGTGGTCGACGGCCGGGTCACCCGAGCCGTCACCCACGGCTGATTCCCACCCACCCGAACAGCCGCAGTCGACGGCCCGACCAGCACAGCCGTCGACAACGGTCCACCCGCGAACCGACAACGACCACGGTCGACGGCCGGGACACCCCGAGCCGTCACCCACGGCTGATTCCCGCCCACCCGAACAGCCGCAGTCGACGGCGCGAGACCACTCAGCTTACGTTGACCTTGGATGCGACCCCGCGCTGCGACAGACGGCTGAGCTGCCCTGATGTGACTGCCACTGTCAACGGCCGACGAGTCGGCGCGGCGAAGTGGATCGCATGGCTACTGGCGACGGCGTTGATCAAATTAAGCTAAGCGGCATCGGGCGCCCTGTTCCGGGGCCCTCCTTCTGTCGCGGTCGGTGGGCGCCCCTCGTTCAACGACGGCCGGTGATCGCCCTCGTTTTGACGACGGCCGGTGATCGTCAGATGCTCGGGGCATGCGCCACGCCGTCCTGCTCCCCGCTCTGGCCCTCGCCCTAGCCCTCCCACTCGCTGCGGCCGGATGTGCCACCCCGGATTCCCCGGCTGCACCGGCGCCGGTCGTGTCCGGTCGGGACTCCACGGCCCCGTCCGCCGGAGTCCCGGTCACGGCAAGCCCGGTCACGGCAAACCCGGTCACGGCAAGTCCGGTCACTGTCGATCTCGGTACGGTGGAGGAGCGCTACGGGGCCCGCCTCGGCGTCTACGCCGTGGACACCGGCACCGGCCGGGTCGTCACCCACCGGGCGGACGAGCGTTTCGCCCACGCCTCCACGTTCAAGGCGCTGCAGGCCGGGGTGGTGCTGCGAATCGCCTCGGACGCCGACCTGGACCGGGTGGTCACGTACCGGAAGCGTGATCTGCTGGCCCACGCTCCGATCACCGAGAAGCATGTGGCCACCGGCATGACGGTGCGGGACCTGCTCGACGCGTCCCTGCGGTACAGCGACAACACCGCCGCGAACCTGCTCTTCGCCACGATCGACGGCCCGGACGGCCTGGAACGGGAACTCCGCGCTCTCGGCGACACCACCACCAGCGTCGACCGGATCGAACCGGACCTGAACGAGGCCGCGCCCGGCGACACCCGGGACACCAGCACCGCCCGGGCCCTCGCCGCCGACCTGCAGAGCCTGCTGCTCGGCGACGCCCTGACCCCCGACCGCCGGCGGCTGCTGGACGGGTGGATGCGGGCCAACACGACCGGCGGGCCGTACATCCGGGCGGGCCTCCCGGACGGCTGGACGGCGGCCGACAAGACCGGGGCGGGCGGGTACGGGACCCGCAACGACATCGCCGTCCTCCACCCGCCGGCCGGCAGCCCGATCGTCCTGGCCGTCCTCTCCCGCCGTACCGCCGAGAACGCCGGCTCCGCCGACGCCCTGATCGCCGAAACCACTAAGTCGGTGCTGGCGGCTCTCGCCTGAGTGCCGTCTCTCAGATCATCGTTGAGGGGCCGTCGGCGGCACCCGGGCGACGACGAAAGCCCCCGCTCTTCACCCGGCCGCGGGCTCCGGGCCGACCTACGCCAGGAAGACGCGGGCCGGCTCTGCCGGGTAGAGGCGGACCGGGTAAAGGCGGGCCGGGTCGCGTCCGCTGAGCACTCAGAAGAACAGCGGCCCGATCAGCAGTGCGGTCGCGGTCGGCGTCCGGGGCGATCCGCTCCCACCTGGTCCGCGACCGGGGCTGGAACCGCCGCGACGTGCTCACCAAAGACCGGCATGGACTGAGGCATGTATCGAAGCAGCGTCAGCGGTCGCGGTCGACGAAGGCCGCCCACGGGTCCTCGGTGGGCGGTCTGCGACCGTTCCCCTCAGCGGCCGGTGTGACCTCGGCCGAGGAGGCGTCATCCGCCGCGATGCCACCGGTGGCGGGGGCGTCGGCGGCGGTGCTGGCGGCGGCCGGGAGGGGCTCGCGGGACGCCACGAAGGCGGCCAGGGCCGTGGTGATCGGGACCGCGGCGACCAGGCCGATCGTGCCGACCGCACTCCGGACCAGTTCCTGGGCGATCATCTGGGAGGTGAGGAGTTCGCCGACCGGGGTGTTGCCCGCCGCGAAGAGCAACATCAACGGCAGGGAGGCGCCCGCGTACGCCAGCACGATCGTATTGATCACCGAGGCGATGTGGGCGCGGCCGATCCGGGTCGCCGCACCGTAGAGGCGGCGGAAACCGTACGCCGGATTGGCGATGGCGAGTTCGGTGACCGTCGCCGACTGGGTGACCGTCACGTCGTCGAGCACCCCCAGTGAGCCGATCACGATGCCGGCCAGCAGCAGGCCGCGCATGTTCACCTCGGACTGGGTGATGGTCAGGTAGTTCGAGGTCTCGTCCGCCACCCCGGAGAGGGTCACCGCCCCGGTGGCCACCTCGGCCAGCACCGTCGTGATCGCCAGGCTGGCCAGGGTGCCGGCGACCGCGATGTGTGTGGTGGTGCTGAGGCCGTGTGTCAGGTACAGCACGATCAGCATGATCGCGGCGGAGCCGACCACCGCCACCATGATCGGCGACCGGCCGTCCAGGATCGCCGGGACGATGAAGAAGAGCAGGATGACGAAGGTTACCGCCAGCCCGGCCAGCGCGGTCAGCCCCCGCCATCGGCCGAACGCCACCACCGCCAGGGCGAACGCGGCGCCGAGCAGCCACAGTTCGCGGGACCGTTCGTGGTCGGAGATCGAGTACTGGTAGCCGCCGTCGTCGCTCTCCAGGGCCAGCATGGTCACCTCGTCGCCGGCCTCGACCTCCGGCGCGCCCGGGCCGCTCGGGACGTCGGTGGTGATCTCTTTGCCGTCGTCGACGCCGCTGGTGACCCGGACGGTGACCGTGCCGCAGTTCTCCTCCGGGGTGTCGCCTTCGGGCACCGGGGCGCACTCCTGCGCCACGACCCGGACGACCTCGCCGGTGACCCGCAGCGGACCGTCGCCCTCGGTGGCCTGCGGGGTGTCGTGCGGCCAGAGCAGCAGCATGCCCAGCGCGGTGAGCAGCACCGCCGGGATCAGCAGGAACAGTGTGAGCCGGCGGGCGTGTGGGAGGACCGGCGACCGGCCCGGGGCATGGTGATGGTGGTCGTGGCCGGCGGTCATGCTGCTCCTCGGTCGCGGTCGGCGGCGGTCTGTCCTGCCGAACCGTACCCGCGGGCCCTGTTCAGGGGGTGAAGCGCTCCCGGGCGGCGGCGCGCTCCCGGGCGGTCCGGCCGAACACCAGATAGAAGTCGGTGACCGCGAGGGTCAGTACGGGACGCCGTCCGGCCAGGTAGCCGAGGGGCCCGGCCGGATCGGGACGCCACGCCGCTTTCCCCGTACGCAATCCGGCGCGGCCTCGCACCGGTGTGCGCCGGACCTGACCGCCGAGCGCCTGGGCGACGGAGAAGGCCACCGGGACCCGGCCGGGCAGCTGCCGCCCGAGCCGGACCGTCGCGGAACCGATGGGCGCGGACGCGGCGGAGGCGAAGGCGGACACCGCCGCCGCCGAGGAGGAGATCTGCAGTTCGGCCAACTCCTTGGGGATGCCCCACAGTCGCCGGCCGCCCTCCCGGGAGGCCATGCTGTCCACCCAGATGTCGGTGATGCTGACCCGGGGCCGGCCGCGCTCGTGGACCAGCACGGCGCTGAGGAGTTCCCGGTAATGCAGAACGCCGCCGGGTTCGTAGTGAACCCAGGCGGCGCCGACGGCGGCCCGGCCCGCGACGGTCACCGGGGAGACCGTCGTGTTCAGGACCGCGGGCAGCGCGGGGAGCGCCGCCCGGGGGACCAGGAAGATCGAGAGGTACATCTGACCGCGCAGATGCCAAGGCTCAGGCGGGTACATGCCTTCACCTTGACATCCACAAGCGTCGTTACGCCAGGCTCAGTAGCGGAAGCGGGAGACCACCGCCTGCAGCTGGGCCGCCGTCGTGGTCAGCTCCTCGGCCGCGTGCCGGGTGTCGCCGACGGTGTCGGTGGTCCGGCGGGCCGCCTGGTTGAGGCCGGTGATCGTCTTCTGGATCTCGCCGGCGCCGACCGCGGCCGTGGAGAGGGTCCGGTTCATCTCCTGCGTGGTCGCGGTCTGCTCCTCCACCGCGGAGGCGATGGTCAGCTGCAGGCTGTTGATCCGCTCGATGATCGCCGAGATCTCGCCGATCGCGGTGACCGCGCCGGAGGTGTCCGCCTGGATGGTCTGCACCCGCTGCGAGATGTCCTCGGTCGCCTTCGCCGTCTCCTGGGCCAGGTCCTTGACCTCGCCGGCGACGACCGCGAAGCCCTTGCCCACCTCGCCGGCCCGGGCCGCCTCGATGGTCGCGTTGAGGGCGAGCAGGTTGGTCTGCTCGGCGATGCTGGTGATCACCTTGACCACCGTGGCGATCTCCTCGGACGAGGAGCCGAGCCGGGCCACGATCTCGTTGGTCGCCGAGGCCACCTGCACGGCCTGGGCGGCCACCTCGGTCGCCGCGGCGGTCGAGGCGCTGATGTCGCGGATCGCCGAGCCCATCTCCTGCGAGCCGGCCGAGACCACCTGCAGGTTGTTGTTGACCACCTCGGCCGCCTGCGCGACGTTGCCGGCCTGCTGCGACGAGTCGTTGGCGGCCGAGTCGACGGCCACCGCGACCGAGCTGAGCTGCCCGGCCGCCGACTGGACCGTGCTGACGTTGCCGGCGAGTCGCACGACGTCCTCGCGGAGCCGGGCGATGCCGCGGTCCAGGGAGGCGGCCATCCGGCCGATCTCGTCCTGGGTGCGGACCCCGGAGGTGCGGGTCAGGTCACCTTCGGCGAGCCCCTCGGCCAGCCGGGACACCCCGTGCACCGTGTCGCCGACGACCTTCGCCACCCGCCAGCTCAGCGCCAGGCTGAGCAGCACACCGGCCAGGAGCAGACCACCGATCAGGTACGCGGCCTGCCGTCCCGCCGCATCCGCGTCCTTGATGTTCTGGTCGGAGATCGCGGTGGCGCTCTCCTGCAGGGCGGTCTGGTCGGCGGTGAGCGCGTCGTGCAGCGCGACGTAGTCGGTCAGCGCCTGGGTCAGCTCCGCCGCGCTCGCGCCGGTCCGGTCGGTGGCCACCAGCTCGGTGAAGCTCGCCCAGTGCTTCTTCGCCCCGGCCACCGTCGCGTCGCCCGGCAGGGTGGTGCCCAGCGAGGCGAGGGCCGCGTCGACGGCCTTCTCGTTCTGCGTCATCAGCTTCTTGAGGTCGGATGCCAGGTCCGGGTACAGCTTGATCGAGTTCGAGTTGCCGACGTACGACTCGATGTTCTTGCTGAACGAGCCCACCGCCTGTTCGATCGCCATCGTCTGGCGCTGGGCCTGAGCCGCATCGCTGTTCAGGCGGAAGACCGTGGAGATCGCCACCGTGCCGACGATCGCTCCGCTGACGGCCGCCGTGAGCGCCGCAGCACCGATCTTCGTCCGCAGAGAGCGGTTGTCGAACAACCCACCCAGACCCATATGTTCGCCCCTCAGATCATCCGTACGACTCGGCGGGATGAATCGGCACCGGGGTGGCGTGGTTTAGCCCTCGGCGACCCCGGCCAGAGCCCGGAAGATCAACGCGGTCGAGGTGGCGCCCGGATCCTGGTGTCCGACGCTGCGTTCGCCCAGATAGGATGCGCGTCCCTTGCGTGCCGTCATCGCGGTGGTGGCCGCCGCGCCCTCCTCCGCGGCCCGGGCCGCGGCCGCGGTCGCCTGCGCCAGACCGGATCCGGCGGCCACCGCGGCGGCGAAGGCCTCCAGCGCCGGGGCGTACGCGTCCACGATGGTCTTGTCCCCCGGCGCGGCCCCGCCCAGTGCGCGCACCGCGTCGAGTCCCGCGTGCAGGCCGGTCAGGAGTTCTTCGGGTGTCACCGTGGTGCCGGACGGGAGCGCCTTGCCGAGGGCCCGCAGGGCGGAGCCGTACAGCGGGCCGGACGCGCCGCCCACCTTCGAGATCAGCGTCGAGCCGGCCTTGACCAGCACCTCGGCGACGGTTGCCGGTGGGGTGCCGTCCAGTCCGGAGATGACCGCGGCGAAACCCCGGGTCAGGTTCACCCCGTGGTCGCCGTCGCCGATCGCGGCGTCCAGGCGGGTCAGGCGGTCGGCTTCGGCGGTGACGGCACCGGCCGTGGCGCGCAGCCAGGCGCAGGCGAGGGCGACGTCCATCAGGCACCCCACCGCAGGCCGGGGGTGTTCACCGGGGCGTCCCAGAGCCGCAGCATCTCGTCGTCCACGGCGGTCAGGGTGATCGACAGGCCGGCCATGTCCAGGCTGGTCACGTAGTTGCCGACCAGCCGGCGGGCAATCGTCACGCCCCGGTCGGCCAGGACCGCGGCGACCTCGCCGTAGACCAGGTAAAGCTCGATCAGCGGGGTCGCCCCGAGGCCGTTGACCAGCACGATCACCCGGTCCGGGAACTCCTTCGCGTCCAGGATGGCGTCCAGGGCGTCGTGCACCAGTGCCCGTGCGGGCCGCAGCTTCTCCCGGCGGCGCCCCGGTTCGCCGTGGATGCCGACCCCGGCCTCGATCTCGTCGTCCGGCAGGTCGAATCCGGGACGGCCGGCGGCGGGGGTGGTTCCGGCGCTCAGCGCGTACGCGAAAGAGGCCGAAGCGGCATTGACCGCGCGTCCGACCGCCGCCACCGCGGCCAGGTCCGCGCCCTCGGCGGCACGGGCGCCGGCGATCTTCTCCACCAGCAGGGTGGCGCCGGTGCCGCGGCGCCCGGCCGTCCAGGTCGAGTCCCGCACCGCCACGTCGTCGTCGACCAGCACGGTCTCGACGGCGATCCCCTCGTCGGCGGCGAGTTCCGCGGCGAGTTGGAAGTTCATCACGTCGCCGGTGTAGTTCTTGACCACGTGCACCACGCCCGCGCCGCCGTCGACCGCCCGGGTGGCCGCGATGATCTGGTCCGGCACCGGCGAGGTGAAGATCTCGCCGGGGCAGGCCGCGTCGAGCATGCCGGGGCCGACGAATCCGCCGTGCAGGGGCTCGTGCCCGGAGCCGCCGCCGGAGACCAGCGCGACCCGTCCCGCCCGCGGCGCGCCGGCCCGGGTGATGAACCGTTCGGTCAGGTCGACGCGCAGTTCGGGATGGGCGGCGGCGAGCCCGGTCAGCGCCTCGGCGACCACGTCGGCGGGGTCATTGATGAACTTCTTCACAGTCGGCGCCTCTCCTTCTCGTGGAGCATGCTTTCCCTGCAGCATGGTCGCGCCGGGCGATCAGGCCAATACCATTGCGTGGCATGGCGCTCGTTGGGATCGTTCTGGTGTCGCACAGCCCCCGTCTCGCGGAGGGTGTCGGTGATCTGCTCGCGCAGGTCGCGACCGATGAGGTGCGCGTGGAGCCGGCCGGAGGCACCGACGACGGTGGTCTCGGGACCAGTTCGTCGTTGATCGCCGCCGCGGTCCGGCGTGCGGAGACCGGGGCCGGGGTGGTGATCCTCGCCGATCTGGGCAGTGCGGTGCTGACCACCCGCACGGTTCTGGAGGATCTGCCGCCCGGCCCGGTGCTGGTGGACGCGCCGTTCGTGGAGGGCGCGGTCGCCGCGGCGGTGCTGGCCTCCACCGGCGCGGATCTCGAGACGGTCGCCGCGGCCGCGAGGGAGGCCCGCGATGTCGGCAAGTTCTGAGATCCCGGTGGTGCTGCCGGCCGCGTTGCACGCCCGTCCGGCCGGGGAGGTGGTCCGGGCCGCGGCCCGCTTCCAGGCTCTTCTGGAGGTACGCCACGGTGAGCGTTCCGCCGACGCCCGCAGCGCTCTGCGGCTGATGGCGCTGGGCGCGCTCGCCGGGACGACGGTCGTCGTGCACGCCACCGGCGACGACGCGGCCGCTGCCGCCGCGGCGGTGGCCGCCGTGCTGTCCGCCGCCTCCTGATCCGGGTCCGAAACTTTCGGTGCCGCTGAGCTGGGACGATCATGACTGAACCGGTTGAGGTTTCCGGAACATGTCGGTAGCGTTTCGACAAACGTCGATGGCCTGTCGGCGCTTCCAGACCCCCGCTGGAGAACCTCATGACCCGTCCCCGCACCGTGTTCGCCGCGCTGGCCTCCGGGCTGGTCGCGGCGGGCACGTTCGCCGCCCTCACCCCCACCGCCGACGCGGCCACCACCCTCGGCGCGGCCGCCGCCGCACAGGGCCGCTACTTCGGCACCGCGGTCGCCGCCTACAAACTGTCCGACACGGTCTACGCCGGGATCCTCGACCGCGAGTTCACCTCGGTCACACCGGAGAACGAGATGAAGTGGGACGCCACCGAGCCGTCCCAGGGCACGTTCAACTACACCTCGGCCGACACGATCGTGAACCGGGCGATCGCCAACGGCCAGAAGATCCGTGGACACGCTCTGGCCTGGCACTCGCAGCAGCCGGCCTGGGCGCAGAACCTGAGCGGCACCGCGCTGCGCAACGCCATGGTCAACCACGTCACCCAGGTCGCCACCCACTACCGCGGCAAGATCGACTCGTGGGACGTGGTCAACGAGGCGTTCGCCGACGGCTCGACCGGCGCCCGCCGCGACTCCAACCTGCAACGGACCGGCAACGACTGGATCGAGGTGGCGTTCCGCACCGCGCGGGCCGCCGACCCGGCCGCGAAACTCTGCTACAACGACTACAACACCGACGGCCAGAACGCGAAGAGCAACGCGGTGTACGCGCTGGTCCAGGACTTCAAGGCCCGCGGCGTGCCGATCGACTGCGTCGGCTTCCAGTCGCACTTCAACGCGGCGTCCCCGCTGCCCGCGGACTACCAGGCCAACCTGCAGCGCTTCGCGAACCTGGGCGTCGACGTGCAGATCACCGAACTCGACATCGAGGGCTCCGGCACCGCACAGGCGGACAGCTTCGCGGCGGTGACCCGCGCCTGCCTCGCGGTGACCCGCTGCAACGGCATCACCGTCTGGGGCATCCGGGACACCGACTCGTGGCGGGCCAGCGGCACCCCCCTGCTCTTCGACGGCAACGGGAACCCGAAGGCGGCGTACACCGCGGTCCTGAACGCCCTGGGCGGCACGGTCACCCCGTCGTCGCCGCCGGTCTCGTCGCCGCCGGTCACATCACCGACCCCGTCCACCTCGGTGCCGGCCGGCGCCTGCTCGGCGACGGTCTCGGTGAACGCCTGGACCGGCGGTTTCGTCGCCACGGTGAAGGTGACCGCGGGCACCGCCGCGATCACCGGCTGGCGGGTCGCGGCGACGCTGCCCGGCGGGAGCGCCGTGACGAGCACCTGGAACGCGACGGCCGCCGGCACGAGCGGCACGGTGACGTTCACGAACGCCTCCTACAACGGGCGGCTCACGGCGGGCGGCAGCACCGAGTTCGGCTTCCAGGGCACCGGCACCGCACCCGGCACCACCCCCACCTGCACCCCCGCCTGACCCCTCACGTGGTGGAGTCTCCGGGCACCGGCGCACCCTGCCCGGTGCCCGGAGTTCCCTGGTGAAGCCGGTGACGTGCACCGGCACCCAGGCCCGGCAGCGGACCTGCGACGCCGCAGCGGCAGATCGTGTCGGGAACCTGAGGTCACCGCAGCGGCAGATCGCGTCGGGAACCTGAGGTCACCGCAGCGGCAGATCGCGTCGGGAACCTGAGATCACCGCACCCGGGCCTGTTCGGGGGCCGGGCGCGGGGCGGGGATCTCGGCCGGGCCGCCCAGCAGCAGCTGCCAGAGCCGGGCCGCCTCCGGACCGCGGATGCCGAACCCGCGGATGAACAGGTCCAGCGTGGACGCGCTGAGCCGGTCCTGGGCGAGCGCCCGCCGCACCCGGTCGCGCAGTCCACGATGGTGAGCGCCGTCGGGACTGTCCCGCTCCGCGGTCCGGGCCAGCACCTTCGCCACCGCGCTGAAATGGATCTCCGCGGGCCCCTCCCGGTCGACCATCCGCAGCCAGACATGCCGGTACGGACCCGTCAGCAGGTCACGCAGATGGGACGCACAGATCGACTGCCGTCCCGGTTCGTCGGTCACCGCCACCCGTTCCCCTGATGCGTGTGCGCCATAGCTGCGCCAGACCGTTTCTACGGTTGACGTTCAATCAACGAGCGCATCCACGAAGGGTTTCGTGCCCGTCCATGACCATCACGACCTCGCCCGCCGAGGAGCTTCCGCCGTGCCCGACAAGGGAATACTTCTGCCGTTCTACCTGGTCGTCGATGTCTCGTACTCGATGTCCGGCCACCGGATCGACCAGGCGAACCTGATACTTCCGGCGGTCGCCGACGCCCTCGCCCAGGCCCCGATCCTGTCGGACAAGGTCCGTTTCGGCGTGCTCGACTTCTCCGACGACGCGCAGGTGGTGCTGCCGCTCTCCGACATGGCCGGCGAGGACGTGCTGCCGAAACTGACCGTGCGCGGCGGCACCGACTTCGGCGCCGCGTTCCGGACCCTGCGCGAGCGGATCCAGCAGGACGTGGGCCAGTTGCGCGCGGACGGTTTCAAGGTGCACCGGCCGGCCGTGTTCTTCCTCAGCGACGGCGAGCCGCGCCACGGCTGGGAGGCCGACTTCACCGCGCTGACCGCGTACGACCGGACCACCCGCACCGGTTTCCAGTGGTATCCGGTGGTGGTGCCGTGCGGGGTCGGCGACGCCGGGCGGGACACGATGCGCCGGCTGGTGCACCCGTACGGCAAGAGCAAGCTGTACATGATGAGCAACGGCGCCGACGCGGCCGAGGCGATCAAGGCGATGGCCGAGGTGCTGATCTCGTCGGTGCTGGCCTCCGGGCAGAGCGCGGTCGACGGCGAGTCCGGGTTCGTCCTGCCCGACGCGAGCCGGCTGCCGTCCGGCATCGACGTCGACGACGACTGGCTGGACTGATGGCCGACCTCAGCGTGTCACGGCCCGGCCCGTGGGACTCCCCGCCCCGCCACGCGGCATCCGAGCCGCCCCGGCATGCGGCACCCGATCCCGGCGAGACGGGCGAGAAGGCCGGGCAGAGCGTCGAGGCGGCCGAGACGGCCGAGATCTGGCCGGTGCTGCTCCCCGACAAGCACCGGCCCGCCGACCCGGACGCGTCACGCCCGCCCTCGACGATCGGCGACCCCGGACGGGCACACGCCGAGGTGCGCCCCCGCCTGCGCGCCGACCCGTCGCAGCCACCGGACACGGTGAGCGACCACGGCACGGCCGGCGCGCTGGACGTGCGGGCGGCGAGCGTCCGCGGCCTGTCGCACCGCGAATCCGGTGCACCCCGGCAGGACGCGTACGGCCTGGCCGTCACCGCCGACGAGCGGTTCCTGATCGTGGCCGTCGCCGACGGCGTCTCGGCCGGACCGCTGTCGCACGTGGCCGCCTCGTTCGTGGCCCGGCGCGGCCCCCGCGACGTCGCCCGGCGGCTGGACTCCGGTGTCGCGCCGGGGAGCCTGCCCTGGCCGGAGATCTTCACCGCGCTGGCCGGGACCATCATCGCCGAGGGCGCCCGCAGCCTGTGCCGTGCCGAACCCGCCCGGTACGCCGCGACCGCCCCGTCCGAGGAGGAGGTAGCCGCGGCGATGGCCACCACGGCGACGTTCCTCGTGTGCCCGGTCGGACCGGCGCTCGGTGCGGTCCGGGAGGTGCAGGTCGCGTGGCTCGGCGACTCGCCGGTCTGGGCGCTGGACCCGGCCGGTGGCTGGCACAACCTGTCCGCGATCAAGGGGTTCGGTGAGGAGGTCGGTTCGTCCGGTGTGGTCGCGCTCCCGCAGGTCCCCCGGGACCCGGCCGACCTGCCGCACGCCTGCTGCCCGGTGCCGGACGACTGGACGCTGCTGGTGATGACCGACGGCACCGGCGACCCGCTCGGCCCGGGGCAGGGTGAGGTGGCGGCCCGGCTGGCCGGCTGGTGGCGGCGCCCGCCCCCGCCGCTGCTCTTCACCGAGCAGGTCGGTTTCGGCAGGCGCAGTTACGACGACGACCGGACGGTGGTCGCGGTCTGGCCGTCCGGCGCGCGGGACCCCGGGTGAACACGGTCGTCGACGCCTCGGTACTCGGACCGATGAGCACGCTGAGTTCCGGGGCGAACGGGGTGATCCGCCGGCTCGAGGCGTTCCGGCTTCCGGGCGTACCCGGAGATCTGGTCTTCAAGGAGTACCGGCCGGCCGGACCGGCCGTGTCGCTCGGTGGCCTGGTGAAGCTGGTCGGTGTCCGGCAGCGGATGGTGGCGCAGCGCCGGGCCGCCCTGGACGAGCTGGCGGCGTGGCCACTGCACGTGGTGACCGGCACGGCCGGGCAGGCGGCCGGGGTGCTGATGCGGCTGATCCCGGACGACTACTTCGAGGAGATGACGCTGCCGTCCGGCGCCCGCAAACGGGTGGCCCGGGAGGTGCAGCACCTGATCGCCGACCCGGCGCGGGCCCGCCGGCACCGGGTGGACGTACCGGCCGACGGCGACCTGACGACCCGGCTGCGGATCTGCGAGCGGTTCGCGTTCGCCTTGTCGCTGCTGCACGGCGCGCAGATCGTCTACGGGGACGTCTCCACCCGCAACGTGCTGTACCGGCTGCGGCCGTACCCGTCGGTGTTCCTGGTGGACTGCGACGCGACCCGGATGAGCGGCAGTTCCGCGGTGAACCGGCAGCTGCACAGCCCGGACTGGAACCCGCCGGAGACCGGTGGGCAGAGCGCCGCCACCGACCGCTACAAGCTCGGCCTCTTCGTGCTGCGCTGTCTGCTCCCCGGCCCCGGCGCGTCGCTGAACCGGGACTGGCAGACCGCCGCGGGGGTGCTCGACCCGGGTGGCCTCGCGCTGCTGCGGCTGTCCCTGGACGGCGCGCCGCAGGGCCGTCCCGCGGCCCGGACCTGGCTGTTCCACCTGCGCGGCCTGCTCGGCTACCGGCCGATGCCGGCGCTGCCCGGCACCGTCCCGGGGCCGCCCGGCGACGGGTCACGCGAGACGGGATGGAGGCGCGGCCCGGATGGCTGGATTCCCGCCTGACCCGCGGGCCCGTCCGGTTCCGGCGTCCGCGTTCCGCCTGGTCGTGTTCGCGTTCGACGGCACGCTGACGGCCGTCCCGGCGATCCGGCGGCAGGCGTCCGACGCGGCCGGCGCCGTGATGGCCCGGCTCGCCGCCGGTCCGGGTGGCACCGACCACCGGTACGCCGCCGTCGTCGCCGGCGAGCACGAGATCCGGCTGATCCCGGTCGGCACACCCGTCCCGTGGGACCTGCGCGCGGCCGGCCCGGGACGGCCGGACCCGGAGGGTGTCACCGTCGCGCTGGCCGGGCTGTCCGCCGAGTTCCTGGCCACGGTCCCGGCCGGCCTGCCCGGCAGCGTCGACGTGCTGGCCCTGGTCGCGCCGGGCGGGCGACCGGAGTGCCCGGACGACCTGCGGATCGGGTTGGCCGCCGCGGAACCCGGCGACGACCTGGCCGAATGCTGGTGGACGGGGCTCGCCGGGCTGCGTGCCGGGCGACGGCGGATCGAGCTGCTGGGGTGAACGCACTCACCACCCGGTACGCCCGGGTCCGGTCCGTGCGCACCAGCCGGGGTGTGGGACTGCCCGGACCGGGCGCGACGCTCGGTTTCCGGTTCCGGCCGGCCGGTCTCGGCACCTACCAGTACGAGCTGGAGACCGTGGACGGCGCGACGGCCCCGCCGCTGCTGGTCGGCTTCCCGGTGCCCGGTGACCGGTCCGGCGACCACGTCGAGGACCTGCACCGGGCGCTGGACGGCCGGACCGGGCCGCTGCCGGCGGGGTTCGCGGCCGCCGCGGTCTGGCACGGTGAGGTGGACCTGCCGGACGGGCGGACCCGCTCGGTGATGCTGGCGCCCGACCCGTACGCGGACGGCTTCCGCACCCTGCACGACACGCTGCTCGACGGGATGCCGCCGCGGATCCGGCTCGAACTGGCGTACGCGGTGGCCGGCGCCGTCCGGGACCTGCACGACGCGGGCGCGGCGTTCGGCGGGCTGAACGCGTCCACCGTGCTGCTGCGGGTCACCGACCGTGGGGTGCGGATCGCCGAGACCGAATCGGTGACGGTGCGGCCCGGCCGGTCCCCGCTGGCCGCCGGGGTGGCCGCCGGTCATCTGGCGCCCGAGGCGTACGACGGTCTCGGCGAGCACCCGGAGGCGATCACCGCGTACGCCGACCGGTGGTCGCTCGCCGTGACGGTCCATCTGCTGCTGACGGGCTTTCACCCGTACCATTTCCTCGCCGATCTGAGCCCGCGCACCATCGACGAGTATCTCGCCGCGCACACCTGGCCCCGGCACCGCCTGGCGGCTTTCGCCCCGTTCGCCGTCGCCTACTCGGCGGCGCTGCAGGCCCTGCCCGGCGACCTGGTCACCCTGTTCGCCCGGGCCTTCCAGCAGGGCCGCGACGATCCACGGGCCCGGCCGGCGGCGGCCGAGTGGCTCGCCGTGCTGGCCTCCTGGATCGGGCAGCCGGCGATCGTCGCCCTGCACGCCGACCGGGGCTGTGTGCTCGCCGGCGACACCGTCACGGTCTCCTGGCAGACCCGGTTCGCCCACCGGATCCTGATCGACGGCCGGGAGTCCGGCGCCGCCGCGGGAAGTGTCGAGGTGGTCGTGGACCGGCCCCGCCGGGTGCTGCTGCGCGCGATCGGCCCGTGCGGCGCGATCGAGGCCGCGACCGGCCGCATCGAGGTGGTCCGGGTGGCGCCGATGCCGATGCCCGACGTGCGGTTCCCGCTCGCGTTCACCCCCGGCGGCGGCGAGCCGGGCGACAGCCGTCTGCGGGCCGCCGCACCGCCGGTGATGCGGCACCACGCGCCGCCGCCGATGCCCGGCCGCCACGTCCCACCGGCCCGGCCCCCGTCCACCGCCCCGCCGCGCCCCACCTGCCCGGCCTTCCCCCGCCGCAGCGACCTCGAAAGGCACGATCCTTGACGTCACAACCTCTGATCTGGCTGTCCGGCGCGGACCCGGAGCTCCTCCGGGCCTGTCCGCACGGGGAGCGGGTCAAGTACGCCGGCCTCGGTGGCGCGGTGCTCACCACCTCGATGCTGAGCGCGCTCTCCTGCGGCTTCGCCCTGAACATGGCGATGGACCTGCCGATCCCGCTCTGTGTACTGCTCGCGCTGGCCTGGGGTGCGGCGATCATGAACCTGGACCGCTGGCTGATCTCCGGGACGCAGCGGCACGCGACGCTGCGGCAGAACATGCTGCTCGCCGCGCCCCGGGTGCTGCTCGGCGTGCTGATCGGGCTGGTGGTGTCCACGCCGCTGACGCTGCGCGTGTTCCAGGACGAGATCAACGCCGAGCTGCGGGTGATGCAGCGGGAGGCGCAGGACTCGTTCGCGCGGCTGCTCGCCTCCGACGCCCGGTTCACCCGGATACCGGCGCTCAGCGAGACCGTGCAGACCATGCAGGCCGACCTGGACCGGGGGCCGGACGTGAGCGGCGACCCGGCGGTGGCGCAGGCCCGGACCGCCTACCAGGCGGCGAGCAAGGCCCACCAGGAGGCGGCCGACGCCGTGCTCTGCGAACAGGACGGCCGGTGCGGCAGCAAGCAGCGCGGCACCGGGCCGTCGTACCAGGCGAAGGTCCGGGAGCGGAACCGTCTCGCGCAGGAGAAGACCGAGAGCCGGGAGGTGCTGGCGGCGGCCGAGAAGACCGCGCACGGCACCCGGGCCGGCACCCTCACCCGGATGCGCGCCGACCTGGCCGCCACCCGGGAGACGCTGGCCGCGGCGGTCGCCGCCAAGGAGGCCGCACAGCAGGAGTTCGGCGCCTCCGAACAGGAGAACAGCGGCCTGCTCGCCCGGATGAACGCGCTGGGCCGGCTCGGCGACAAGGACCTCACCATGGGCCTCGCGCACCTGGTGCTGATCCTGTTCCTGGCCGCGTTCGAGGTACTCCCGGTGGTCTTCAAGATTCTTCTGGGGGCGGGGGTGCCGAGCGTCTACGACCGGCTGCGTGACCGCAAGGACGAACTGGTGCACGACCGGGTGGCCGGGGAGATGGGTGCGGAGGAGGACCTGGCCGCCTACGAACGGCAGGCGCGGCAGGCAGCGGAACGGGCGTCGGTCGACGCGTACGTGCAGGAGGTGGTCGAGGTGCAGCGGCAGGTGGCGTCCACGGTGATGCAGCGCTGGCGGCAGCAGCAGTTGTCCGCCGCCCGGCACGACCCGTCCCGGTTCATGGTGCCGCCCGGGGACGACGACGACACGCTGGTGCTGGGCTCGGCGCTGCCGCACGTCCCGGCCCAGCACAACCCGAACCTGCCCTGATCAGCGCTCCAGGATGGCGACCACGCCCTGGCCGCCGGCCGCGCAGATGGAGATCAGGCCGCGGCCCGAGCCCTTCTCCGCCAGCAGCTTGGCCAGGGTGGCGACGATCCGGCCGCCGGTCGCGGCGAACGGGTGGCCCGCCGCCAGCGAGGAGCCGTTGACGTTCAGCCTGGACCGGTCGATCGCGCCGAGCGGGCCGTCCAGACCGAGCCGCGTCTTGCAGAACTCGGTGGACTCCCAGGCCGCCAGGGTCGACAGCACCTGCGACGCGAACGCCTCGTGGATCTCGTAGAAGTCGAAGTCCTGCAGGGTCAGGCCGTTGCGCGCGAGCAGCCGGGGCACCGCGTAGGCGGGCGCCATCAGCAGGCCCTCGTCGCCGTGCACGTAGTCGACGGCGGCGGTCTGCGAATCGGTGAGGAACGCGAGCGGGGTGAGCGAACGCGACGCCGCCCACTCCTCGGAGGCCAGCAGGACCGTGGCGGCGCCGTCGGTCAGCGGGGTGGAGTTGCCCGCCGTCATCGTCGGCTCGTCGCTGCCGTAGACCGTCTTCAGCGACGCCAGCTTCTCCAGCGTGGTGTCGGGACGCAGGTTCTGGTCCCGGGTCAGCCCCAGGAACGGCGTCAGAAGATCGTCGAAGAAGCCTCTCTCGTACGCCGCCGCGAGCCGCTGATGTGACGTGTGGGCGAGTTCGTCCTGCTCGCCCCGGCCGATGTCCCACTTCAGCGCGGTCAGGGCCGCGTGCTCACCCATCGACAGGCCGGTCCGCGGCTCGGAGTTGCGCGGCAGCTCCGGCTGGAACGCGTGCTGGGGGCGCAGCTTGCCGGCCGCCTTGGCCCGGGCGCCGAACGAGCGGGCCCGGCCGAGTTCCAGCAGGGTGCGGCGCATCTGCTCGTTGAGCTGCAGGGGCGCGTCCGACGTGGTGTCCACGCCGCCGGCCACCCCGGCGTCGATCTGCCCGAGCGCGATCTTGTTGCCGACCAGGATCGCGGTCTCCAGCCCGGTGCCGCAGGCCTGCTGCACGTCGTAGGCCGGGGTGCGCGGGTCGAGGCGGGACCCGAGCACCACCTCACGGGTCAGGTTGAAGTCCCGCGAGTGTTTGAGGACCGCGCCCGCGGCCACCTCGCCGAGCTGCTCGCCGGCCAGGCCGAACCGCGCGACCAGGCCGTCCAGTGCCGCGGTCAGCATGTCCTGGTTCGACGCGTCGGCATAACGGCTGTTGGACCGGGCGAACGGGATCCGGTTTCCGCCGAGGATCGCCACACGGCGTGCGTCAGGCACGTTGTCCTCCAGATAGTTCAGCACGCAGGCATCGACCGAAAGCTACTCACCGGTAGGCTACCCGTATGGCTGACAGGTACGCGAACTTCGCCAACTCCGGTCTCGGCCGGACCGTGGTCAAGCGGCTCGGTCTGCCTGATCCGCCCCGGCTGCGGCGGCACCGGCCCGGCGACCCGCTCACCACCGGACCGGTCCTGCTCGGCGCGGCCCCCGGCGGCCGTCTCGCCGAACCGGTCCGCAAACTCCTGGACGCCGCCGGTGTCACGGTCGTCGACCCGGAGGGCGAGGTCACCGGCGCCGGGGCGCTGATCTTCGACGCGACCGGGATCACCCGGACCTCCGGCCTGCGGGCTCTTTTCGACTTCTTCCATCCGTACGCGAGAGCACTGCAGTCCTCCGGCCGCGTGATCGTGCTGGGCACCCCACCGCAAGCCACCGCCGGGCCGCAGGAGGCGACCGCGCAGCGGAGCCTGGAGGGCCTGACCCGCAGCATCGGCAAGGAGTTCGGGCGTGGGGTGACCGCCCAGCTGGTCTACGTCGAAGCGGGCGGCGAGACGGCCGTCGAGTCGACGCTGCGGTTCCTGCTGAGCGGGCGGTCCGCCTACGTCTCCGGCCAGGTGATCCGGATCGGCTCGGGCACCGCACCCGTCCCGGCCGACTGGGAACGCCCGCTGGACGGCAAACTCGCCCTGGTCACCGGGGCGGCCCGGGGCATCGGCGCGGCCATCGCCCGGACCCTGGCCCGCGACGGCGCCGACGTGATCGCGCTGGACGTGCCGGCCGCCGGCGACGCCCTGGCCGGGGTGGCCAACGAGACCCGGGGCCGGGCCCTGCAACTCGACCTGACCGCCGCGGATGCCGCCGGACGCCTCGCCGGATACCTGGCGGCCGGCCCGCGCGCCGGGATCGACATCCTGGTCCACAACGCCGGCATCACCCGCGACAAGACCATCGCCCGGATGTCCGAGGACCGCTGGGACGCGGTGCTCGGCGTCAACCTGACCGCACCGGAACGCGTCAACGAACTCCTCCTGGAACGCGGGCTGATCCCGCCGGGCGGGCGGATCGTCGGCGTCGCGTCGATCGCGGGTATCGCCGGCAACCGGGGCCAGACCAACTACGCCACCAGCAAGGCCGGGGTCATCGGCCTGGTCCAGTCGCACGCCCCGCTGCTCACCGGCCGCGGCGTCACGATCAACGCGGTGGCGCCCGGCTTCATCGAGACGGCGATGACCGCGAGGATGCCGGCCGGGCTCCGCGAGGCCGGCCGCCGCCTCAACAGCCTGTCCCAGGGCGGGCTGCCGATCGACGTGGCGGAGACGATCGCCTGGCTGGCCTCACCGGGCTCCGCGGCGATCACCGGCAACGTGGTCCGGGTGTGCGGACAGAGCCTGCTGGGGGCCTGACATGACCACCGGTTCGTCCTACGTACGGGCGGCGCTCGGATCGCTGCCGGGCCGGGCGCGCGGGGCGGCGCTGCCCGACGGCGCGGCTACCCGGCAGGCGGTCGTGGTGGACCGGGAGCACCTGGCCGCGTACGACCGGGTGTGCGGGTTCCGCCTCGGCGACGTGCTGCCGGCTACCTATCCGCATGTGCTGGCGTTCCCGCTGGCCATGCGCCTGATGACCACACCCGGGTTCCCGCTGCCGCTGGTCGGTCTGGTGCACGTGGCCAACCGGATCACCGTGCGGCGCCCGGTCGGCGCGGCGTCACCGCTCGATCTCGCGGTCCGGACGGTGGACCTGCGGGATCATCCACGCGGACGGCAGTTCGACCTGGTGGCGAGCGCCTCGGTGGACGGGGTTCCGGTCTGGGAGAGCGTCTCCACCTACCTGCGGATCACCCGGCCGTCGCCGGGCACGACCACGCCGCCGCCCGTCGCGGACGCGTCGTTCCCGTCGAACGCGGTGTGGCGGGTGCCCGCCGGCGTCGGCGGTGCCTACGCGGCCGTCTCCGGCGACCGCAACCCGATCCACACGTCGGCGCTGGGCGCCCGGCTGTTCGGGTTCCCGCGACCGATCGCCCACGGCATGTGGACGAAGGCGCGAGCCCTGGCCGCGCTGGAGGGCCGGCTGCCGGAGGCGTACACCGTGGAGGTCGCCTTCAAACAGCCGGTGCCGCTGCCGGCCCGGGTCCGTTTCCAGGCCGCCCGCGAGGGCGACGGCTGGCGCTTCGCCCTGACCTCCCGGCGCCCCCACCTGACCGGTTCCGTCACCGTCGGCTGATTTCGACACTCGTCACTGGCTGATACCCTGTGCATCACGCTTCCCGGGACATTCGGGGGTCACCGGTGCGCCTAGACTTTCGCCGTCACCTCGTCCTTCTTCTCATCCTCGGCCTCGCCGCCGGCGGCTGCTCCAGCGGGCCGCCGGACGATCCGACACCACCCACCGTCGACGAGCTCAGGCAGCAGGCCGGGCTGATCGGCCTCGGCAAGCTGCGCATCGCCGTGCCGGACAACCAGCCCGGCATGAGTTTCATCGAGAACGGGCGACGGGCCGGATTCGACGTCGAGATCGCCCGCATGATCGCCGGGAACCTCGGCTTCGAGAGCGAGGAGAAGATCGAATGGCACACGATCACCCGTAACAGCGAGCGGATCGCGTTTCTCAAGAACGACGCGGTCGACCTGGTCCTCGGCAGCTTCTCGATCACCGACGAGCGCAAGAAGGACGTCGCGTTCGCCGGCCCCTACCTGATCACCGAGCAGGGCATCCTCACCGCGGCCGACGCCGGCATCGGTGAGATGGAGGACCTCCGCAAACCCGGCAACCGGGTGTGCACCGTCGCCTCCTCCACCTCCGAAGGCCTGCTCCGGGCCCGGGACATCCCGTTCCAGCCGCAGAACACCGTCGAGGCGTGCTTCGCCAAACTCGACAAGGGCGAGGTCCGCGCGGTGAGCAGCGACCGGACCCTGCTGGCCGGGTTCCGGGAGACCAGCCGCACCGACACCGGCGACTACCGCTTCACGCTGCCGGACATCGCCCTCGGCCTGGAGGGGATGAACGGCATCGAGTCGCTCGGCATCGGCATGAACAAGGACCGGACCGCCCTGCACCAACTGGTCCGGCACTTCCTGCAGAAGAGCTACGACCGGCAGAGCACCGGAGTCCCCGACCCGTGGAACGCCGCCTTCCAGAAATATCTCAAGCCCCTCGAAGGCGGGCTGGAGAGCAACCACCCGAAGCCGGAGGACGTCACCGAGGTCGGGGGCTGAACGATGCGGCGGATCTTCCACTGGCTGCCCCGGATCGCCGCCGCGACAGTGTTCCTGCTGATGGCGAGCTTGACCGTCGTCGCCGTCGTGCAGCAGCGCCGCGGCACGGCGGCCAGCGTCTCCGTCGACCAGCTGATCCGGGCGGCCGGCCTGCGCCCCGACCGGATCCGGATCGCCGTCTTCGAGGACCAGCCCGGCCTGGGATACCTCGAGAACGGCCGGCACGCCGGCTTCGACGTGGACATCGCCCGGATGGTCGCCCGCGGACTCGGGTACGCCGACGACGACCGGATCGAGTGGCACCGGATGCGCAACAACATCGACCGGATCCTGATGCTCAAGAACGACCAGGCCGACCTGGTGATCGGCAGCTTCTCGATCACCGACGAGCGCAAACGCGACGTCGCCTTCGCCGGCCCCTACCTGATCACCGAGCAGGGCGTCCTGGCCTCCGCCGAAGCCGGGCTCACCGGCGTCGACGACCTTCGCAGACCGGAGAACCGCATGTGTACGGTCGCCGGCTCCACGTCGGAACGCCTCCTCATGACACTCGGCTTCCCGGTGACCGGCCTGAACGGGATCAACGAATGCTTCGACCGTCTGGCGGCCGGTGACTTCGTGGCGATCAGCACCGACAAGACGCTGCTGGCGGGCTTCGACGCCCGGGACCCGAGCCGGTACCAGCTCCTCGACCTTCCGCCGGGCGAGGACGGGCAGCCGGCGGTCCAGGAACGGATCGGCATCGGGATCCGCAAGGACAACATCGCTCTGCGTACGCTCGTCGACCACCTCCTGGACCGGATCTACCGTCAGCAACAGCGCGGGCTGACCACGGATTGGCAGCGGGCCTACAACGCGCATCTGGCGGCGGCGACCGCGACGTCACATCAGCCCCCGCCGGACGAGCGGCCGGAGTTGCTGGACTACGACTCGAAGGGGCCGACGCGGTGAACGGGCCGGCCGCGCCTTCCACTCCCCCGCAGCCTTCTCCCCCGCCGCCGTCCTCGTCCTCATCCACGCCACCGTCCTCATCCCCAGCGCCGCCGCCCTCATCCTCATCGCCGCCGCCCTCATCGCCGCCGCCCTCATCCCCGGCGCCGCCGCCCTCACCCCCATCACCGCCCCCGTCACCGCCGTCGTCCTCGTCGCCGGAGTCGAATGGCAGCAGTCAGGCGTTCTGGAGCCTGATCGTCGCGATCCCGACCGTCGCCGCTCTGATGCGCCTCTGGGTAGAGGCCGGCGGCCAGCTCCAGACAATGCTGCTGATCGTGGCGGACGCCGGCGCCAGCGCCCTGCTCTCCGCCACGCTGGTGACCGGCCTTCCGGTGATCAGCGGTGTCCTGGTGGCCGTCATGGTGACCGGCTGTTTCGTGGCCGCCCCGCCGGAGCAGCGCGCGCCGCTGTTCACCCGCTGGGCCCGGACCGCCCCGCTCTGGCTGGTCGCGATGATCCTGGTCGCCGCCCTCGCCACCTGGCGGATCATGTATCTCCCGCTGCTGCTCTTCGCCGTCGCGGTGCTGCTCGACCTGCCGGTGGCCGCCCGGGTACCGCGCCTGACCGGCCTGCGCGGGGTGGTCCTGCTGGCCCTGGCATCGCTCGGCGTCACCTGGCCGGTCATCGTCGAGGCGCTGGGCCGCGGCGAACTCCTGCCCGCCGCGCTCTTCGCCCTGCCGCCGGTGTGCACCATCGTGGTGGTGCTACTGCACCGGAGCGTCGGCCTCCGCGGCCCGGCCCGGACGATCGCCCCACTGGTCCAGGCCGCGGTGATCCTGATCGGACTCTGGGCGGTGCTGCCGGTCACCTCCGCGCCGGTCCTCCCGTTCACCGTGACGATGACCGAGGGCCTCCCCGAGTACGACACGACAGGCGTCCGCGGCTCGGTGATCGGCTCCGACGACGTGCTGACCGCCATCCTGCGGGAGAGCGGCGGGGTGGCGTACATCCGCAACGAGCAGATCACCGGCCGGATCTCCTGCCCGTCGCCGGAGGAACTGCCCCGCTACCGCCTGCGGGTCCGGGACCTGCACATCGAGGACTCACTGCTGGAGGCGGTGGGCCGGCGGGTGCGGCCGGCCGCCCCGATCGACGCGGCCTGCCGCCAGCGCTGACCGCACGCTCCGGGCCGGGGTCAGCAGTCTTCTGGGCGAGGAACAGTCAGCAGCTCTTCTTGAGTCAGCAGCTCTTCTTGAGTCAGCAGCTCTTCTTGACGACGAGCCGTCAGCAGCTCTTCTTGACGACGAGCGGAAGGTTGCGGGTGGCCTTCTTCGCCGACCCGACCTCGGTCTCGGTGACCCGGCTGAACACCCGACGGCAGGCCGAGAGCTTGACCTTCGTGAACTACAGCTTCACCGAGGTGCGCTGGTAGTCGGCGTCCGCACAGGACGGCTTGCAGGTATCGACGTTACGCGTCGCGGTCGCGTACCCCGTGGGCGTGCTCAGCGACGTCACGTCGGCCGGGCGCCGCCTCCGGTCGGCCCGGGCGCCGCCTCCGGTCGGCCCGCGCGCCTGCGCCGGTCGGCCCGTGCGCCGGCGCCGTTCAGCCGCTCGCGGCCACCCCGGGGCCGTCGCCGAGATCGGAAGAGGTCGAGTGGCGTTCCGGCCACCCCTGCCGTCGACTGCGGTCCGTCCGGGGGGCGGAAACGACCGTGGGCAGCGGAACGACCGTAGGCGGGGGAATCGACCGTAGGCGACGGAAACGACCGTGGGCGACGGCTGGGCGGCCCTGAGCCGTCGTCGATGGCTGATTGCCGTCCCGAAAACAGCCGTGGTCGACGGCTCGACCGACTCAGCCGTCGGCTGCGGTCCATCCGCGGGCCGAAAACAACCGCCGACGACGGCCGGGCGACCCCGAGCCGTCGCTCACGGATGATTCCCACCCTCCCGAACAGCCGCGACCGACGGCTCAACCGACCCGGCCGTCGACCACGGCCCACCCACGAACCGAAAACAACCGTGGGCGACGGCCAGCAGTCGCACCATGCCACCCAACTCAAGTTGACCTTGGACGTGGCCACGCGCTGCGACAAACGGCTGCGCTGATGCGACCGCCACCGCCGACCTCCGACCGCCACGTCCGAACGCCACCGCCGACCTCCGACCTCCGACCTCCGACCTCCGACCTCCGACCTCCGACCTCCGACCTCCGAGGATCGTCGGGCAGCTCGAGGACGCCTTCCATCGGCTGCACCGGCAACGAAACCTGTTTCTGCACGCCGCTGACCTGACGTCGATAGCACTCTCGGGGACTCTTCGGACCGTCGCACCTCTGGTCGGCGCCGGCATCGACCGGATCGTCCACGCCAACGCCCAGGCCGGGAGGTCGCCCCCGGAGGGGCGGCGACGGAGGGGGCGGCGACGGAGGGGGCGGTCCACGGCGACACCCGGTTCGCCAGGTCAACGCAGGCGGCGGGCGAGCCAGGCGGCGCAGGCCCGCCCCTGGTCGTGCTGGAGGCGGCGCAGGCCGGGGGCGTGCGGGATCTCCGGCCGGTGGGCCGCGTTGAACCAGTGGCCGGTCCAGCCGGCGAGGAGGACGTTCACCTCGTGGGCGGGGGCCGCCGCCCACACCGACGCGGCCAGGATCCGTTCCGCGTCCAGGCCGCCGCGGGTCAGGTCGACGCCGAGCAGGATCAGGTCGGCCCAGCCGGGGGCGGTCCAGCGGTGGGTCCAGTCGACGATCCGCAGCCGGCCGTCCGGGCCGCGGACCAGGTTGTCGCGGCGCAGGTCGCCGTGGTGCAGGTGGTCGCCGCCGGAGAGGGCCGGGACCCAGTCCTCCTCGAGGGTGGCGAGCCGGTGGAGGTCGAGGCCGGACCAGAGCGGGATGCCCGTCAGGTGGGCGACGTGCGGCGGGTCGGGCATGTCGCGGCCGGCCAGGGCTCGGGCGGTGCCCACCATCTCGCCCTGGAAATCGTGGGCGAACGGGACCGCACCGGCCAGGCGGCACGGGCGGGTGCCGGCGGCCAGGCGGGCGGTCAGGTCGAGGATCGCCGGCACGTCACCCGGTGCCCATGCCTCGACGTGGCCGGCCGGCAGGTGGTCCCAGGCCACCGCGCACCAGTCGGCCAGCGTCACGGTGGCCAGTACCGGCGGGGCCAGGGTGCGGTCGGTGAGTGCGGCGTCGCAGGCGACCGCGGTGTGCAGGCCCTGGTGGCGGTCCGGGTCGCCGCTGGCTTTGACGAAGGTCCGCCGGCCGTCGGCCAGTGTGAGGGTGGAGGCGACGGTGGGGGTGAAACCGGCCGGTGCGGCGGTCTCCGCGACCACGGGGGATCCGAGCGCGTCACCCAGGGCGGTGACGACCTCGGGGGGAGCCTGCCGGAACAGCGGACGTGGCACACCGCCAACATATCGATGAACCTTGTGTGTTCCGGGTCACGTCCCTAAAGTTACCGCCGAGTTCAACCCGTCGCCGGAAAGGCTGATCGGACGTGGAGTTCTGGCTCGACCTCAACGAGGAGCAACAAGACCTGCGCGAGTGGGTGCACGGCTTCGCCTCGTCCGTGATCCGGCCCGCCGCCGCCGAGTGGGACGAGCGGGAGGAGACCCCGTGGCCGGTCCTGCAGGAGGCGGCGAAGATCGGGCTCTACGGCTTCGAGTTCCTGGTGAACACCTGGGCGGACACGGCGGGGCTGAGCCTGCCGGTGGCCAACGAGGAGCTGTTCTGGGGTGACGGCGGGATCGGCATGGCGATCTCCGGCACGTCGCTGGCGGTGGCCGCGATCTACGGGTCGGGCACGCCGGATCAGCTGGTCGAGTGGGTGCCGCAGTGCTTCGGTGACGCGGCCGACCCGAAGGTGGCGGCGTTCTGCAGCACCGAGCCGGAGGCCGGGTCGGACGTGGCGTCGATGCGCACCCGGGCGGTCTACCACGAGGCGACCGACGAGTGGGTGCTCAGCGGCCAGAAGGCGTATGCGACCAACGGCGGCATCGCGAACGTGCACGTGGTGACGGCGAGCGTCGATCCGTCGCTGGGTCGCGTGGGCAGGCCGCGTTCGTCGTGCCGCCCGGCACGAGGGGCCTGGCCGGCACGAGGAAGCTGAAGAAGCTGGGCCTGCGGGCCTCGCACACCGCGGACGTGTTCCTCGACGACGTTCGGGTCCCCGGCAGCTGTCTGCTCGGCGACAAGGAGTCGCTGGACCGCCGCCTGGCCCGGGCCCGGGAGGGTCAGCGGGCCACCAAGCAGGCCGCGATGCGAACCTTCGAGCTGTCGCGGCCCGCGGTGGGCGCGCAGGCGATCGGCATCGCGCGGGCCGCCTACGAGTACGCCTTGGAGTACGCGAAGAACCGCGTGCAGTTCGGCCGTCCCATCATCGAGAACCAGGCGGTGGCGTTCGCGCTCGCCGACATGCGTACCGAGATCGACGCGGCGCGGCTGCTGGTGTGGCGGGCGGCGTGGATGGGCCGTAACGAGCGGCCGTTCGGCGCCGGTGAGGGCTCGATGTCGAAGCTGAAGGCCGGCGAGGTGGCGGTGTCCGTCACCGAGAAGGCGGTGCAGATCCTCGGTGGCGCCGGTTACCTGCGGGAGCATCCGGTGGAACGGATGTTCCGGGACGCCAAGATCTACACGATCTTCGAGGGCACGTCGGAGATCCAGCGGCTGGTCATCGCCCGCGCCATCTCCGGAGTCCAGATCCGCTAGGGCTTGTCCTATTATGCCGGGAGGCTGACAGAGTGGACGCCGCCTTCATCGCCTCGACCATGGCCCGCCGTGGCCTGCTGACGCCGGGGCGTCCGGGCCGTGTCGTGCGCCAGTTCGCCGCGCTCGGCCGGTGGGGTTTCGGTCTCGCCGGTGAGTTGCGGCAGGCCGCGGCCCGCAGTCCGGAACGGATCGCGGTGGTCGACGACGAGCGCCGCCTGACGTACGCCCAGCTGCTCGGTCGCGCCGAGCGGCTGGCCGGGGCGTTGCCGGCCGGTCCGGGTGACCGGGTCGGGCTGCTCTGCCGCAACTCGGTCCGGATGGTGGAGTCGCTGATCGGGACGACCATCCGCGGCGCCGACCCGGTGCTGATCAATACCGGGCTCTCCGCGCACCAGCTGGCCGAAGTGACGAAAAACCAGGGCCTGCGGGTGCTGATCCACGACGACGAGTTCACCGACCAGGTCGCGTTGCTGACCGGCGTCGAGCGGCTCAACGAGCGGCGGATCGCCGACATGATCGCGGAGACGTCGCCGGAGGCCGCGCTGTCGCCGCCCGCGCGTCCGGGACGGACCGTCGTGCTCACCTCGGGGACGACCGGCGTGCCCAAGGGTGCCCGGCGGCCCACGCCCGGTGGTTTCCGCCCGCTCTGCTCGGTGATCGACCGGATCCCGCTGCGGGCCGGCGACACTGTGATGATCTCCGCGCCGCTCTTCCACACCTGGGGTTTCGCCGGGCTGCAGATCGCGTTGGCGCTGCGCGCGACGATCGTGCTGCAACGGCGGTTCGACGCGGCGGCCGCGCAGGCCACCATGGCCGGACGGTCGGTGGACGCGCTCATCGGCGTACCCGTCATGCTGCAGCAGCTGATGGATCTCCCGGCGTCGGCGAAACGGCCGAGCCTGAGGGTGGCCGCGGTCAGCGGTTCCGCGCTTCCGGGCGGGCTGGCCGGCCGGTTCATGGACCGGTTCGGCGACGTCCTCTACAACCTGTACGGCTCGACCGAGGCGTCCTGGGTCTCCATCGCCACGCCGGCCGACCTGCGGGCCGCGCCGAACACCGCCGGGCGTCCGCCGTACGGCACCCGGGTAGCGGTGCTCGGCGACGACGGCCGGCCGGTGCCGGACGGCACGGTGGGCCGCCTGTTCGTGGTCAACGAGATGCTGTTCGAGGGCTACACCGACGACGCGGACACCCGGATGTGCGAGGGCATGCTGGGCACCGGCGATCTGGGGCACCGGGACGCCGACGGCCGGGTGTTCGTGGACGGCCGGGAGGACGACATGATCGTCTCCGGGGGTGAGAACGTCCATCCCGGCGAGGTGGCCGACCTGCTCGCCGGCCTGCCGCAGGTCCGGGACGTGGCGGTGATCGGGGTGCCGGACGACGAGTTCGGTCAGCGGCTGGCGGCCTATCTGGTGCTGCGCGACGGCGAGACGCTCGATCACGAGGCGGTCCGCGCGCACGTCCGCCGGCACCGGGCCCGGTTCTGCGTGCCGCGGGACGTCGTCTTCCTGGACGAGCTGCCCCGCAACGCCACCGGCAAGGTCCTCGCCCGGGAGCTGCCCCGCAACGGCTGAACGCGAACTCTTCTCCCCTTGCGTCTTTCCGCATCCCGGGTGGACCGCGCCGGAACGCTCCGACCATCGTGACGTATGCGGCTGATGCAGGTCGACGCGTTCCGGCACCTGTTCCGCGACGTCCGGCGGTCCGCGTTCCATCTGGAGGTCTCGGACGTCTACGACACCCCGGAGGAGAACGAGCCGTTCCGGCGTTTCCTGGCCGGCGAGCCGGACGACTTCGGTTGGCAGCGGTCCTGGCTCGATCTGATCCGGCGGACCACCGCGGCCGGCTGCGTGGTGGAACGTCTGCGGGTGGTCACGGTGCCGCACGGCGACTACACCCGCTGGCTGCTCAGCCTGTCCGGGCTGAACGTGGCGGCCGGCGAGCGGATCCGCTGGCTGCCCCGGGACGAGGTGGGCGGGCTGCCGGTCAGTACCGACGACTTCTGGGTCTTCGACGACCGCCGGGTCGTGTACACCCTGGTCGACCAGGACGGCACGTTCGCCGGCGGCGCGGAGACCGACGACCCGGCGACGGTCGCCCGCTGCCTGCTGATCCGCGACATGCTCTGGCCGGTCGCGATCCCGCACGACGTCTACACCAAGTCCTGACCGGTCCTGACCGCCCTACGTCGAGTCCTGACCCGCCCTACGTCGAGTCCTGCCGCGCCTTGACGTTGCGGCGCGAATCCTCCCGGCGCGGCAGGGTCGCCGGGTCCGGCAGGTCGAGCAGGTCGCCCTCGGGCGCGGCGATCAGCCCGTTCGGGTGCGCGATCAGCCGGCCCACCGACACCAGTTCGTCGAGCATCGCGGCCAGCCGCGGACCGCCCGGCCGGGTCCCGCTCCAGCCGAACAGGCGGGCCGCCGCCGCCAGCAGGTCGTCGCCCTCCACCAGGCCGGCGTCCAGGACGAGGTACTCCAGGGCGAGCAGCAGCTCCGGGTCGGCGATCTCCTCCGGCTTGCGGGTGACCTCGTCGCCCGGCACCCGGACCGCCGGGATCAGCGCGTCCGGCCAGGTCACGAAGGTGCCGTCGAACCCGGCCCGGGAGGAACGGACCGCCTGCTCGATGGCCGCCCGCACCGGCTGGGTGAGCCGCCCGATGCCCCAGCCGTCCCGGATCCGCCGGATCAGCGTGGTCAGGTGCACCGGGCCCTCCACCTCGGCGATCCGTTCGACGGCGCCGACCAGCAGCGGAGCGGTCGCCGGATCGTTCACCCGGGCACCGGCCGGCAGCGGGGCGACGGCGGCACGCACGTACGGCAGGGCCCACTCCGGGCGCTGCGCCGCGCGGACGGTCAGCACCTCACCGTCGACCTCGGCGAACACGTCCGGGGTGGACAGCGCGTTCTCGATCGCCACGCGCAGCCGGTTCTCCTCCTCGGCGCGGTCGGCGTACCAGGACACGCTCCAGATCCGGTGCAGGTGCCAGCCCAGGCCGTGCAGGACCTGGTCGTGCAGGCGGTCCCGGTCCCGGGCCGCGGTGGCGTGCGTGTACCCGGGGCCGTCGCACCGGACGCCGAGGACGTAGGCGGCGCCCTCGCTGTGGCGTACCCCGATCTCGATCCGGCACGGACCGGTCCCCACCTGGACGTCGGTCGCGTAGCCCCAGCCCGCGATGGTCTCGAGGACGGAGGTCTCGAGCGCGGTCAGCGCGACCTCCTCGGCCGGTGCCGTCCCGTTCTCGGCCGCGTCCAGATAGCCGGCCAGCCGCCGTTCGCCCTCGCCGGACGCGTCCTCCCGGGCCGATGGTGGGATCGCCGAGATCACCTCGACCCGCTGCCGGGCCCGGGTGATCGCCACGTCCAGCCGCCGCGTGCCCGCGGGACCGCCCGCCGCGCCCAGATCGGTTCCGGTCACCAGGATGACCACGTCGCGTTCGTCGCCCTGCGCCGCGTCGGCGCTCTTGACGAAGAAACCGCCGAGGTGCTGCTCCAGGTCCTCGCGGCCGGCCAGGGCCGCCTCGACCGCGGCGGCGACCCCGTCGGTCTGCTCCGGACTCAGGGTGATCACTCCGAGGGAGAGCGCCGGCCGGGTGCTGAAATGGTGCACCACCCGCTGGGTCACCAGGGCCGCCTCGGCCGCCGCGCCGTCCGCGGGGAAGAGCTGCACCCCCAGATCCGGGCCCATCGGGTACGGGCTGGGAAACGTCACCAGCCGTCCCTGATAGAACGTCCGCGCCGCGAAGTCGATCAGGCTCTCGTGCCGGCTCCGGTAGTGCCAGGTCAGGCCGAGCCGGGCGAAGCCGCCGCAGTCGTTGGCCACCACCAGCACCGACGGCCGGCCGTCCGGGGGCGGTAGTTGCGCGTCGTCCCCCACGATCACCAGTGAGGTCCCCCGGTACGCACACGCCACCGCCGCCGCCGGGGTCATCCGGGACGCCTCGTCGATGATCACCACGTCGAACCGGGCCTCGTCGGGCAGCAGCCGGCTGACCGTCGACGGCGGCGCGAGCAGGCAGGGTTTGAGTGCCGCCACCGCCTCCCACGCCCCGCCGAGCAGGTCCCGGACCGGCAGGTGCCCGTCCTTCTTCGCCCCCTCGGCGCGGATCAGCGTGGTGGCCTCGCCGGACGGCCGGCGGGTGCCGAGCGCCGCGAGGATCCGGGCGGCCGCGTCGTGCGTCTGTTCGGCGTCCAGCCGCCGGAACTCGTCGACCAGTTCGTTGCGGTCCACGGCGGCCAGCGGTTGGAGGCGTTCGTCCTCGGCGAGCACCGAGAAGATCCACGACCGGTACGCCGTCCGTTCCAGCACGTCCCCCAGCCGCTGCGGGTCGATGCCCCGGTCGGCGCACACCTCGATCGCGCCGTCCAGGCCGAACTCGGTGAGCACCTCGCGGCCGGCCAGGTACTCGAACCACTCGGCCTGCCCGGTGTCGTCCTCGAGCAGGTCACGCAGCAGGTCCCGGGCGGTCTCGTAGCGGTCCAGCGCGGTGCCCAGCCGGACCTGGCGGGCCGGCCCGAACGCGGCGAGCACCCGCCCGCGCGCCTCCAGCCAGGCCTCCTCGATGGCCGGCAGGTCCGGGACGGCCTGCCCGGTGCCGAGCGCCTGGGCCTGCTCGTTGTTGAGCGCGGCGTCCGCCCCGGTCCGCAGCGTCCGGGCCCGTGCCGTCCACTCGACGGCGTCGGCCACCGCGTCCAGGTCGGTCTCCCGTCCCCGGTACGCCTCACCCAGCGCCGACCGGTAGTGGAACTCGGTGGAGGTCAGCGCCGCCTCGGCGTCCAGCACACCCTGCCGGACCGCCAGGACGGTGCGCGCCTCGGCCACGTTGAGGTCCCGCCCGGTCCGTTCGCTGAGCTGTTCCAGCAGAGCGGCGGTCTCCCGCAGCGGGCCGACCTGCGCCCGCAGCCAGTGCACCGCGGTCTGCACCGATCCGTGCCCCAGTTCAGGGCGGGCGGCCGGTTCGGGTTCCGCACGCAGGGTGCCCCGCCAGTGCCGGAAGACCTCGCGGGCCTCGCCGACCACGGCGTCCAGCTGCTCGTGGGCGGAGCGCGAGCTGACATAGTCGACCACCGCCTGCAGACCCTCGGCCGGGGTGACGCGCAGCGCCTCGTCCACGGTCCGCAGCGCCCGGCCGATCGCCGGGAAGTCGGTCTCCAGCCGCTTCCAGTACCCGCCGAGCGCCGCCGCGTTGTGCCGTTCCGCCGACAGCAGGCCCTCCCAGGCCCGCCGCCAGGCCACCGCCAGGTGCAGGTTGGCGACCGCCTCCTCGACGGTGACGTCCTGGGCGGCCAGCTGGGCGACCGCGTCCTTGTCCCGCCGGTGCGGGGCGAGCAGCTTACGGGCACCGCGGTGCACGGTGGCGAACCGTTCGGCGAGGTCCTCGACCGGCGCCCTCAGCACCGCCTCGGTGAAGTACCGGCGGGCCTGCGCCCGGGCGGCGACGACCGCCTCGACGTGCCGGCGCAGTGCCGCGGCCGCGCCGTGCACCGCGCCCTGCGCGCCCGGCACGAACCAGGCCGGCTCCGGCTTCTCCGTGCGACCGCCCAGTTCGGAGACGAGGCCGACGAGTTCCACGTCGGAGAAGGTGATCACTTCGGGCAGGCGCAGCCGATGCGTGATCCGGTCCAGGTTGCGCTGCTGGTGCTCGAGTTCGTCGGCGTCCGCGGCGAACCGGCCGGCGAGCGCCTTGGCGTCGGCGGCGGTCAGCGGGTCGAGCCGGACCGCGGGTGGACTCAGCCGCGGCGGTTCCGGGAACGCGGCGGCGGACAGCGGCGGGGACAGTCGTTCCCACGGCGCGGCGATCCGGGTCCGGACCTGCTCGTACGCCGCGATGATCGCGTCCAGCCGCAGGGCCAGGTCGTCGGCGGCCTCCCGGACCGGCCGCAGGCTCATCCCGGTCAGCCACGCGTCGGCGGCGGCCGGCGGGCGTTCCACGGAGTGTTCGGCGAGTTCGGCGAGCCCCGACACCTCGGCCGGCAGCCGCAGGTGGAACGCGGCGATCAGGCTCGCGTTCGGTTCGGCGGCCGCCGCCACCTGTTCCAGGGCGACCTGCGCGTCGATCAGGGCCTCGGCCAGCGGTTCCTTCTCGACCACCTCACGCCAGCGGAACCCGCTGCGTTCCGCGGCCGGCCGCCAGGCCCGGGAGAGCCGGCCGGCGGCGGCCCGGATCCGTTCCAGGCCGGTGTCGGTCAGCGCGTGCGGTTGCAGCGCGGGGGCGGGCGCCTCCGGCACGTCGGCCAGCCGGGCGAACCGGCCGATCACCTCGTGCAGGCTGCACCCCAGCGGGTCACGTTCCTCGGCGACCGCGGCGGCGTAGGCGTCGAGTTGCTCGCGCCGGTCCCGCAGTCGTTCCCGGTCCTCCTCGGACAGGGCGGCGTCCGGCAGCGGCGCGGCGTCCAGAGCTGCGGCCAGCCCGGACGCCACCTGCCGGCGGGCCACCCGGGCGCCGCGCAGGTCGAGCAGGTGGTTGCCGAGGCCGGCGGCGGCGAGACGTTCCTGCACGGTGTCCAGCGCGGTGGCCTCCTCGGAGACCACCAGGACGCGTTTCCCGGCGTACGCCAGCGCACCCACCATGGCCGCGACGGTCTGCGACTTGCCGGTCCCGGGCGGGCCGTCGACCACGAAACTGCGTCCGCGGACGGCGGCCTCGACGCACGCCCGCTGGTCCGCGTCCACGTCCAGGACCAGCGGAACCGGGCCGTCCGGGTCGGTGTCCGTGGCGGTGAACGCGCCGTCGCCGCCGATCCCGGCCAGGGCCCGGACCATCGGGTGCGCGGTGATCTCGTCCTCGTGCGCGGTCAGGTCCCGGTGCACCGTCTCGCCGGACGGGTCGAGGCGGGCCAGGACGATCGTCTCGGTGGTGCGCCAGCCGCTGCGCCCGGTGATCGCCGCGTCGACCATGGCGCGGACCGCGGCGGCGTCGGCCGGGGCGGTCTCCGGCAGGTCGATCTCGAGGGCCCGCAGCCGGGCCACCAGCGCCGGGTTGATCATCGGATCGCCGGCGCCGAGCCGCAGCCGCGGCACGTCGCCGGGGCCGAGGGCGACCAGCTCCACCGGGAGCAGCGTCAGCGGGCTGGCGTGCCCGGCGCCGTCGCGGTCCTGCCAGTGCAGGAGCCCGACGGCCAGATGCAGCACGTCCACGCCGCGGTCGGTCTGTTCCTGCCGGGTGTGCCGGCGCAGCCGCCGCAGCAGTGGGCGCAGGACGTCCTCGGGCAGGTCCGTGCGCAGGACGGTGTCACGCCGGTGCCGGCCGGACGACTTGTGCTCGTCCCCCGAGCGCCGCCTCCCCCGCCGGGGGCCGGCCGGCGGGAGGTCCTCGCCGACAGGTTCGGGCCGGTCGCCGACCAGGCCGGCGAGTTCGGAGGCCGGGCCGGCGAACTTCTCGGCAGCCGGGTCGGCGAACTCCTCCCCGGCCGGGTCGGCGAAGTCGTTGCCGCCCGGGCCGGCGAACTCGTCGGAGGCCGGGCCGGCGAACGAGCAGTCACGCCCGGCTCGCAGGGCCTGCAGGACGACGGCCGACGACGGCGCGGTGATCTCGATCAGGTCGGCACCGCCCCGGGGCAGGTTGACGAGGCGCTCCGCGGCGACGGCGTCGACGATCCCGTCCCGCCAGGCCGCGAGCGCGGCCCGGGCGTCGTCGCCCGGGCCCGACTGTCGTTCAGGATCCGGCCGCATAGCCTCATTCCAGCAAGGTAGCCGGAGCCACGCTGGCAATTCGCCGCCTTTATCGTCTTTTACCGGCGCTTTGCCACCAATACCGCGTCGTGGACGGTCAAGTCCTGCCCCTCCGGGCCACGAGCGGCCCGTGCCCGGGTCTCCACCGCCACCGTCTCCCACGCCGCCGGATCCAGGTCCGCCGCGAGCTCCTCGGCCGTGAACAGCATCTCCGGGAAGTGCATCCGCCCCACCCCGGCCGCCAGATCCTTCGGGTGGTGCCCCACGATCAGCAGCGTCCCGCCCGGCGCCACCGCACCGGCCAGCTGGGCGTACAACTTCTGCCGTGCCTGCGCCGGGAGGTGCATGAAGTGCGAGGACACCATGTCGTACGCGGCCGGCGCGACCGTCTCCCGCAAGAGGTCCATCGCCCGGAACGACACCCGGTCGGCCACCCCGGCCTCCGCGGCGTGCCCGGCCGCCCGCTCCAGCGCCACCGCCGAGATGTCGACGGCGGTCACCCGCCACCCGCGCCGGGCCAGCCACACCGCGTCGGCGCCCTCACCGCAGCCCACGTCCAGGACCCGCCCCGGGGCCAGCCCCTCCGCCTCGGCGACCAGCTGCGGGTTCGGGTTGCCGCTCCAGATCGCCGGCTTGCCGCGGTAGCGTTCCTCCCAGGCGTCCCGGGTGAACATAGTGGCGATCCGCTCCCGATACCCGGCCACCGCCTCCCGGGTGTCCTCGGCGATCAGATCCATGTTGATCGCGCCCGCCGCGGTCTGGCCGCCGGCCGCCGCGACCGCCACCGTCGCCGCCAGGTTGGTGACGTTGCCGGCCACCCAGACACCGGGCACGGTCGTCGCGCCGGCCTCGTCCGACGGGATCCGGCTGCCCATCACGTGCCCGTGCATCTCCATGTCGACCGGCTTGAGACCCAACGACTCCAGCACCCGGGACCGGGCCGTGAACCGGGGGCCCGCTACCAGCGCGTCGAGGGCCACCACGTCACCTGACGCCAGGCGTACCCCGGTCATCCGGTCGTCGGTGACCTCGACGCCGGCGACGGCCCCGGCCACGACGGGGATCTCCCGTGCCGCCAGTTCCTCGGCCTGCTCCGCCGACGGCGCCGGCTGGTCGCCCAGCAGCAGGAGCAGGTTCGGGGTGATCTGCCGCCACATCTGTGCCTGCAGCGGGCTGAGCGGGCTGGTCGCGAGCACGCCGATCCGCTTGTCCCGCAGTTCCCAGCCGTGGCAGTACGGGCAGTGCGCGACGTCCCGGCCCCAGCGCTCGGCGAGTCCCGGGATGTCCGGCAGCTCGTCGACCAGTCCGGTGGTGACCAGCAGCCGCCGCGCGGACAGTTCACGCCCGTCCGCGGTCCGCACCCGGAACCCGCCCGGCTCGCGGACCGCCGACTCGGCCTTCGCGGTGATGACCTCCGCGCCGTACCGGGCGATCTCGGCCCGGCCGATCGCCAGCATCTCGGCCGGCGGGGTGCCGTCGCGTCCCAGGTAGTTCTGCATGTGCGCGGCGGGGGCGTTACGCGGCTCACCGCTGTCGACGACGAGCACCGAGCGCCGCGACCGGGCCAGGGCCATCGCGCCGCTCAGGCCGGCCGCTCCGCCGCCGATGACCACCACGTCGTACCGGGTCTGCTCCATCGTTGTTTCCTCTCTCGCGTTGCCCTCACGGTGCATGACCCTTGCGCGAGACGGCAACTATCCTTGCCGTTATGGCAAAAGACCTGGAGAACGCGCTCGCGGCGGTCGGGCCCCGGCTACGGGACCTGCGCCGGAAGCGGGAGATCACCCTCACGCAGCTGGCCGAGACCACCGGCATCTCGGTGAGCACGCTGTCCCGCCTCGAGTCCGGCACCCGCAAACCGACCCTGGAACTGCTGCTGCCGCTGGCCGCCGCCTATCAGGTCGGCCTGGACGAGCTGGTCGACGCCCCGGAGACCGGCGACCCGCGGGTGCGGGCCAAACCCATCGTGCGGGGCGGCCGGACCTTCATCCCGCTGACCCGTCAGCCGGGCGGCCTGCAGGCCTTCAAGCAGATCCTGCCGCCGGACGGCCCGGCGTGCGACCTGGAACAGAAGACCCATGAGGGGTACGAGTGGCTGTACGTCCTGTCCGGGCGGATCCGGCTCATCCTCGGCACCCACGACCTGGAGCTGGAACCGGGCGAGGCGGCCGAGTTCGACACCCGGCTCCCGCACCTGGTCCTGAATCCGGGCACCGGGCCCGCCGAGATCCTCAACATCTTCGGACCACAGGGCGAGCGTCTGCACGTCCGGGCCCGCTCCACCCCGCACTGACCGCGTCAGCGGGCGACGACGTTACGCAGAGGCCGACCCGTCCGGAAGAGGGCGAGGTTCTCGGAGAGCAGCGCGTCGGCACCCTCGGGACGACCGCCCGCCGCATGCGGCGAGATGATCACATTCGGCTCGTCCCACAGGGGCGACGACGCCGGGAGCGGCTCCACCGCGAACACGTCCAGCGCCGCTCCCCCGAGCCGCCCCGCCCGCAACGCCGCCACCAGCGCCTCCTCGTCGAGCACACTGCCGCGCCCCACGTTCAGAACCCACGCGTGCTCGGGCAGCCCGGCGAACACCGCGGCGTCGAGCACCCGATCCGTTTCGGGCGTACCCGGCAGGATCGAGATCAGCAGGTCGGTGTCCGGCAGCAGCGTGGGCAGCGACGCGGCGGTCACCACCGGGAACCCGTGACGCTCCCCCGCGGTCCGCGCCACCCCGGTGACCCGGGCACCCAGCGCCGCCAGCAACGGCGCCAGCGTCCCCGCGATCCCGCCGAATCCCCAGATCACCACGTTCGCGTCGCGCAGCGTCCGGAACGTGCCCGGCGCGTCCACCGGCTGCAAGCCGCCCAGCTCCCCCGCCCACCGGCCGCCGATCTGGGCCCGGACCAGCAGGTTCACCCGGCGGGCGGCGGCCAGCGTCAGCGCCAGCGCGTGTTCCGCCACGGTCCGGTCGTGCAGCCCGAGCCCGGCCGTCACCACCACCGACGGCGCGAACCCGGCCCGCAGCACCGCGTCCGGTCCGGCCGCCAGCGTCTGCACCCACCGCAGCCGGGGAAGCCGCTGAGCGCAATCGGTCAGGTTCGCGGCGCTGTTGCCCCACACCACGAGCACCTCGGCGTCCCGGCACGAGTCCGGCAGCGGCGCCTGCGTGTCATAGACGGAAACGGTCACGCCGTCGGGCAGCGTGGGGGACAACGGCATCGTGTCGGGAAGCAGAACCAGCATCTCGCCAGCCTGCCATCAACCGACGTGTTCGTAGAGCGCCACCGTCGCCCGCTTCGGCTGCCAGAAGCCGACCCGCCGGTACTCCGCGTCGAGCAGCGGCCGCAGACCGGGCCGGGCGGTGACCGGGTCGTCGCGGCGGTCACCGACGATCAGCCAGATCCGGCGGGCGCCGTCCACGTGCACGGCCACGTCCGGGTACTCCTCGGCGATCAGCAGGCCGGTCCGCGCGGACGGCACCCGGACCAGCGGGTCGGCCGGCTGGGTGGGCAGCCGGTCCAGGTAGTAGTCCATGCCGGCACGCACTTGACGGTTCTTCGGCGGGTACACGACGATGTCGCCGGGCTGCTGGTTGCGGGCCACCACCTGGGCGGCGGTGCGGTAGTCCGGGCCCTTCTTGGCCGCCGGCCCGCGGATCTGCCGCTGGGCGGGCACGGACACCACCGCGAGCAGCAGGAGCACCGAGACGATCCGCAGCGCGCCGAAACGAGACCAGCCCTCCCGCCCGCCGGCCAGGGCGACGGCGGCCAGCATCGCCATCGGGGCGAGCACCACGAGCAGGTATCGGGCCACCCACATCGGCGAGATCAGCGCCGACACCAGGGCGAGCGCGCACAACGGCCCGAGGGCCAGCGCGGCGATCGGGGCGATCCGCAGCAACGGCCGCCAGGAGGCGAGCACGAGCAGGCCGATCAGCAGCCAGGCCACCTCGGCGGAACCGGTGATCTCGGCGGGCATGTCCTGCAGACGTCCGAGAGTGATCGGTTCGACCCAGTGCAGCTGGGTGTCCTCCTGGTGCGCGCCGAGCCAGGCGAGCGGCAGCAGCGGCACGAGCGCCGCGATCACCGTGCCGGCCCAGACGGCGACCGGCCGCCACCGCCGGCGGCGCCACAGGTGGGCGGCGATCAGCACGGCGTGCGCCGCGAGGGTGGTCAGGGCGACCAGGTGGGCGAGACCCAGGAACGTCACGCTCAGGCCGTAGCCGATCCAGGTGTACGCGCGACCGCGCCGTACCGCCACCACCAGCATCAGCAGCGCCAGCACCGAGAAGAAGCAGGCGAACGCGTACGGCCGTGCCTCGGCGGCGTACCGGGAGGTGTTCGGCACCACGCACAGGATGAGCCCGGTGATCAGCCCGATCATCGGGGTGAACAGGCGGCGCCCGAGTTCGGCGGCGAGCGCGACCCCGCCGGCCATCGCGATGATCGACGGCAGGCGCAGATCGGTCTCCGAGGAGCCCACCGCGGCGCTCCAGAAGTGCAGGAACGCGTAGTAGAACCCGAACACCGCGTCGATGTTCTGGATCATGTCCCAGATCTGCGGCAGGCTCCGGGCGGCCACCTCGGCGGAGGTGACCTCGTCCCAGCTCAGGGTGGGCCGGCCGGCCTGGATCGAGCCGATGCCGGCCATCAGCGCGCCGGGCACCACGCTGGGCAGCAGGCGGCCGAGGACGTCACCGGCCCGGGTGGTGCGCCGTGGTGGCCCGGCCGGCGTGACCGCCCGGCCGGGCGGTGGTGTCCGCGTTCTGGTGGCTCGCTCCGGCCGTGTGCTGGTCGGCGAATCGGTCACTGTCACCCCCGTCGGTGTCCGGCCCGAAAGCCTTGACGTCAGGTAACACGTCCGCCCGGGCCGCACGGATCACTCGCGGCAGAGTCCATCAGACCAGGGGCGCGCAAGTCCGGCGTTCCGCGGACATCGACGGCGGAACCTCCCCGGCCAGAGACGTCTCGTGGTCAGCGCGCAAAGCCCGTCCGCGTGATGACTGCAGGCGCCCAGCGCGCCCGAATTCACCACGCCCACAACAGCGTGGTGATTTCGGGCGTCCAGCGCGCCCGAAGTCAACACACCACAACCGGTGTGGTGAATTGGGGCGTCCAGCACGCCCGAAATCAACACACCACAACCGGTGTGGTGAATTGGGGCGTCCAGCACGCCCGAAATCAACACACCACAACCGGTGTGGTGAATTGGGGCGTCCAGCGCGCCCGAAATCACCACGCGGACGGGCTTCGCACCCTGACCACGAAACACGGCTAGAGCGCCTCGAGCTGCGCCTCCAGGTGGAAGATCTCGTCGAGTACGAACATGCCCTCGTCCGGCCGGGCCTCGCCGAGTGACGGGAAGAACTCGGCCATGGCCGCCTGCCAGCGCGGGTTCACCTCGGTACGCGCCATCGCGTCCTGCGCCGCGGCGAAGTCCTCGGTCTCCAGGACGCCGACGAGCAGCCCGTCCGGGCGCAGGTAGAGCCGGTAGTCGTGCCAGCCGGTGTCCTTGAGTGCCCGCAGCATGTCCGGCCAGACCGCGGCGTGCGCGGCCCGGTAGGCGTCCAGCTTCTCCGGGGCGACCTGGAGGGTGAAGCACACGCGGGTCATCGCGACTCCTGTTCGTGATCGTGGGATCCGCCCGTCATCATGCCTTCCCCGGCCGTGCGCGGCACCGCTAGTTTGTTTCGCATGCGAAATAACCAGACGATCACCGTCCCGGCCGGTGACGGCGTCATCACCGGGACGCTGTGGGAGCCCGACGGCGAGCCCGAGGCCGCGCTGGTGATCCACGCGGCGACCGCGACCCCGCAGGGCTTCTACCGCAACCTCGCCGCCTATCTCGCGGAGAACGGCATCGCCACGATCACCTACGACTACCGGGGCACCGGCCGGTCCGGTTCGCCGCGCGCCCACCGGCACCTGGCCATGCGCGACTGGATGGAGACCGACGTGCCGGCCGTGGCCGCATGGGCGCACGAGCGGTTCCCCGGCCTGCCGCAGTTCGCGATCGGGCACAGCCTCGGCGGGCACGCCCTGACGCTGGGCCACGGCACCGGGCGGCTGACCGCGTTCGCCCTGGTCGCCTCGCACGTGGTGTCGATCCGGGAGATCCCGGACCGTGCCGAGCGCCTCCGGGTGTCGCTGGTGATGAAGGTGCTCGGGCCGGCCCTGGGGCGCATGCTCGGTTACGTCCCGGCCCGCCGTCTCGGGCTGGGCGAGGACATCCCCGCCGCCGCCATGGCGCAGTGGGCGGCCTGGTCACAGCAGGAGGGATACCTGTTCACCGATCCGGCCATGCGCGGCCCGGAGCGCGCCGCCACGGTCACCCTCCCGGTGCTGATCATCGGCCTCACCGACGACAAGTGGGCGACGGCGTCGCAGATCGACGGCCTGGCCGCCCACCTGGCCAACGCCACCGTCGAGCGGCGCACCTACTCACCCGCCGACGCCGGTGTCACCGAGATCGGCCATCATGGGTTCATGCGCCGCCACGTGAAGGACGCCCTCTGGCCCGACCTGCTCGGCTGGCTGCGCCGGCATGCCGGGAGCAGCGTGCGATGAGCCGGCGGCTGGTGTTCGACCTGATGCGCGCCGAGCGTTCGCTGCGGCGGCTGATCGACGCGCATTCCGGGGACACCGGCATCGGCGCCGCCGGGGCGGGCGTGCTGTTCCACCTCGCCCGGCACGACGACTCCCTGGTGGGCGACGTGACGGCGGCACTGTGCGCGTCACCGTCCGGGATGAGCGGACTCGTCAGCCGCCTGGAGAAGGGCGGATTCGTCACCAAGACACCGGACCCGGCGGACGCCCGCGCGGTCCGGCTCGCGCTGACCCCGCTCGGGCGTGAGGCCGTGACCACCGCGAAATCGGTGGTGCACGACCTCAACGCCCGGCTCACCGAGGGTTTCAGCGAGGACGAGGTCGACGTGATCGGACGCTTCCTGGCGCACACCGCGGCCTTGCGGCCCCAGCCCTAGTCCCCGATCCGCAACTGGGTGGCGGCATATCGGGCCAGGTGTTCCAGGACCGTCCGGTGCGCCTCGGTGAAGACGTTGGGCTCGCGGTCCAGCAGGCAGACCGTGCCGACGACGTAGCGCCGGATGGTCAGCAGCGGTGCGCCCACGTACGACCGGATCCCGCCGTTGCTGGCCAGCGGGCACTGGGAGTACAGCGTCTCCTGGAGGAGATCCGGGATGAGCAGGGTGCGCCCGGTCCGGACCACCGTCGAGCAGGGTGTGCGGTCCGTCTCGTACGTGCTGGTCTCGAGCAGCCAGCCGTCCATTCCGTGCGACCCGGTCACCAGGACCTCGTCGCCCAGGACAAGGTTCACAGCAGCGATCTTGCTGCCGGTCACCTTGGTGAGCCCGAGGGTGAACTGCTCCAGATCCGCTGCACTCAGCCTGTCGGCGTCGAGGATCTCGGCCACGGCCATCAGCCGGTCGGGATCGGTCAGTGAGTCGTCGATCGTGGAGTTACTGATCTGTTGCGCAGTCATCATGGTTGGCCCCGTCCCAATAACATTCCAGACAAATAGCCTAGCCATCGGCGGCTTTGGCCTGTGGTGCTTCACGGGAGCAGTTCGGTTGTCGTGCCCGGTCACCCGGCGACCGCGGGCAGCGTGAGCCAGAATCTCGTTCCGCCCGTCTCCGCGGGCTCCGCTCCGATCAGGCCGCCGTGCTCCTCCACGATGCGGCGGCAGATGTTGAGGCCCAGACCGGTGCCGGGATACCCGGCGTCAGCGTGGGCGCGGTACCGCCCGGCGAAGACCATCTCGTGCTGGCCGTCCGGGATGCCGATGCCGTTGTCGGTCACGTCGATGCGTACCCACCCCCGGGTGTCCGGCCGGCCGGACACCCGTACCCGGGCCACGTCGCCGTGCCCGACGTACTTGATCGCGTTGCCGAGCAGGTTGTCGAAGACCCGGCGCACCATCACCGCGTCGATCGTCACCGGCGGCAGCTCGTCCACGATGATCTCCGGTGGCGGGCCCTCGTGTGCGGCCCGGAACCGGTCCAGGCACTCCTGGGCCACCTCCCCGACCAGCGCGGCCAGGTCGGTCGGCTCGGCGCTGATCTCGTCGTCGCGGGCCGAGAGCGACTCCAGCACGTCGTCGATGAGCTGCTGCATCCGCTCGGCACTGGTGGTGATCTGCTTCAGGAAGCCGTGGTACTCCCCCGCGCCCATCTGGTTCGCGTCCAGGTGGTTGAGCAGGTCCGCGTACGCCACGATGGTGATCAGCGGGGCCTTGAGGTCGTGGCTGAGCTCGCCGGCGAACTCCTGGACCCGGTTCAGCGACGAGGTCAGGGTGCGGTTCTCGGCCCGCAGCGCGGCGTTCGCCGCCACCAGCTTGTCGGCGCCGATGACCGGCTGGCGCAGCACCGACCGGGAGGGGCGCCGCGCGTCGGCGATCGCGAGCCTGCGGCGTACGCTGCGGGAGGGCCCGGCCGGGACGGGCAGAGTCCGGTCCTGGGGCGTCACGGTGGCTATCCCGCCGCGCTCGGCGGCCGTGGAATTCATCGGGTGTCCCATCTCAGCTGATCCGCTCCCCATCGGCAAGGTAACCGGAGAGAGCCGCGGCCGTGCCGTCGACCGTGCTATCCAATTCCTCGAACAGACCGCGTAACTCGTCGCCGGGCGCGCCGGCCACCGCCCGTTCCTCGAGCTTGGCGCAGGCCGCGGCGAGCGCGTCGGCGCCGAGCAGCGCGCTCGACGACTTCCAGGTGTGCGCGGCCAGCGACACCGAGGAGTGGTCGCCGGAGCGGACCGCCTCGGCCAGTTCGGTCCGGCGCGGCACCACCTGCTCCAGGTACGCGCGCACCGTCGCCATCATCAGCGGCCGGTCGCACAGCTGCTCCTCGAGGTCGTACAACCGGGTGGCGTCGACCAGCGCCATCGCCGCGGCCGGTACGGCCGACGCCGGCGAGTCCGGCGGTGAGGAGACCGGTGGCGGGGAGGCCGGGGCCGGTGGGGAGGACACCGGCGACGGCGGGATCACCGGTTCGGGCACCGGCGCGACCAGGTACGGCTCGAGCCCCTGCCGCAACCGGGGCAGCGTGATCGGCTTGGTGAGCACGCCGTCCATCCCGGCCTCCCGGCATCGTTCGGTCACGCTGTTCATGGCGGTGGCGGTCAGCGCCAGGATCGGGGTCCGGAACCCGGCCGCCCGGATCCGCCGGGTCGCCTCCATCCCGTCCACGTTCGGCATCTGCAGGTCCATCAGGACCGCGTCGTAGCGCGGACCGGTCAGCACCGCGTCGGCCGCCGCGGCCCCGTCGGCCACCGCGTCGCACTCCACACCCAGCAGGGTGATCATCCGGGCCAGGACCGAACGGTTCACGTCGTTGTCCTCGGCGAGCAGCACCCGGCTGCCCGGCGGCAGCGCCGGCGGGGTCACCGGCGCGCCCCGCACCCCGGTGCGCTCCTTGTTGAGCGTGGCCACCAGACGGTGCCGCAGCAGCGGGGCGGTCAGGATGTTGCCGCCGCGGAACAGTCCACGGCGCGGGTCGGTCGTACTGATCATGACAGCGCGGCCGTCCGGGCCGGCTGCCTTCTCCACCGCCTCCACCCGCTTGCCCACCTCGGGGTCGTGGGTGTCGTCGCACCAGAGCACCACCTCGCTGTCCGGGATGCCACGGAGCACCTCCGGCATGCCGGAGATGGTGACGATCGCGCCGGCCGAGGTGAGCAGCCAGTTCAGCGCCTGGGTGGAGTGCGGCGACGGCGCGACCACGGTGATCCGGCGGCCGGCCAGCGGCGCCGCGCCGTGGTCCTCGTCGGCCGATGCGGCCCGCAACGGGATCCGGACCCGGAACTCCGAGCCCTCGCCCGGCGACGAGTCGACCTCGAGGATGCCGTCCATGCTCTCCACGATGCGGGCCGCGATGGCCAGTCCGACGCCGGCGCCCTCGTGCCGGCGCGCGGCGGACGAGTCGACCTGCACGAACGGTTCGAAGATCCGGCGCTGATCCTCGTCGGCCAGTCCCGGACCGGTGTCGCGGACGGTGAGCACCAGCCGGCCCTCGCCGTCGCGGCGGGCGGTGACCACGACCTCGCCGCTCTCGGTGAACTTGACCGCGTTGCCGACCAGGTTGGTCAGCACCTGGCGGATCCGGTTGGGGTCGCTCCAGACCGCGTCCGGCATGCCCGGCTCGACCGCGGCGAGCAGCAGCAGCGCCTTCTGCCGGGCCAGGTCCTGCAGCGGCTCGATGACACCCTCGAGCAGGTGGCGCAGCGGCACCGGTCGCGAGTCCAGCTCCAGCTGGCCGGTCTGCAGCCGGGCCAGGTCGATCAGGTCGCTGGTGATCGACTGGAGGGCGTGGGTGGACCGGTGCACGCCGTCGACTACCTCGCGGATCTCGTGCGGCAGGGTCATCGCCCGGAGCACCTCGACCAGGCCGACGACCGCGGTCACCGGGGTACGCACCTCGTGGCTGAGCAGCGCCAGGAACTCGGCCTTCTCCCGGGCCACCTCGTCGGCGCTGCCGGCGGCCGGCTCGGTGGTGACCAGGCGCCGGCGGTTGCCCCGCTCGGTGGTGATGTCGGCGATCCGGACGGCCCGCTCGGCGCCGTCGCACCCGCAGCGCACCGTCACCGGTTCACCCAGCGGGGTGCCGGCCCGGACGGTCTGCGTCATCCGCGCGTGCGCCTCGCAGCCCGTGTTCTCCGGTGGGAAGGACTCCCCCGCACCGGCGTGCACGCTGCCCGGACCGCCGAGCGCCGACCACCGCGCGTTCGTGGTCAGGACCCGCCCGGAGCAGTCCACCAGTGCGGCCGGCGAGGCTATCGCCTCCACCAGCGCACGTGCCGCGTAACCCATGTCTTCCCTCCCGCGCGGCTCCCCTTCGCCGGCCCTGCTGCCATGGTTTCCCGGTGACGGTGCTCGTCGGCGTGCGGTTCGGTTGCCATCCGGATGTCTCCGGCTCCCGCCGCCGCCCGGCGCCGCCGCCTGCGCACCAGCAGGACGACGACCGCAGGAATCGCGGTACCGAAACTCATCGTCACCCACCAGAAGGGCTTGCGGAGGGCGTTCGTGACGAACGGGGGCGCGGCCACGGTGTCCAGCCCGCTGCTCGCACCGGCCAGGCCGGCCGCGACCTTGCGCGTACCGTCGTCGCGGAGGAGGCCTCCGGCGCGTGCCGCACCGGACCGCCAGGGCAGCAGACCCGTCTCCTGATCGGTGTCGCCGTCGCGCAGCGCGGCGAAGATCGCGCCGCGCAGGTTGTTGCGGCCGGCGATCAACCGGGTCTGCGCCAGGTCGTAGGCCTGCTCACGCTCGGTGTGCCCGCCGGGGAAAACGCTGTTGTACGTGTCGATGCCGTACCGGGAGAGCATCACCGGCCGTCCCGCGGCGGCTCGGGCGACCGCGGACAGCGCCGCCGGCAGCTGCGCGCGGTCGCCGCTCCAGGTCAGTGACACCACGTCCAGCAGCGAGTTCATCGTCGCGTTGCCGGCCCACTCGGCGTCCGGCCAGGTGACCGTGATCGGCGCGGCCGGGGCGATCTCGCGCATCAGCGTGACGGTGTGCAGCACCCAGGCGCGGGCCTGCACGTCGGCCGAGGTGCCCGGCTCGTCCGCGGTGAGCCGGTCGGCGAGGTCCCAGAGCACGATCGACGCGTGGTCGCCGAGCGCCGCGACCACGGCCCGCAGGTGCATGTCGGTGGCCACCCAGAGGTCCGGGGTGGGAGTGTCCAGCCCGGCGAACAGGGCCGGCACCACCCGCAGCCGCTGGGCAGCGGCCAGGTCGAGGAAGCGCCGTACCCGCTTGAGCACGTCCTCGTCCGGGGTGTCGGCGCCCAGGTCCGGGTACGACAACGGCAGCCGCACCGTGTCCAGGCCGAGGTCGCGGGCCGCCGTCAGCTGGGCGTTCACCGCGGTCTCGTCGAGGTTCGCGGTCACGTCCAGGAACAGGCTCGCCCCGGTCAGCTGCGGCACCGCGAGCGCCGTGCCCGGTTTCGCCGACCCGGGCAGCACCGAGATGCCGCCCTCGCCCCCGGCACCGACCACCGCGGGGTCGCCGGTCCCGGTCCGCCGGAACTGCTGGACCAGCCAGGTGCCCTCCTGCTTGACCAGCACCACCTGGTAGGTCTCCCGGGCGTCGGTGACGGTGGCCGACCCGCCGCTGACCGCGGACCGGACGATGTCGGCGGCGGTGTCACGGATCCCGACCGTGCCGCCGTCCAGCGCGTAGAAGATCAGCTCCAGCCGGTGGCCGACGCCCCAGGTGGCCGCCGAGCCGCGGGGCAGGGCGAGCACCGCGTCCCGGGCCGAGCCGGTGAACGAGCTGATCACCGGGCTGGTGTCCCCGGTCGACTGGTAGCGCCCGAGCGCCGCCCAGGCCCGCACGTACGCCGCCTCGATCAGCACCCGGGTGGCCGGCTCGAAGTCCCGCAGCCCGTCCCAGCGGTCGGCGCCCCAGGTGACCAGCCGGTCCGCGTCGTCGGGCAGGTCGGCGACCGCGGGCACCACGGTCGTGGTGCTGCTCGGGGTGTCCCAGATCGCCAGCCGGCCGACCAGGGCGAGGGTGCCGACCGCGCCGGCCACGCTGCCCACCACCAGGGCCCGCGCGAAGATCCGCTTGAGCCGGTTGCGCTGGATCATGCCAGGTCCCGGGTCGTGGCGGCCCCGAGCACCGTGGCCCGGACCCGCAGTGGACCGGTGAGACCGTCGGTGACCAGGGTCAGCGTCAGGCTGCCGCCGATCAGCTGCCCGCTCGCGTCGTTGTGCTTCCCGGTCGCGTCCGTGATCGTGACCGCGGCGGGCGTCCCGTCGACCATCAGCGCGCCCATCTCCCCGGTGACCGGGCCGACGGTGACGGTGACCTCGTTGACGCCGCGGGCCGCGGTCACCGGGATGCGCGGATCCACCGTCGGGAACGCGACCTGCAACACCCGGGCGGTCGTCGTGCCGCGGCACTCGGCGCGCAGCCGCATCCGGCCCGCCCTGTCCGGCGCCTCCAGGGTGAAGTCGGCCAGCCCGCCGACGGTGTAGCTCGCCGCCTCGCCCTCCCCGGCCACCCCGTCGTAGAGGAGCCGGACCGCGGTGCCGTCCGGCTCCACGTTGCCGTGCGCGTCGCGCAGCGTGGAGGTGCGCACGGTGAGCAGCGAACGGCCGTCGGCCACCGGCACGAACCCGACGGTCCGCAGGGTGAACGGCAGCGGCGGGGCGGCCACCTCGGCCAGGTCCACCGCCGAGCCGCTGGCGTCCCCGACCGAGACACCGACCAGCCCGTTGCCCGCACTCTTCCCGGAGGGCAGCATCGCGTACGCGAAAAGCCCCGCCATCGTCAGTCTCCGGCGCTCCACGCCCCCCGTGGGCCGTTTGCGCACCATGGTCACCGGTGTGCCGTCCGGCTGCGCGTTGCCCCACGCGTCCACCGGGACGGTGACCATCATCGAGACGTCGGCGCCGTCCGCGACGATCGTCTTCGGCCCGACCTCGGCCACGGTCGGCTCGACCACGGCGCCCGGCACCACGCGCATGGTCCGCGACGCGATGGCCTCGCCGCTGCGGGCCACGAAGGTCAGCGCCCCGGCCCAGCGGGTGGTGGCCGACGGGATCCGGAACAGCGCCCCGTTGGCCCCGGCGATCGAGTCGGCCGTGCTGGTGCCGAGCCCGCCGATGCTGACCAGTGACACGGTGGCACCGATCGGGGCGCCGCCGACCCGCACGCTCATCGTCTCGGCGGCGGCCACCCGGTCCGGCAGTTCCAGGGTCAGGGCGTACGCCGAGGCGGTCCCGCCGCCGGTCCCGGAGGTGCCGGTGTCCTGCGCCGGGCGCGTGGCGAACCATCCGGCCGCGGCGGCGAGCAGCAGCACGGACACGACGGCCAGCATCCGGCGGCCCGGGTCGGGTGGCCGCCGGTGACGTCCCGGACCTTTCACTTCCCTCCCCGCACGTAGGTGGTCGCATAGACCTGGATCATCGCGAAACCGTTGCCGGCCGGGGTGGCCACCATCGCCTCCCGTTTCGGCGCCGGGCTCTTCCCGGTCCCGGCGTACCCGCGGGTGGGCAGCCCGGACGCGGTCATCCCGGCGCCGTCGGTGATCGCCACCCGGAAGGTGGTCTGCCGCTGCGGGGCGATGCTGTTCGGCAGGTACACGTGGTCCACCCAGCCCACCTCGCCCTCCTTCGTCAGGTAGGCCAGCAGCAGGTGCGGAATCGCCGCCTCGATCGTCATGTCGTTGCGCATCTCGCCGGTCAGGAAGTACGTGCCCTCCACCGCCCGTTCCACCGCCAGCTGCGACACCTGCAGGCCTCGGGTGGTGCCGCGGGAGGTGACCGAGCCGCGGGCGTACAGGTCGACCCGGGCCGGCACCGACCCCTCGGAGAGCACCAGTGGGGTGATCTGGCTCGGGTCGAACTCGACCGGGGTGCTGGTGCTCGCCGTCGACGAGGCGGTCCCGGTGTCGGCGGCGGCCGCGCTGGTCTCGCCGTCGGTGGTGCTCTGGTCGCGTTGCACGCCGCCGTCCGCCTCGGTGCCGTACTGCCCGGTCCCGGCGATCAGCTGGAACTCGATGCGGAACGGCGAGCTCTCCCCGGGCAGCAACTTGTGGATCAGCACCTGGGCGGCGTCCCAGGAGGCGAGCAGCTGGTCGCCGGCGTCGCGGATCTGGGCGGTGACGGTGACGTCGACCGGGTCGACGTCCATGTTGACGACCTCGCCGACGGCCACCCAGCGGCCGTCGAGGCGCAGCGAGCGGACCGACCGGAAGGCCAGCTCCGGGACGTCGGCCACGTCGGTGGTGTCGCTGCGCTGGATGGCGTTGGTCTGCCGGGTCTGTTCCAGGAACGACACCGTCGGGCGGTCGGTGAACTTGTCGGCGGGTTCGTAGACCGCGGCCAGCGGCAGGTCGATCCGCCAGACCCCGCCGACCCGGCGCAGGGTCATCTCGCGGGTCATGTGGAACTCCTCCAGCGAGGTGAGGAAGGTCAGGTCGGCACTGACCGTGACGCCCGCCGAGGTGGTCCGGGACACGTGGGTGGTGATGTCGTCGAGCTTGCCGAACGAGGCGACCAGGCCGCCGTCACGCGACAGGTCCGCCTGGTACGCCGCGAACGTCGGCCGGGTCGGCGGGTACAGCAGGTCGTACGCCTTCTCCCGCCGGTTGAAGTCCAGGTGGTCGAAGTAGGTCTGCACCACCTTCTCCGGTGTCGGCGTCCGTGGCCGGTACTTCCAGCCCACCCAGCCGGCGGTGGTCAGCAGGAGCAGCACTATCGCGCTCGCCTGGATCCGCCGCCGCCGGGGCGAGATCCGCATCCGGGCCTCCGCCCGGACGCGTTCCAGCAGCGGCTGGAAGGTCTGCCAGCGTTCCTCCTCGGCCCGCCGTTTCGGTCCCATCCGCTGCGACGAGCGTTCCAGCCGCCGGTCGATCCAGCCGATCAGAGCGGCGAACGGGTGCGGCAGCGGGAACCGCCGTTTGCGCCGGACCAGGCGTTTGAACCAGTGCGGGACGCGGGCGCCGAACGCCGCCCAGATCAGGAGCAGGCTGGCCGAGCACAGCGCGGTGACCGGGATGGTGCCCCACATCAGCCGCTGCCAGGTCGCCACCTCCTTGGCCTCCCGGTCACTGGCCAGGGGTGAGATGTCGGCGCGTTCCCACACCATGATGCCGTTCTCCAGGGAGCCCAGCTCGTGCCAGCCGCTGAAGTTGAGCAGCGGGGCGTAGAACGCGTCGTTGTTGAAGACGTACTTGAGGTTGTAGCGCTCGGGGACCGCCAGGAACTGCTGGAGGCTGCCGATGCCGGGCAGGCCGGAGTACTTCGCGCCCTCCAGCCGCTCGACCGGGCGGGAGGTGAGTTCGGGCAGCCGCCGGGCCGAGTGGTAGTTGCCGTCCACCGTCTCGGCGGTGGTGTTCGCGCCGACCCAGGCCATCTGGTCGCCGAAGCCCAGGAACAGGTATCGCCAGCGGGAGTGCTGGTCCTTGTCCAGGAACGCGACGATCGGGTCCGGGTCGATGGCCTTGGGCTGGAACGGCCGGTAGTGGGTCAGATTGGCGGAGAACAGCGTGAACGCCAGGTGCGTGATGGCGAACAGCACCGGCAGCAGGCCGGCGAGTCTTCGGCCGATGTTCTGGATCAGCCAGGCCCGGATGCTGCCGTCGGTGACGCTGGAGACCAGGGCCCCGGCCAGCGGCAGGATCGAGATGGTGGCCCAGAACGTGAACCGGTCCAGGGTGAGGATGTAGAAGGATCCACCGAGGATCAGCCGCGGGAACGGGGTCGTGCCGCCGGTGCCGAAGAAGGCCAGCACCGCCAGCGACAGCCCCAGGGGCCAGGCTGTCGAGGTCAGGGCGCGGATCATCGCGTACGGGAAGGTCAGCACCGTGGTCCCCCACGGGATCACCCAGAAGACCAGTCCGGCGGCGGTGTTCTCCAGGAAGTTGTCCCGGCTCGCGTGCGGGATGCTGACCTGGGTGATCGGGTCGCTGTGGGAATACAGCCAGTACGGCAGCACCACGATCAGCAGTGCACTGACCAGCAGTGTTCCGTAGACCGCGGTGCGGACGAACGGCCGCAGCACCCGGCGCAGGCGGCGGGCCGCGACCGGCCAGAGCGACCGTCTGCCGATGTCGCTCAGGTGACCCCCGGGCTCCTCCGGCAGGGGCACGTGCATCTGCGCCACGAGGGCCGCGACGAGCACCGGGCCGACGAAGAACACCGCGCCGAACAGCGTCGTCACGTGGTGCCCGGCGGTGGTGGCCGCGGTGCAGACGATGCCGAGCAGCAGGTGTTTGCGGTTGCCGCCGCGCACCCACCGGTACGCGTACGGCAGCGAGTTGAGCAGGAAGCCCAACGAGAACGTGGTGGGCAGCTGGCCGAAGACGTGCACCGTCTCGGAGATCGACGAGGAGACGACCAGCAGGATCGCCGCCCAGCCGGCGGCCCGGTCGTCGACCCAGATCCGCGACCAGCGGTACACCCCGACGGTCAGGTTCATCAGCGCGCAGATCTGCACCACCACGAACGCGCCGCGCAGGCCGGCGAACTGGCTGAGAGCGGCTATCGCGTAGTGGCTGCCGGGTGGGTAGCTGACCGTGGTGAACCCGGTGTACCAGCGCGGCTCCCAGGTGGTGAACCAGCCGCGCCGGTAGTGGTCGGCCATGAAGATGTGCACGTACGCGTCGTACGTGCGCTGGTAGCTGCCGCTGAGCAGCAGGGATCCGTGGTAGAGCGCCAGGATGCAGATCGCGATCAGCAGCAGGTGGTGGCGCCGGACGAAGCCGGGCCCGGGTTCCGGCGGGGTCTGCCGCGTCTCGGCCGGCTCCGGCGGGGCGGGCCGGTCCGGCACCGCGGCCGGGCTGCGGGCGGTGCGGTGGCCGGTAAGGATCATGAGGCCGCGGGGACGGAGAGGACGACGTCGAGCATCCGGTGGTCGCTGCCCGGGTTGTCGCGGGTCCGGGCGCTGACCACGGTGAGCGGTTCGGACACCATGGCGTGGTCGATCCGCAGCAGCGGTGTCCCGGGGAAGCCCTTCGCCGGGTAGGTCAGGGCGAACCCGTTGCCGGCCTCGGTCGCCGCGTCCCGCCACCCGGCCGCGGTCATCGCCTGCAGTGCCGCGTGGTCCGGGGTGGCGTTGTAGTCGCCGATCAGCACGGCCGCCCGGTTCGCGCCGTCGGGTCGCATGCCGGCCAGATCGGCCAGCTGGTTGCGCCACCGGTCGACGCTCTCCACCGACAGCGGCGCGACCACGTGCACGTCGACCACCCGGACCGCGGTGCCGGCCACCGTGACGGTGGCCGTGGTCATCGGGAAACCGCTGACGTCGAAGGCCCGCGCATCGGCGAGCGGCCGTTTGGAGAAGATCGCCGAGCCGTGGAAGCCGGGCAGCGGGTCCGCGACGCTGTACGGATAGACCGACGGCAGTCCCCCGTCCATCAGCACGGCGAGGTGCTCCGGGGTCACCTCCTGGAGGCTGAGCAGATCGGCGCCGGACTCCCGGAACACGCCGATCTGCTCGGCGATCCGGGTGTTGTCCAGCAGCAGGTTCGCCGACAGGATCCGGATCGTCGTCGCCCCGGCGGGCACCGGCTGCTCGCCGGCCCGCAGGTACGACCCGGCCAGCCAGAGGACCTGCACCGCGCAGAGCACCAGTGCCGCCCCTGCCAGCCAATACGCCCGCAGCAGCGCGGCGGCCAGCAGGACCGCCGCGGCGCCGCCGAGGATCAGCAGGCCGGTGATCGCGGTGAGCATGATCGTGACGAGCGAGCCCTCGTACTGCCACCGGCCGGCGATCAGGACCACGACCAGCAGGACGAGGAGAACGGCGAGCACCCGGCGAAGCACGGAAGACCCGACCGTTCCCATATCCCCCCTGTCGGACGACATCGGCGGCATCTGAGAACGGCCGGGTCAGCGGCCGGGTGGATCAGCCCTTGTTCAGGACCGTCCCGGTGAACTCCACGGTGGCGTCGCCGGCCTTGCTCAGGCCGACCGCGGTGCCGGTGGGCGCCGCGCCGCACTTCTTGGCGGTGACCACGTCCGACAGGCTGCTGACGGTCAGCACCTGCTTGCCGGCCAGCGAGACGCCGAGGCCGTTGCCGGCCGCCCGGACGGTCACCTTGTGCGCGGTGGCCGGGTTGAACGACGACGCCAGGGTCGCGCTCGCCAGGGTGGACGCGCAGACCTTGCCGGCGACCATCTGCAGCAGCTGCACGGTGCCGGCGCTGCCGGCCTTCTTGCTGACCTGCACCAGGTATCCGGTCGTCCCGGTGCTGGTCTTGGTGCCGCGGACCTCGACGCCGTACGCGCCGGTGCCCGAGGTGAGCTGGGCCTGCGTGTTGACGCTGATGTCGGTGCCCGGGGTGTCGCTGTCGAGCACCTCGCTGTCACCGGCCGTCGTCATCGAGACCGTGCCGCCGGAGAGCTGGGCCTGGCCGCGGACCACGTTCCAGTCGCCGGCCGTGGAGACCTGCTGCGAGGGGACGTAGCTGCGCAGCGCGATGTCGTCGATGTAGAAGGTCTGTCCGCGCAGCAGCTCGCCGACCTCGACGAAGGCGCTGGCCGCCACCGCGTTCTTGGGCGCGGTGAAGGTGCCGCCGGAGGACTTCCAGTTGCCGAGCACCTTGGCCAGGCGGTTGGTGCGGGACACCGCGATCTGGTTGTTGTTCGCGTCCCACCAGGAGATGCCGAGGTTCCACTGGGTGGGCAGGGTGGTGGTGTAGCCCTGGGCCGAGACCACCAGCTGCTTGCCGCCGCTGACCGGTACCGCGCGGGCCGGGCCGGCGCCGGCGGTGATGTTCTGGCCGACGCTGTTGGCGGTCGCGGTCACCGACATGCTGGTCGCGCCGTCGTAGGACATCTTGTCGGTCATCGCGACGTTGGGCAGCTTGGCCGGCGGGTAGATGCCGTGCCAGGTGGAGCTGCCGGCGCTGAACGCGGCCTCGGTGGCGTTCACCGTCTCGGACAGGTCGTTGACGATGATCTCCTCGTTGAACAGGGTGACGCCGTTGATGGCGAACAGGCTGCTGTTCAGGCCGAGGATGTAGACCTTGTAGCGGCCGCTGGGCACGTCGCTGAACGAGATCGCCTTCTGCAGGCCGTTGCGCACGATGCGCATGTCCCGGTACGACCAGCCGTCGGCCGGCAGCAGCCAGGCCCACAGCCACTCCTGGCTGACCGCCAGGTTGGAGGCGAAGCTGACCGTGACGTCACTGCCGGTGGAGCTGGCGGCGATCGGGTACGCGTCGTTGACCTGCTGCGTCTTGACCGCGGTGTCGACCGAGTTCGGGTCGGCCAGGGCCGAGGCGCCGCCCGCGGTGAGCGCCCGCACCGAGTAGACGGCGGACTTCGCGGACGCCAGGGGGACGGTGGTGGTGAGGGTGTCGCCGACCGCGGACCAGCTGGTCACCGTGCCGGTGCCGGAGCCGATCTCGTACCCGGTGACGACGTCGTCCGAGCCGGCCCAGGCCGGGGTGGACCAGTTGAGCACGACCTGCTCGGGCGAGTCGGAGTCGCGGATCGCGGTGAAGTACCGCGGGGTGGAGGCCTTGGCGCCGCCGAGCTCGGCGGTCTCGGTGATGCTGGTGCCGTCCTTGGTGACCGCGGAGACCCCGACCTCGTACACGCGGTCGGCGTCCACCGGGGCGTCCAGGCGGGTGTTGGTGGTGGCGTAGGTGCGCTTGATCCGGGTCAGCGAGTCGGTGAAGGTCACCTGGTAGCGCAGGACCGGGTTGAGGCCGGCGCGCTGCGGCGGGGACCACCGGGCCGTGATCCCCGAGCCGTCGATGCTGACCGAGCCGTTGACGTCCACCGGCGGGCCGGAGAGCACCGGGTTGACGGTGATCTCGTCGGAGACCGAACCCTGCTTCTCCGAGTTCAGCGAGGCCACGTGCACCTGGTACACGCTCTGCAGCGAGTTGCCCTCGACGAGCAGGCTGGTGGTGGTGGCGGAGACGTTCTTCTGGGTCCGCTTGCCGTCGGCGAAGACGACCACCGCGTACTGGCTGACCGGGCCGGTGCCCTTCTGCCACGAGACGGTGAAGTCACGGACGTCCTTGCTGGAGCGCTCGGCGGTCACGCTGGTGGGCGCGGTCGGGACCGCCACGGCGGCCATCGCCGCCGTGGGCGGTATCGCGACGAGACCACCGCCGAGCAGGGTGGCGACTCCGGCGACCCGCGCAAGCGGCGAGGCCAGGTGCCTTCGGAGGATCTGGGGGGTGAGGGCCATCTGGGTTCCGTCCGTTGCCGGGGATGAGTTCAGTGGGAGCTGGCTCTGCGCGTAACCTTCGGCGGGAAGGTCACCGCCATGAGGAGAATCGCCTCACGACTCGTCCCCGCAGACCTTCTTGACGATGGCCCGCAGCTCCCGGGAGTGCATCGGCTTGGTGAGGTAACCGTCGACCTTGTGCTGGCCGCCGTCGTTCTCCATCACGGCGGTGCCCACGCTGGTCACCAGGATGAAGGGCGCGCTCTGCCGGCCCAGGGCCGGCAGCTTCTCGAGCAGTTCCAGGCCGGTGCCGTCGGGCAGCATGAAGTCCGAGATGACCAGGCGGAAGTCGCCCTTGCCGGCGACCTCGAGCGCCTCCTGGACGCTGGAGGCGGCCACCGGGTTCAGGTCCATCTGTTGCAGCATCCGGCACAGGATCATGCGGGAGACGACGTCGTCCTCGACCACGAGGACGTCACCGTTCATCTTCTCCACCCGGGTCACCGCTCGATCGCGGCGTCGCGCATCGTGAGCATCTTGTCGAACTGGGTGAGCTCGAAGACGCGGTTCGCGTTCTCCTCGGCCGGGCGTACCACGACCAGCTCACCGCCGGAGAACTGCAGGCGCCGGTGCGCCTGCACCACCGCCGCCAGGCCGGCACTGTCCATGAAGACGATCTTGGTGAGGTCGATGGTGAGCGAGGTGCAGCCGTTGTCGATCAACAGGTCGATCGCCCGGCGCAGATTGCCCGCCTCCAGCGAGTCGAGCCGGCCGCTGACGCTCAGCGTGGCGACACCGGACGCCTCGTCACTGGTCTCCGAGATCTTCATATCTCTCCGTTCAGGGGGTTTCCGGGCGGGTACGCCGGAAACGCAGCTCGCAGATGTTCAGGTCACCGTCGCGCTCGAACGCCACACCATCGGCGAGCTGGTCGACGATCATCAGGCCGTAACCGCGGATCTGCGGCACCCCGGGCTGGGGCGCGACGACCGAGGAACGCTCGAAGGGCACGCCCAGGTCGGTGATGCGCAGCACGACGTAGTCGCCGTCGGCCCGGCCGGTGATCGTCACCGTCCCGGGGGCGCCGTTGTACGCGTGATCCACCACGTTCACGCAGACCTCGTGCAGGGCCAGCTCGATGCGGCTGACCAGTTTCGGCACGTCGTCCGGGCGTACCGGGCCCATCAGGTCGGCGAGCCAGGGTCCGAGGCGGCGCAGGCTCGCGTGGTCGGCGGGGAGCACCAGCTCCCACAACTGCGGGGCGGCCATCAGGAGGTCATCTCCGTCGCACGCAGCACCACGACCGTGCGGTCGTCGTCCGGCTGGGTGCCCTGGGCGTGCAGCGCGACCTCCGCGAACAGTCGCTGGGCGACCTGCTGCGGGGCGTCGTCGGCACGGCGGCCGTAGGAGAGCGACTGGTGTGCCCGGCCGACCGCGTCGAGGAAGCGGTCGTACCCGAAGAGCTGGCCGTCACGGTTCTGCTGTTCGGCGAGCCCGTCCGAGCCGAGGACGAGCAGATCGCCGGGGGAGAACGGCACCCGGACCGACTTGGCCCCGGCATGCTGCAGCGCGCCGAGCGGGAGGGTGTTCGGTTTGATCACCGTAACGCCGTCGCCGTCCGCGCGGGCCACCGGACTGTGCCCGGCATTGCAGATGTCGATGTAGCCGTCGCCGGTCCGATACCGGCCGACCGCCATGGTGATGAAGCGGCCGGCGCTGAAGAGATATTCGTACAACTCGTCATTGACTCTGTTGACGATGGCTCCCGGATCGCTGTCGTCGCCGGAAGCGCACGCGTTCCGGATCGACGTCACGGCACGAGTCATGATCATGGCAGCAGGAAGTCCCTTTCCGGCCACGTCCCCGACGGCGAACCACAGGGTGCCGGGCCGGGGGACGAAAGCGAAGAAGTCACCACCGGCGAGGTGCGCCGGCACACATCGGGCGTACACATCGGTGCCCGTGACATGCGGCGGTTCCGCCGAGAGCACCGCCTGCGCGAGCTCGGAGGCCGCCTTGTGCTCCTGTTCCAGTTGCGCCCGCTCGACCTCGCGCTGGTGCATCCGGGTCAGGTTGACCAGCCCGCCGATCACCGAGGTGACCGCGCCGAGCAGCTTGACGTCGCCGGTGTCGAAGGCCGGGCCCTCGCTCCGGCTCAGGGCCACCACCAGGGCCGGTATGGTCCGCGGCACCGGCGCCACCATGGTCGGCAGCGGCGCGTCCGCGACGATCTCCGCATCGGTCACGCCTTTGCGCAGGGCCGCCTTGCAGAGGCCGAACAGGCGGGACCGGTGGGTGGAGTCACCGACGGTGTACCGGACGCCGGAGCCCAGAAGAACCCCGGCGTCGCAATCGGTACTGCGCAGGATGGCGGCGGCCGTCCGGCCGTACGCCTCCGCGTGGTCCCGGCTGTCCGCCTGCGCGCTGGTCAGGTCGTACACCGCGAGCAGACGGTCGTGCGCGGCGACCAGAGCATCGGTGAGCTCGGTCTGTGCGTCCTCGTACAGCTCCGCCATCCTGAGCAGATGGGCGGCCGCCGACGCAGCCGAGTCGGGCTCCGGCGACGCGGACGCGTCGCCCGGGACGGCGCCGGGCGCCGTTCCCGTGGCGAGCAGCAACGCGTCCACCGCTTCGGCGACCGACGTCGGCCGTGTCATCATGCGAGCTGACCGACCGGGCCGGACGTGGCTGCACCCTCGATCGTGAAGGCCTGGTCGAGTGCGGTGAGCTCGAAGATCACTCGCACCGGGTCGGAGAGGTCCGCCAGCACGAACTCGACACCGGCGTTGGCCGCGGCACGTGAGGCGTGCAGCAGCGCGGCCAGGGCGCTCGAGTCGATGAAGTTGACCTTGGACAGGTCGATCCGGATCCGCCGGCTGCCCTGCGCCAGCAGGTCCTCGATGTAGCCCCGGAACTCGGTGGTCTCGTGGGCGTCGAACCGGCCGGTGACGGCAATCCGGTGACCGTTGTCGTGACGTTCGCCGTTGATCTGCATCGGTTGTTTCTCCCCTTGGTTATCGGATGGTTTGCGCCGGGATCCCGGCGCCGGAACGGTGGTGCGCGTAACGCCCCCGGAGGTCGTTCAGGCGAACCCGGATCAGTTCCTGGAGGAACTGCAGCGTCACCTTCAGCGGGCGGACCGTGGAGCCGGGAGCGTCGATCCACTCGACCGGCACCTCGGCCACCCTCATCTGGGTCTTGTTCGCCAGGTAGAGCACTTCCAGGTCGAACGAGAAACCGTCGATGATCTGCCGGGTGAACAGGCTGCGGGCCGCCGGCGCGGTGAACAGCTTGAAACCGCACTGCGTGTCGGTGATGGTCAGGCCACCGAGGGTGCGGACCACGAACCGCAGGCCGCCGCTGAGCATCTTGCGCACCATGCTCTTGTTCGCCACCGAGGCGCCGGCCGCGTGCCGGGAGCCGATGACTATGTCGTACCCCTCGTGCGTGATCCGGTTGAGGAGGTGGTCGAACTGCTCGATCGGCGTCGACTGGTCCGCGTCGGCGAACAGCACGATCTCGCCCCGGGCGGCCAGCACGCCGCGGCGTACCGCGCTGCCCTTGCCGCCGTTGCGCTCGGCGACCAGCACCCGCATGTTCGCCAGGTTCATGGTCTGCAGCAGCGAGACGGTGGTGTCCGTCGAGCCGTCGTCGGCGACGATCAGCTCCCAGGGCTCACCCCGGGCCGACATGTGGGTGGCGATCGCACCGATGGTCGGGATGATCCGCTCTTCCTCGTTGTAGGCCGGGATCACCACCGACACCCGCGGCGGGTGACTGATCTCCTCGGCGGCCCAGGTCCGGTAGGCCGTGTAGGCATCGAGACTCATCGCGCAGTAGTACCTTCCACCAGTAGTTTCCGGGATGAGAGGGTGACGAGCGGGCAGGCCGCCACTATCAGCAGCAGGCCGGCCTTCGCCGCCGTCTGCGCGTTCACCAGTTCGGCCGGACCGTGGTGCCACATGAGCATCAGCACGGTTTGAATCAGGGCGCCGGCCAGGAGCGCCCAGGATTCGACCGACCGGCCGGCCGCCAGATGATGGCTGGCGATCAGGTTCGCGACCGCGAAGAACGTGGTCCCCAGGACGTATCCGGTCAGCAGGGTGGTGAGATCCGGGTAGCCGTCCCCGAGGAACAGGTGCAACACCTGTCCCCCGAACAAGGCGCTGCCCAGCGTGCAGAGCGCACCGATCGCGAACACCACCGCCACGCCGCCGCGCAGCAACCCGGAGGAACCCTCACCGGCGGCGTGCCGGCGGGCCACCGCCGGGAACACCACGGTCGCCACCGACCACGTCAGGAAGAAGACCGACCGGCCGAGGAGCGACACCGCCGAGTAGGACCCCGCGGTGACCGGGTCGAGGAAGTGCTTGGCGATCAGCACGTCGCCGTTGGTGATCAGGGTCTGGCCGGCCAGGAAGACCGCGACCAGGGCGGCGTGCCGGCGCACCTCGGCGGCCTCGGCCGCCTGCGCGTCCGGGGCCTCGGAGACCGCGACGGTACGCCGTACCAGCCACCAGGTGACGACGAACGAGGCGGTCAGTCCCGCCGAGGCCGCGGTCGCGCCGCCGCCCAGCTGGAGCAGGCCGACCGTGACCACGATCCGGGCCAGCACCTCGACCAGCAGCGACGCCCCCAGCCGGCGGAACGCCAGCCGGCCCTGCAGGACACCGCGCCCGACCGACATGGCCAGGTAGAACGGCATGCCCGCGCCGAGGATCACGAACGGCCAGGCCGACTCGGTCCGCAACAGGTGCTGCCAGTACGGCGCGCCCAGGATCAGCAGGGCGGCCACCGTCAGGCCGGCGCCCCACGACCACCGGTGCAGGCGGCGGGTGAGCCAGGCGGCGTGCGCCTCGTCGCCGGCCACCTCGTACCGGCCGACCGCCCGGGCCACCACCAGTTGCAGGCCCAGTGCCAGCGCCGTGGTCAGCGCCATCAGCGTGACCATCAGGTTGGCGTCGGCGAACGCGGCCGGTGACAGCCACCGGGCCAGCGCCAGGTTCAGCACGTAGTTGCCCGCGTGGGCGCACATGGTGACCAGCGCCAGCACGACGCCGTCCCGGGCCAGGCGGGAGCCCTGCGCCGACGCGGCGTTCCTGGTGGCCGTGCTCACCGGCGCGACCGTTGCTGCTGCAGGATGCGGTTGATGTGCATGACGTGCCACTGCACGACCTCGGACATCGGGATGCCGGTCGCGGCGGCGAAGTTGCGCCGTCCCAGGTCCTCCCGCAGCTCGTCGTCGTCGAGCACCTCGGCCATCGCACCGGCCAGGCTGACCGGGTCACCGGGCTCGAAGTACGTGCCGCGGAAACCCTCCTCCTCGATGATCTCGACGAAGTCGCCGATCCGGGGCAGCGCCACCGCCCGGCCGTACTCGCCGGCCTGGTGCAGCACCCCGGAGCTGCCGGTGGTCGAGGTGTACGGGAACGCCACCACACTCGCCGACCGGAACAGCGCCGGCACGTCGTCCTCCGCGACGTACCCGGTGTAGACGATCCCGGGCACGTCGGCGTACCGCTTCGCCACGCTGTCCAGGTAACCGGGCGAGTTCGGGCTGTCCGACCCGCCGATCACCAGCTCCAGGTCGTCGTGCCCGGTCCGCAACAGCTCCTGGTACGCCTCGACGAGCGTGTCCACCGTCTTGTAGGTGCCCCACTTGCCGAACGCCAGGATGCGCCGTTTGCCGGGCGGCACGTCGAACGACGGCATCGCCAGCTCCTCGAAGCTGCCGTGCGGCGCCAGGACCGCGTTGCGGGCGCCGTACCGGGTGTTCAGCAGCTCGACGTAGCGCGGGATGGTGACCGCGACCAGGTTGGCCCGCAGCAGCGCCCGGGTCAGCGCCTTGCCGGCGGTCCGCATCAGCCACGCGGTCGCCCGGTTGCCGGCGAAGCCCGCGTCGCGCATGTCGACGTTGTCGGAGAGGTTGTGCAGGATGACCACCGACGGGACGCCGAGCATCCGCAGCACCGCCGGGGTCAGCAGGCCGAGACCACCGGCCACCCGCTGGTCGCCGAAAGTGGCGAACTGCAGGTTGAAGATCACCGCGTCGGGCTTGGTGGCCCGGACCGCGCCGACGATGCGCCACAGGTTCCCGACGTCGTTGAACTTCCAGCAGGCGACGTTACGGGCACCGGCCAGCGTCGCCGGGGGCCCGGCGTCGGTCTCGTCGGCGTACACCACGACCTCGGCCGTCTCGTGCACGGTGGCGAGGTGCTTCACCAGGTGGAAGCCGAACTCGTTCAGGCTGTTGCGACCCGGCGGCAGAGCGGTGACGACCCCGATGCGCAGAGCGGAACGCCCCGGAACGGCGGACGTACGGCGACCGGCCGGACCGGTGCGCTCCGTCGAAGCGAGCGGATGAGGTGGCATGTCAGCCGAATCGGCATTTCCCGCCCCGGCTTGAACACGTGGCCGGTTGCCATTTGAGGGCAGGTCGAGTACGAGCCGGGATCAAGGTCGTTTTTTCGGCCCGTTCGAGGAGTACTTCCCCTCCCGGGAGGGGCATACCACTCTGGTGGACGGTGCCCTTGAGTGCGAGGAGTGAGCATGCGTCATCGTGTGGTAGTCGTCGGGGCCGGTTTCGGCGGGCTCTTCGCCGTCAAGGCGCTGCGCCGGGCCGACGTCGACATCACCCTGATCAACGGTACGGCGTACCACCTCTTCCAGCCGCTGCTGTACCAGGTGGCGACCGGCATCCTGTCCGAGGGCGAGGTGGCCCCGCCGATCCGGGAGATCCTCAAGCGCCAGGACAACGTCGACGTCCGCCTCGGCTGGGTGCGGGACGTCGACGTGGCGGCGAAGACGGTCGAGGTGTCCGGTCCGGGCATCGACTACACCGTGCCGTACGACACCCTGATCGTCGCGGCCGGCGCCTCCCAGTCCTACTTCGGCAACGACGAGTTCGCCGAGTACGCCCCCGGCATGAAGAGCATCGACGACGCCCTCGAACTGCGCGCCCGGATCTTCGGCGCGTTCGAGGTGGCCGACCTGCACGTCGACGACCCGGAGGCGGTGGAGCGCTGGCTGAGTTTCGTGGTCGTCGGGGCCGGCCCGACCGGCACCGAGATGGCCGGCCAGATCGCCGAACTGGCCCACCGCAACCTGGCCGGGCAGTACCGTCACATCGACTCCCGCAAGGCGCGGATCATCCTGGTCGACGCGGTCGGGGCGGTCCTCAACACCTTCGGCGACCACCTCTCCAGCCGGGCCCAGCACGAGCTGGAGAAGCTCGGCGTCGAGGTGATGCTGAACACCAAGGTGGTCGGGGTCGACGCCGAGGGCATCGAGGTCGAGTCGGACCGCGGCCGGGAGCGCATCCCGTCGATGACCAAGGTGTGGGCGGCCGGCGTCGCCGCGCCCTCGCTGGCCGGCAAGATCGCCGCGGCGACCGGTGCCGGCACCGACCGGGCCGGCCGGGTACAGGTCGAACCGGACACCACGGTCCCCGGCCACCCGGAGATCTTCGTGCTCGGCGACATGATGAACCTGCCCGGACCGGACGGCCGCCCGCTGCCCGGGGTCGCCCAGGTCGCCATCCAGAGCGGCCGGCACGCCGCCGACCAGATCGAACGCCGTCTCGCCGGCAAGCCCACCGGACAGCCGTTCCAGTACTTCGACAAGGGCAGTCTGGCCACCATCTCGCGCTCGTCGGCGGTGGCCAGCATCGGCAAGGTCCGTCTCTCCGGCTTTCCGGCCTGGGTGGTCTGGGTGGCCGTCCACCTCTTCTACCTGGTCGGCTTCAAGAACCGGGTGACCGCCGTCCTGCACTGGTTCGTCAGTTTCCTGGGCCGCGGGCGCTCCGAGCGTGTCGCCACGCAGCAGCAGGCGTTCGCCCGGCGGGCCCTGCGGGAGTACGGCGACCCGTTCCGGCGGTGAAGAACGGACAAGTGATATCGGAGTGGCCCGGACATGGCCTTCACACGGCCGCGTCCGGGCCAGGTAGCGTGTAGCGGCCCCTGTTGAATCCGAGGAAGGCTCGCCATTGCTTCCGGCTGCGTCCGCGAACGGCACGACTCCGACGCGAGAGCTCATTCCCCGGCAGCCGGTCATGGCGCCCGTCTTCGGGACGCTGACCCTGTTCACCGGCAGGATGGGTTCGGGCAAGAGCACCCTGGCCCTGCAGAACGCCTTCAACCGCCGGCAGGCCGGGCGCCCCGGCGTCCTGCTCACCAGCCAGGACCGTGCCGGTGAGGGCATCATGTCCTCCCGTCTCGGGGTGACCGCCGACGCCATCGAGGTCGCCCACGGGATGGATCTGGCCCGCCTGGTCACCGACTACGTACCCGGCGGCGGTTTCGTGATCGTCGACGAGGCCCAGTTCCTCAGCCTCGACCAGGTCGAACAGCTGGCCTGGGCGGTCGACGAGCTGAGCGTCGACATCGACTGCTACGCGATCACCACGGACTTCCTGTCCCACCTGTTCCCGGGCGCGCAGCGCCTGATCGAGCTGGCCGACACGATCGTCCCGCTGCAGGTCGAGGTGACCTGCTGGTGCGGGCGGCCGGGCCGGCAGAACGCGCGGATCGTGGGTGGTGAGGTGGCCCGGGCCGGCGAGCAGGTGGCCGTCGGCGACACGACCGCCACGGGCGCCGTCGCCTACCGGGTGCTCTGCCGCCGCCACTGGCGCAACGGAGACCCCGGGCCGTCGTTCTAGGACTTCCCCTGGCAGGCGACGACGCAGGGGTAGACGTCCCAGGCCCGCAGGTCGCCCTGCGGGTCGAACAGGTAACCGCCGTCGCCGTACCCGTGGTTGGCCGGGTCCACGTTCGTGAAGATCGGCTGGCTCAGTCCCCAGTACTTGTGGGTGGCGGTGTTCGTCCCCCGGCCGACGTGCACGACGAACTCGCCGCCCGCCGGGACCACGTTGCCCGGCGGGATCGTGTAGCGGCGCAGTGCCGAGTCGCGGACCCACCAGCCGCCCACCGGCACCGCCCGCGACGACGGGTTGACGATCCGGAAGTACTCGCCGTTCAGGTTGTCGGCGTCGACACCGTCGGGGTCGCCGTTCACCGTCATCCGGATCCCGCTGTCCTGGGACGGTCCCGAGCCGCAGAAGTCCGTGTCGAACAGGCCCACCCGGTCGGCCGCCGCCTGCTGGGTGGCCTTGCGGTACTGCTCGTCCCAGGCCCACTCGCCGCTGAACGGCAGCCACAGGGCGAGACCACGGCGGACCAGGTCCAGGCCGACGTCGTGCCACTGATCGTCGATCCTCACGGCCACCGAGCGCAGCGGACGTCTGCCGCTGGAACTGGACGCCTGCAACGCGGTGATCCGGATCTTGCCGCCGCCCGCCTTGACCAGTTGCTCGAACCGGGCGGTCGCCTGCAGCGCGTGACAGTCGCCGCGGCGTTTCGCCGGCTGCGGGGAGTAGACGCTCTGCTCCATCGCCTGAATGCCCACCAGCCGGATCGACACCAGTTCCCGGGTGCCGTCGCCGTCGAGGTCGACGCGCGGGGTGTCACCGTCGGCGACCCACGAGACCGTCCCGGTCCACACCAGGCAGCGCGGCCCGGATGCCACGTGACGGCAGGCGACCATCGCCGCCTGGGCGGGCACCGCCGCTCCCAGCAGGGCGAGCGTCGCGGTCAGGGTGAGGGCGGCGAGACGGCGGAGCATGCTGCCTCCATCGGCCCGTCGCCGGACCGGGTTGAGGAATCCGGCTCACCCACCGTATCGGGCGGCATCTCCCGGCACACCCGGTTACGACCGCCCCGTTTGGCCCGGTAGAGCTGCGCGTCCGCCCGGGCCAGCAGGTCCGCCTGGTCGCTGCCGAACCGCGCCCCGGCCACCCCGGCACTGATCGTCACCGCCAGGTCCCCGGTGACCGGCGACCACGGGTACGCCGCCACCGCCTGCCGGACCCGGTCGAGGTGGGCCGTCACCGTCGCGCCGTCCATCCCGCTCACCACCAGCAGGAACTCCTCGCCGCCCAGCCGCGCGGCGAACCCCGGCTCGGTCGCCGCGTCGCTGAGCAGCCGGGCCACCGCGGTCAGCACCCGGTCGCCGGCCTCGTGCGTACACACGTCGTTGACCTGTTTGAAGTGGTCGAGGTCGAACAGTGCCACCCACAGCGGCACGCCGGTCCGGGTGCCCTGCTCGATCAGCCCCGGCAGGTTCTCGTCGACGAACCGCCGGTTGCGCAGACCGGTCAGCGGGTCGCGCCGGGCCTGCTCGCGGAACCGTTCGGCCTCCTGCCGTGCCTCGTTGACCTCGAACAGCGCCTGCCGGTTGCGGGCCTGCGCCTCGCGGGCCTCCGACTGCACCTCCTTCTCGGCGGCGTGGAAGCGTTTGTGTTCCTCGAACGCGCGGGCGTGGTCGCCGCGGGCCGCGTACAACTCGGCCTGTTCCTGCATCACCCGGACCAGGATCTCCTGGTGGCCGTGCGCCTCGCACTGGGCGCGGCATTCGTCCAGGGTGGCCTGTGCGGCGGCCGGGTCACCGCCCAGCCGCCGGGTGACCGCCAGGGTGAGCAGGAACTCCGGGAGCGCGTCCGCCTCCTGCGGGCCGTCCGGGTACGCGGCGATGGCCGCGAGCACCGTCTGCTCGGCCTCGGCGTGCCGGCCGAGCGCGATCTGCACACTCGCGACGGTGTCCAGGTCGTTGGGGTCGAGCGCGTGCCCGTGGGCGGCGGCGAGCACCCGCATCCGCCGGACCACCGCCCACGCCCGCTGCGGATCGCCGGCGAGGTACTCCGCGTACGCGTGGTTGTTCAGCACCATGATCCGGTCCCGGATGTCGGCGCTGTACCGGGCGAGCACCTCGGCCTGCCGGTACCGTTCCCGGGCCGCCGCGATCGAGCCGGTCTCGGTGAGCGCGTCGGCGTACTTGACCACGTACGGCAGGCGGCGCCGGGGCGGGACCTCGTCGGGCAGCGCCTCGACCGCGGCGACCGCGTGGTCCAGCAGCGCGGCCACGTCACCCAGGTTGCGGTAGGTCCGGCCGAGCAGCAGATGGCTGCGGGCGATCAGGTAGCGGTGCCCCTCGGCGTGCGCCCACTCGTTGATCCGCCACATCGCCTCGGCGGCCGGGCGCAGCTCACCGGTGCGTTCCGCGATGTCGGCCCGGATCAGGCGCGCCCGCATCCGGGCAGCGACGTCACCGGCCTCGGTGGCCTCGCGTTCGGCCCGTTCCGCCTCGGCGGCACGGCCGTGCAGGTCGCGTCCGGTCCAGTCCTCGAGACGGTCCAGGCGCGCGGAGCGGTCCGCTGCGGACCCGAAGCTATCGGCGAGCACCCGCGTCACGCCGTCTGATCGGCGCGAACGGGCGGCGCCGTAGGAATACGGTGCTCACCCGGATCATCGTTCACCCGCCTCGCACGATTGGCAAACCCGGAACGCCGGTCGGCACGCCGTTGTTAGCTAGGCTAAGGAGATCCGAGGCGAGGAGTGCCGTTTGACCTCCGTCCCGCGCCGGGCCCCCAAGGCCGGCATCGATCCCGATCCCTCGAAGAGCTGGCTCCGGCGCGCCTGGCCGATCGTCCGGGCCCACCGCCTCCTGTTGATCACCTCGTTGACGCTCTCCTTCCTCGGCCTGGTCGCCCAGGTGCAGATCCCCGACCTGCTCCGGATCGGCATCGACCGCGCGCTGGTGGACCGCACCGAGAGCCTGACGCGGTACGTGTGGCTGATCGCCGCGCTCGCCGTCACCCAGGGGTTCATCAACTTCCTGGCCCGGCTCTACCTGCTGCGCACGGCCTTCGAGATGGAGTACGACCTGCGTTGCGTCGTCTTCGATCATCTGATGCGGATGTCCTACGGCTTCTACGACCGGGCCCAGTCCGGCGAGTTGCTGTCCCGGGCCACCAGCGACATCCGGGCCGTGCAGATGTACCTGGCGTTCGGCCCGTCGATCCTGGTCCAGTGCACGATCGCGCTGATCGCCTTCGCCCTGATGCTGTCGATCAACGCCCCGCTCGCGGTGGTCGCCATGGTGACGATGCCGGCGATCGCGGTGCTGGGTGTCCGGATGCGCAAGGCCATCTTCCCGGTCTCCTGGCTGATCCAGTCCCGGCTGGCCCAGGTCGCCACCGTCGTCGACGAGAACGTCCAGGGCGTCCGGGTGGTCAAGGCGTTCGCGGCCGAGAAGCGTCAGCTCGACCTGCTGGCGGAGGCGGCCGGCGGGGTGCGGTGGGCGTACATGGTGGAGTCCCGGACGCGGAGCCGCTGGCTGCCGGTGATGGACAACCTGCCCCGGCTCGGGCTGGCGCTGGTCCTGCTGCTCGGCGGGCTGATGGTGCTGGACGGGCAGGCCACGGTCGGCACGATCGTCGCGTTCAACTCGTACGTGCTGATGCTCCTGCCCCCGTTCCGGATGCTGGGGATGATCATCATGATGGGCCAGCGGGCCGCCGCGTCCGCCCAGCGCATCTACGACATCCTGGACACTCCCGCCGCACTGACCGATCCGGCCGTCCCGACCGTCCCGGAACCCCGGGGCGGGCTGGCCTTCGTGGGAGTGCGTTTCGCGTACCCCGACGGCACGCCCGCACTGCACGGCCTGGACCTGCGGATCCGGCCCGGGGAGACGGTGGCCCTGGTCGGGGCCACCGGCAGCGGCAAGTCGACGGTCGCGAAACTGGCCGCCCGCTTCTACGACGCCGACGCCGGCCGGGTGCTGCTCGACGACGTGGACGTCCGCGACCATCCACTGGCGACGCTGCGGTCCCGGGTGGGCATCGTCCCGGACGAGCCGTTCCTGTTCTCGATGTCCCTGCACGACAACATCGCTTTCGGACACCCCGCCGCGACCCGCGAGGAGGTGGTGGCCGCGGCGAGTGCCGCGGGTGCGGCCGGATTCATCGACGACCTCCCGCAGGGGTACGACACGGTGGTCGGCGAACGCGGCTACACGCTCTCCGGCGGCCAGCGCCAACGCGTGGCGATAGCCCGGGCACTGCTGCTCAACCCGCCCGTGCTGATTCTGGACGACGCCACCAGCGCCGTGGACGTCCGCGTGGAGCACGAGATCCACGAGGCCCTGAGCCGCCTGATGCGCTCCCGCACCACCCTCGTCGTGGCCCACCGCCTGGCCACCATCAACCTGGCCGACCGCGTGGTCCTGATCGAGAACGGCCGGGTGGTGGCCGACGGCACCCACGCCCGGCTGCTGGCCACCGAGCCCCGCTACGCGCGGGTCCTGGCCACGGAGGTGCCCGCGTGAGCATGTTCGGCGGCGGTTTCGGCGGGCCGGGCGGCGGCGCCGGCGCGGGCGGGGTCCGGGGCATGGGCGGCGGTTCCGGTGCGGGCGACCGGCGGGGACCGTTCGCCGGGATCCCGCCGGAGCTGGCGGCGGGCGTGGACCGTCTGGAGGCGACCGAACCCGATCACCCGGCGCCCGACGAGACCTTCACCCAGCAGCCGGACCGGGGACGCCTCACCCTCTGGTCCCTGCTCTCCGGCCGCCCGGCGCTGCTGGTGACGGCCGCGGTGGCGGTGCTCGTGGAGGCGCTGCTGCTGCAGTCCGGACCGTACCTGGTGCAGGTCGGCATCGACCACGGCATCGTCGCCGCGGACGTCACCGTGCTGGTGGCCGCCGCCGTCGCGTTCCTGGTGTCGGTCGCGCTGACCGCCGCCGCCTCGGCGGTGCGCATCAGGCAGAGCGGACGGCTCGCCGCGTACGCGATGCGGGACCTGCGCGTCCGGGTCTTCGCCCAGTTGCAGCGCCTGAGCCTGGACTTCTACACGAAGGAGAAGGCCGGCGTCACGATGACGAGGATGACCTCGGACGTCGAGGCCCTGCAGCACCTCCTGCAGGAGGGATTCGCCCAGTTCCTGATCCACGGCCTGACCATGGTCGTCGTCACCGCCGTCCTGGTCCACTACGACCCGGCGCTGGCCGCCGTCACACTGATCCTGGTGGTGCCGCCGCTGCTCCTGCTCTCCCTCTGGTTCCGCCGGGCCGCCGACACCGGGTACCTCCGCCAGCGCGACGCCATCGCGACCCTCTTCTCCCACCTGTCGGAGAGCCTCTACGGCGTCCGGGTGATCACCGCCCACAACCAGCAGGACCGCAGCATCGTCGAGCATCGTGAGGTGGTCGGGGCGTACCGCGACGCCAACGACCACACCGGCCGCATCAACGCCGTCTACGGTCCCGGCACCTCGGTGATCGGTCTGCTGGGCCTGGCGGCGCTGCTGCTGATCGGCGGCCGGATGGTGCTGCGGGGCACGCTGACCATCGGCGAGCTGACCGCCTTCGTCCTCTACCTCAACGCGTTCTTCCAGCCCGTTCAGCAGCTGGTCCAGCTCTACACGAACCACCAGCAGGCCCGCGCCGCCCTGACCAAACTCCGGGGCCTGCTGGCCACCCGGCCGGACGTGCCCGAACGCCCGGACGCCGTCGTCCTGCCCCCGGTGACCGGCGGCATCGAGATGCGCGACGTCACCTTCGGCTATCTGCCGGGCCGCCCGGTCCTCACCGGCGTCTCCCTGTCGATCCGCCCCGGCGAGAAGATCGCCTGCGTGGGCCCGACCGGCGCCGGCAAGTCCACCCTGGCCAAACTGGTGGCCCGCCTGTACGACCCGGCCACCGGCACCATCGAGATCGACGGCCACGACCTGCGCGACGTCACGCTGGAGTCGCTGCACCGCCAGATCGGTGTGGTCCCCCAGGAGCCGTTCCTGTTCGCGGGCACCCTGCGCGACAACATCACCTTCGCCCGGCCGGACGCCCCGGCGGCGCGGGTCGAGGCCGCCGTCGACGCCGTGGGCCTGCGTGACCTGGTCGACCGGTCCCCCGACGGCCTGGACACCGTCCTGCACGAACGCGGGCAGTCCGTCTCGTCCGGCGAACGTCAGCTGATCGCCCTGGCCCGGGTCTTCGTGGCGGAGCCGCGGGTGGTGGTCCTGGACGAGGCCACCTCGAGCCTCGACCTCCGTTCCGAGCTGCGTGTGGAGGCCGCGATCCAGCGCCTGCTCGACGGCCGGACCGCGATCCTGGTGGCCCATCGCCTCTCCACCGCCGAGCGGGCGGACCGGATCATCGTGGTGGACGGGGGCGGCATCGTCGAGTCCGGCACGCACGCCGCACTGCTGGCCCTGGACGGCCGCTACGCGGCGATGCACACGAGGTGGGCCTCGCACGCGGCCCCCTGACGCTCCGCGAGCGTACTCACGGGACGCGCCGACTACCGCTTCCGCGGTTGCCCCGCCACCCCCGATCACGGGCGTGGCGGGATCGATCGTGGTCAGGGAAGCCTGGCGAGGACCATAGGACCTCCGGGCCGCGGTAGGTTCAGCCTCTCCCGACGCCGGCGGTCCAGAAGAGGGCCCGGGCGTACGAGGCGTACAGGCCCTTGGGGTGGGCGCGGAACAACGGTTCGGTGCCGAACAGCACCGCCCGCCCGCCCCGGGCCGTCGTCCCGGACACCACCGACGCCTGGCCGGCCGCCTGCCCGGGACCGTTCGCACCGGCCGCGGAGGGCAGCCAGTGGCCGGCCACCAGGGGATCCGGCCCGTACCGCTGCTCGACGGTGAAGCCGGTGCCGGTGAACCAGAGCGGCGAGTAGACGAACGCGTGGTCGGGTGATCCCCGTCCGACCACGGCACCGGTGTTGACCACGGAGACCACCCCGTTGGCGTCACCACGTCCGGCCACCGCGGTCGCGGGGAGCAGACCGGCGGCGGCGTTGAAGGCGGCACCGGTGCCGCCCCGGGTCACCACCCCGCCGCGGGCCAGGAACGTGTCCATCTCGGCGCGGGCGGCGGCGTTCAGCGCGGTGTACGAGAGACCGGCCGAGACGATCAGCGTGTCCACGCCGGACAGTGTGGCCCCGGCGTTCAGGGTGGCGGTCGAGACGGTCCGGACCGCGAAACCCATCTCGGCGAGGGCGAACAGTTCGTCGGCCGAGGCGGCTGCCGCGATCACCGGACGGGCGAGGGGCGTCCCCGGGGAGTCGGGGGACGCCGCGGTGAAACGTACGCCGAAGGTCTTCGCGAGCGCGGCGGCCTGTTCTCGCGCCCCGGCCGGGACCACGACGGTGTCCGCGCCGGTCTGCCGCACCGCGACACCGGCGGCGAGCAGTTCGTTGACCGCCCGCACGTCGGTGCCGTCGCGCAGGGTCAGGGCCAGGTCGCGGCCGCGCGGGACGTCCGGGACCACCGCGGCACCGGTCACCGGCCGGGTGGCGACCCGCGGTGCCGCCGTGCGGCTGATGTCGACCCGGGCGCCCCAGAGCAGGCCGTGGCTCCAGCCCGAGATGTCGTACATCTGCGGGACCAGTCCGGAGATGTCCCGGCCGGCTTCGAGGAGCACGTTGGCGAGCCCTCGTTTGGGCTGGTGCATGTCGACGATGAAGTCACCGCGCCGGTAGCGCCGGCCGTCGAGCGTGAAGTCGCCGGTGGCGGCGGTGACCCGCACGTCGTGGGCGATCAGATGGTCGGCCAGGCGGGCGGCGGCCGCGGTCCCGGCCGGGATCACGTAGGCGCGGGGGAACTCGGTGGCGTAGCGGTCCTCGGGCCCGAACCCGGGCACGAAGCCGTCCGGGACGACCGGTGACGGTTCGCCCGCCCAGCCGCGCCGGAACTGTTCGATCTGCCCGGCGAGCAGTTCCGCCCGGTGCTCGCCGGCATAGGTGAGGGTGGCCTCGATCGTCGCCGCCGCCACGTCCGTGTTGATCGCCGAGCGGCGGCGCAGCTCGGCCACCGGCAGGTTCGTGTACTCGGCGTTGTTGACCGCCAGCGGCACCTCGACGGTGTGGCCGACCGCGCCCTGGTAGATCGCGTACATCGGGGTGAAGATCGGCGGCCAGTCGTCCCAGTCGCCGGGCGCGTAGTCGCGGAACGGGATGTCGGCGCGCGCGGTCTCCGGGTGGCCCAGCCGCTGGATCGCCGCCTCCATCCCGAGGGCGTTGGGGAGCGCCTGCTTGATGTAGAGGTCGTACTCGTAGTTCTGCCCGTGCGGCGGCGTCGCCGGTTCGATCAGTGTCGTGCCGGTGTACCCGTGTTCGTCGAGCATGACGAGCGGCTGCGTGGCGATCACGACGTCGCGGACCGCGCGGGACTCCGGCTGCGAACTGGTGGCGTGGTCCCGGTTGATGTCGAAGCCGGCGCCGTTCGCCCGGGTCCCGGCGACCCGGCCGTCCGGGTTGTTGGTGACCGTCACGTGGACCCGGCTGCGCCGCAGGAACTCCCCGGTCGCGGCGTCACCCGCGGTGGCCAGGCGTTCGATCACCCGGAGCGCGCCGTCGGTGCCCTCCCACTCGTTGCCGTGGATGTTCGCGTTGATCCAGATCGGGGTCTTGTAGTCCCTGCTCAGATCCCGGTCGCGGCGGGCGGCCGCCGGGTCGTTCTCGATCAGGGCACGCCAGCGGTCCTGCCGGGCGGCCTGGGCGGCGGTCTCGGGCGCGGTCACCGTGACGAGATAGAGGTCGCGGCCGCCGGCCGATTTCCCGATGACCTCCGCGGAGACCCGGTCGGAGATCTGCTGCAGCGCGTTCAGCTTCGGGGCGATCTGATGGTACGCGAAAAGCCCCAGCTTCAGCGATTTGTCCGACAGGTCTTCGGGCGGCAGCGGCAGTGTCACCCTCCGCGGATAGCCGTGCGGTCGCGGGACCCACCGGTCACCGCTCCCGGCCGGTGCCGCCGCCGCGATCCGCAGCGCCGTGGCGAGGGCGGCGACGTCGTTGCGCTCCGGCCCGTTCCCGAACTCCCGGCTCGACGGACCGCCGGGATCAGTGGGTGCGGCGGCCACCGGGGCGCCGATCAGGGCGGCCGCGGCCAGCAGGCCGGCACCGATCCCGGCCAGAGTTCGTGACAGGTCCACCGAGCACCTCCGTTGCGACTCCCCACACCCTGCCCGGACCGGATCAGATGCACAATCGTCGATACGTAAAACCTCGATGAATCCGCCCGCGGTGCCCTCCCCTCCCCGATCGGCCGATTCCCACCGGAATGAAGCCCGTCCCCGGCCGTCGCTCCACCCCCTCCCGAGGTGACCGGAATCGATCCGCGGTGCAGACTTCGATCATGACCGCATCCGCACTGCGCGCCCTCCTCTCCTCCGAAAAGGTCACTCACGTGCCCGGCGTCTGGGATCCGGTCACCGCCGCGCTCGCCGCCCGGGCCGGGCACCCGGCCGTCCACCTCTCCACGACCGCCGTCTCGGCCGTCCTGCTCGGCCGCCCCGACCTCGACTTCGTCGGTGCCACACAGGTCGCCGACCGGGCGTCCACCCTGGTCGCCGCCCTGGAAGGGGTGCCGCTGCTGGCCGACGCGGACGCCGGCTACGACAGTCCGTCGCATGCGGTCTGGACCGGCCAGGCGTACCTGCGTGCCGGGATCTCCGGCCTGCACCTGACCGACCGGTCCACCGGCGACCGCAGGGAGATCTTCGGGCTCGCACCGGCCACGGCCACCATCCGGTCACTGGCCGAGCAGGTGCCGGACCTCGCGCTTCTCGCGCGGACCGACGCGTACGCGACCGAAGGCCTCCCCGGTGTCGTACGGCGGACCCGCGCGTACGCCGAAGCCGGGGCCGACGCGGTCCTGCCGGAGGGGGTGACCGACCCGGACGAGCTGATGGCGATCCACCGGGCGGCTCCGGGCGTACCCCTGGTGATCGAGCGCAGCGAGGCCGCACCCCGCCGGATCCCGCAGCTCTACGCCAGCCCGAAGGTGACCGGCACGGACCCGGAGACGACCGACGCCGTACTGGCGGCGGCCGGTGTCCGGCTGGTGCTGCATCCGCTGGCCGCCCTGCTGGCCGCGGTCCGCGGTGCGTCGCTGGCCTACCGCGCGCTGGCCGAGGCGGGCAGCGCCGAGGAGACCGACCGGATGCCGTGGGCCGCGCTCACCGCCCTCGCCGAACGCCCCGAGACCCGCGAGCCGGACTCCCGTCACGTCCCCCGCGGCCTGCACACCTGACCCGCGCCGTCATCACGCCCGCCCGGTTCCGCTCAGGGAGTGGCCTGCGCCCTGAGCGCCTCCTGGCGCTGCTCCTCTTCACGCAGGATGGCACTGTTGAGCCAGACGTCGGGGATCGCGAACCCGTCGACCAGGGTGCGCATGTGCGGGCGCAGCTCCTTGAGCAGGTCGTTGACCACCGCCGTGACCGCTTTCGACCGGCCCGGGGTGAGGCGTCCGTGTTCCAGGAGCCAGCCCTTGTCGGCCTCGATGACCGAGAGGGCGTACAGGTCGCAGACCCGGGAGAGCAGGTCCTTGACCGACGGGTCGGCACGTTCGATGCCGGCGACGAACGCCTCGAGGGTGACCCGGTCGATGTGGGCGGCCGCGGTGCGCAGCACGTGGTCCTGCACGTCGTTGAAGATCGCGAACGGGTCGTCCTTCTTCGTCGCGGCGCCCTTGCGCAGGCGGCGGATCGCGCCTTCGAGCAGGTGCCTCTCCCGGTCCTCGAAGGTCTTGAGCTGCCAGCCGCGGTCGGTGACGGCGACGTCGTCCTCGCGTCCGGGCACCGCACCGATGAGGCGCTGGATCACGCTGCGGGCGGCGGTGCGTTCCAGGACCATCTCGCGGACCTGCTCGGCGACGAACGTGGCGCGTCCCCAGCCGTCCAGCGATCCGAAGGCATCCCGGTATCCGGTGAGCAGGCCCTTCGCGACGAGTTGGAGCAGCACCGTGTTGTCGCCCTCGAACGTGGTGAAGACGTCGGTGTCCGCCTTCAGGCCGGGCAGCCGGTTCTCGGCGAGGTAGCCGGCACCACCGCAGGCCTCCCGGCACATCTGGATGGTGCGGGTGGCGTGCCAGGTCTGCGCGGCTTTCAGGCCCGCGGCCCGGGACTCGAGTTCCCGCTGCCGGAGTTCGTCGGTGGTCCCGCCGGTCTGCACGTCGGAGAGCGCGACCAGCAACTCCTCCTGGGCGAACGCGTACGCATAGGTGGTCGCCAACGCCGGCAGGAGTTTGCGCTGGTGGGCGAGGTAGTCGTTGAGCACCACCTCGTCGGGGGCGCCGGGCCGGGAGAACTGGCGGCGGACGTCGCCGTACCGGACCGCGATGGCCAGCGCGTTCTTGGTCGCCGACGAGGACGCGCCGCCGACGGTGACCCGGCCGCGGACCAGGGTGCCGAGCATGGTGAAGAAGCGCCGGGTGTCGTTCTCGATCGGGCTGGTGTAGGTGCCGTCCGCGGCGACCTGGCCGTACCGGTCCAGCAGCATGTCGCGCGGCACCGTCACGTGGTCGAACGAGATCCGCCCGTTGTCCACCCCGAGCAGTCCCGCCTTGGCGCCGGCGTCGCCGAGGGTGACGCCGGGCATCGGGTCGCCGTTCTCGTCGCGGATCGGGACCATCCAGGCATGGACGCCGCGCCGCTCGCCACCGGTGATCAGCTGGGCGAAGACGACCGCCATCCGCCCGTCCTTCGCGGCGTTGCCGATGTAGTCCTTGCGGGCCGCCTCGTGCGGGGTGTGCAGGTCGAACGTCTGCGTCGCGGGGTCGTACACGCAGCTGGTCCGCAGTTGCTGGACGTCCGAGCCGTGTCCGGTCTCGGTCATGGCGAAGCAGCCCATCAGGTCGGCCGAGATGATGTCCCGCAGGTACGCCTCGTAGTGCCGTTCCGTGCCGAGTGCCACGACCGCGCCGCCGAACAGTCCCCACTGCACGCCGGCCTTCACCATCAGCGACAGGTCGACGTGCGCGAGCATCTCCGCGGCGACCGCCGAGCCGGCCGGGTCGCCGTTGCCGCCGTACTCCACCGGGAACGCGTCGGCGATCCCGGCGTCACCGGGGATCTTGCGGATCAGGGTGCTGATCCGGTCGCGGGCCTCCGGCCCGGTCTCGCCGTGCACCGTCACGAAGTCCGCGCCGAGGCGGTCCCGGACGGCCTGGCGGATGTGCGCCCACCGGCCGTCCAGGACGTCCCGCAGGTGGTTGTGCTGATCGCTCATACACCATTATTACCCACCGGTAACCTCGGGCACGCCAGGACGCGGGAAGATGACGTTCAGCCCTCGGCGCCGCCCGCCCACGGCACCACCAGCGGGTGGCGGACCTCGTCACGTGCCGCGATGCCGGCCATCGACCGCCGGTACTGACCTCGGGTGATCTCGCCTTCGATCAGCTGGGCACAGAGGACGCCTTCGAGGCTCTCGGGGGCGAAGAACGACTCCGGGATGCTCAGCGGCTCCGCCTCGGCCCTCGCATCCGCACGCACCCCACGCACCGCGAGCACGCAAGCGGCAGCCAGAACCAGGATGAGCAGGGACAGGATCAGCATCGCCACCGCCTATGTCGTCATCACGGGGCGCTCGTGCCCCGCATGACAGAGAGAACGGATCACGGCGCGTGTCGGTTCGACGGTTTCGGTAACTGACCGCGACGAAATTCCGCGACCCCCGCGGAACCCGGCGACACATCGACCGAACCGGTCATCACGAAAGACCCCCAAATCAAGATCAACATTTGGGTACGCCCTGCGTGAGGCCACTTTTCCGACCCGCGGCACGGCGCGTTCACCGGACACGATCCGTGACGTCGGCCACTGATCAACGGGGCTGGATGTAAGGCGCGCCGACACGAACGCGTGCACGGTATGTCCGATCTTAGTGGAATATAGCTATTGTTCCACTGTGCCCGGTAAGCGAATAAGATACCCTGCGCCGACATCCTGCCTCAATGGGTGAGCCCCGTGACCGTGCGTGACAGATTCACACCCCCGGGGCCGTGACCTTGCCCACGGGTGATGCCGTATTCAATCGTCAATACCTACTCTGACGTGCTGTCTTGCAAGGGCGCAAACGAGTGGTACGACCCTCGTCGATCAGGAGTCGGCGACCGTCCAAATTACTCAGAGCGACGTCGAGTCGCGGGGGAGACCGATGACAGGCCAGCAATTGGCGACTGAACCGGCCGTGGTCGCGCCGGTTACTAAGCGTGATTACGACTACCAGGGCTTCAGCCTCCTGGCCGGCTCACCCGAGACGGCGCCCGCATCGGACACCGAGTACCGGGTCCGACTGCGCCCACTTTCCCGGAACCGTCCGATCAGTTCGGTTCTCATCGCGATGTTCGCCTTCGCCTTCGAGGCCACCTTCTTCGGCTGGCTGCTCTCGTCGGTGCAGATCCCCGACCGGCAGATGCAGGCCGGGCTGTTCGCCGCCACCATCCTGATGATCGTGGCGACCGCGCTGATCGAACTGTTCCGCCTGATCAACGTGGTCACGCTCTGCCTCGCCACGCTCTGGGCCCGCGACCCGGTGCCGGTGGAGGCCGACGGCGGCCTGCGCGTCGCGTTCCTCACCACGATCGTGCCCGGCAAGGAGCCGATCGAGATGGTGGAACAGACCCTGGTCGCCGCCACGAAGATCCGGCACCCCGGTGACTACGACGTCTGGCTGCTCGACGAGGGCGACGACGACGAGGTCAAGGCCATGTGCGAGCGCAACGGGATCCGCCACTTCAGCCGCAAAGGCGTGGCCGCGTGGAACACCGAGGCCGGCGCGTACAAGGCGAAGACCAAACACGGCAACTACAACTCGTGGGTGGACGCCAACGGCGACGACTACGACGTCTTCGTCTCGGTCGACCCCGACCACGTGCCGCTGCCCAACTTCGCCGAACGACTGCTCGGCTACTTCCGCGACCCGGACGTGGCGTTCGTGATCGGCCCGCAGATCTACGGCAACTACGACAACGTGGTCACCCGCTGGGCCGAGTCGCAG
>NZ_JZKF01000033.1 GCF_000962825.1 Actinoplanes rectilineatus
GCGGCATGGATCAACCCGCCCGCAGAGAACCAGGCTGACCAGCAGATTCACTCAAAGAATCCGTGATCAACCCGCCTCAAAAATCTTGACACGTTCCGTTGTGGGAGTGGTCAGGATGCCGGCCGGAGGCCCTTGTGTCCCTCGGGCCTCGCCAGGCGTCCAGGGAGTGATGCCGGCAAGATTCTCTTGGCGGGATGCTGGCGGTGCTTGGTTTGTGCCTGCCGGGCAACGACACTCGCTCGCAGTAAGGTTCCCGTGTGGCGCGCCGAAGAGGGCTCGCGGTCGTTACCGACATCTATCCGTACGATCGTGGCGCGGGCTTGGCATTCACCGTCAGGCGGACCTAGGGGAAGCGGAACCATGGGCAACGTTGTACTGGACATTCCGGCGGACCTCGCTGCGCGGATCTCGAGCGGTGAACTGATCAGGACCGGCGGTGTGGTCCGTAACGCGGTTACAGGGTCGATTGTGTCCCACCTGAAGGATGCTGACCTGTCGGTGAAGCAGGTGTGGGCTGCTGCCAAGTCGGTCGGTTCCCGCACGAGCACCGGCAAGGTAGTCGTTGGCGCGGTGGGGGCGGCGGCGGTGACGGTCGCTGGTGTCGCGCTATACAAATGGGCGACGAAGGATAAGGCGCAGCCGACGGTGCAGGAGACATCCGTGGTGGAGGATAACCCGGTGTCGGTACAGCGGTTCACTGCCACGTTGAACGGCTACTTGGATGCGGCGCGTGACGGCCGTCTGGGGGCGTCAAACGTCGAGCTTCTGCTCGCTGACCTGGATGCGGTCAAAGCGGAGTCCGACAGCGGAATGATCACCGTCGCGTTCGCTGCGAATCGGTGGGAGGAACTCGTAGGGCTGCTTGCTGCGTACACGCGGCAGCTTGCCGAGGCTAACGGGGTCGATCCTGGTGGACTTGCAGAGTTGCGGCGGCGTCCTGGCGGTGACGTCGTCCTTGAGCTGCGTGCGCTGCTTGAGGTGCAGCAGCGGATCTTCAAGGACGCTGCCTGACGCAACAGGGACGTACCAGTCCGACATCGTCGTCGCCGGACACGGCGACACGAGACCGCCTTGGTTGGTCTTCCGGCGCTTCATCAATAACCTCTTCGCCAGCGGCGACGTCGTCGAGGATCCGGACTTACCGAGAGCTCACCAGTCGGCGTACTCGGAGAGCGGAGACTGCAACCGGGACTGTCTCCATGATGGTCATCGCCCAGAGTGCCGAAATCGCGGAGAAAGTCGTCCATCGCTGACGGCCGGACGAGCGCTCTACTTGCGGCCATGAGAGAACGTCGGGCAATGCCGCGGATCACCACAGTCCTCATCTACATCCGACCCTCACTGAGCCAGTGAAAAGTCATGGAACGTCCGCCAGAGTCCACTTCCTGCAACCGAAGCCATGCATCAGGCTTGACGCTCTCAAGACTTAGCTGATGATCTTGTTACTCTTAAGTTGATCTATGCTCTGACGGTGTCCATGCCGCGCCGCGTTCTGTTCCCCACCATGCTCGCTCTCACCACTGCGCTCCTTGTCGGCTGCACCGCCACACCCCAGGCCGCCCCCGAGGTGATCGATCTGGCGAGCACGCTCTCCTTCGACTTCCTCCTCGAGCAGGACGACGGCATGGACCAGATCCTCAAAATCACCAACAGCGGACAACAGGCCGTCGCCCCGGTTCTGCGATTCACCGCCCTGGACAAAGCCGGTGAGCCGATCCCGGGCGTCGTCGCCTACAGCGTCTTCGGCACCGAACGCGGCCGCCTCGTGGTCCCGGCCGGCGACACCTACGAGCTGATGCGCTTCTCCGGCAAGCGCGAAGCCGAGGTCGCCGACGTCGCCGTGCGCATCGAGAAGGCTCCGCAGGCGGACTTCCCCGCCGTGCGGGCCGGCGTCGCCGCGACTCCGCTCGACGAGGCCGGCAAGAAGGCGGACCTGGACGCGGAGACCGCCCGGGTGCGGCTCACCAACGACAACGAGGCACCGGTCACCGTCCGCGTCCTCTACGCCGTATGGGAAATGCCCGAGAACCGACCCGAGGGGGTACAGGAACGGCAGCAGGTGTGGTCGGCATTCCCGATCGGTGACCTGATCACGGTGCCGGCGAAGGGCGACACCGCGGTGCCGATGACGGAAGGCTGGAACAAGTCGGAATACGCCAAGGCCCCGACCTCGCTCCTCGTGTTCTACTCCCGCTGACGCCGCATCTCGACATCCGGATGCATCAGCGCAGTAAATGATCATCACTTGCCAGAGGCACTCACATCGGCATGACAGTAAGAGTGGCGCTTTGGCGTTGTCGGATCGTTCGCTTGCGTGACCTCGGGGGTACTGACCCTTGGGAGCACGGCGCCGGCCCGACCACGTCGCTGGGCTCGACAGGAGTGACGGCGGCGTGGGGGAGCAACGTGCCCCTCGTCGGCTGCAATGTTTTCCCAGTTCAGAGGCCATCCACAGCAAGGGTGGGGAGCACCGCCACGATGAAATCGGGCTGTTCGGGATGGGTGGTGCGGCGCTGCTCCCAAAACCGGCGATCGGACGGGGAGCAGGCGGGGTTGAAACCAGCAGCGCCGAACAGCGCCGAACAGCGTTCAGCGGCGTCGGACGACGGCGACTGAGCAGGGCAGATCTACGTTTGCGCTGGTCAGTGGCTTGATCGGGCTACGTTCACACCGGAGAGGTCACTGGTTCGATCCCAGTATCGCCCACAAGTACGTTGAGCTGCGAAAAGGTCCACCGCGATGATCCAATGCGGTGGACCTTTCGTCATGGTTCTGGGAGCACGTCGGGTTGACCGCTCCTGAGTTTGATTTGTTCGCTCCCCGACTGACCACCACTACGTCGCAAATGCGGTCACCGCTCGGGTTCGAATTCGGCGGTACCCTCCCAGCGCTTTTGCAAGCCATCGAAGAGGCGCTGTTCGCCGATGGGGGGTGACGTGGATGTAGAGCCCCGGTAGCCGATGGCCCAGCCGCTTCGCCTGAGCGGCCTCCGGCACGCTGTCCTCGATCATCCAGGTCTTGTGGGCGTACCACAGATCTGGAAGGCCGGCTTCCACCGAAGGAAATCTTCGATCAGTGCCGCGAAAGCAGGGCCAATGTGGAGTACGGCTCTCGGGGCCGTGGTTTGTGGCCGTCGTGTGACCGGTCGTGGCGTAGAACATCCCCCATGGCATCGGATTCGACGAAGCTACGTACGGCGCTGGTCCTCTCCACGCTCGCTCTGACGGTTGCCGGGGCGCTGGAGGGCTGCGCGAAGAAGGACGACACCGGCGGTGTGGTCTCCATCGACCCGAACTCCGCGGTCAGTGACGCGAAGCCGGGCGGCGGCGACTCGAAGGGCGGCGACGTGGCGGCGTTCGGGAAGTGCATGCGCGACGCCGGCTTCTCGTGGTGGCCCGACCCGGACGGCTCCGGCCGCATCAACGCCTCGCCGCCCGCGGGCACCCAGGTCGACGAGGAGAAGCTTTCTACAGCCCAGCAGGACTGCTCGTCGAGGTACATGAACCCGGCACAGGCGCCGGCCATGTCCGCGGAGGACATCGAGACGCTCAAGGGTTATTCCCAGTGCATGCGGGAAAACGGTCTCCCGGAGTTCCCGGACCCGGACGCCAACGGCGATATCGACCTCAGTGGCGCGCACATCCAGGACAACACGCCGGAATGGAAGAAGGCGTCGGACGCCTGCGCGAAGTTCATGCTGCAGCCGAAGGAGCGCCAGGACGGAAGCACTCCCTGATGGGTGCGAAGCGGGTAGCCGGCGTGGTCGCGGTGGGTGCGGTGGCCGCGGCGATCACGGTGTTCAGCCTTCCCCGGGACGGCGACGATTCCGGTTCGTCCGGCGCCACCGCGCCGACGACCGCCACGGCCACCGAGGAGACCCTCGTCGACCGGCAGAGTGTCGACGGGACACTGGCGTACGGCGATCCCACATCGATCACGACGCGGGGCAGTGGAACGGTGACGCAGTTGCCCGCCGAGGGCACCACGATCGGCCGGGGAAAGGCGCTCTACCGCTTGGACGACAGACCGGTCACGCTGCTGTACGGGCGGTTGCCCGCGTACCGGGAACTGAAGGCCGGTGTCAAGGGTTCCGACGTGAAGCAGTTCGAGTCGAACCTGTGGGCGCTGGGCTACCGCGGATTCACCGTGGACAGCACGTACAGCTCCGCGACGGCCGACGTGGTCGAGGACTGGCAGGACGATCTCGGGGTGACCGAGACCGGTGTGGTGACGACGTCCCAGATCATGTACGCGCCGGGCGAGGCGCGGGTCAACTCGCTGACGGTACAGGTCGGTGCTCTGGTGGGCTCCGGCAGCGAGGTGCTGAAGGTGACCGGCACGACGGCTCTGGCCACGGTCCCGCTGGGCTCCGGCACGGCCCGGCTGGCCGAGAACGGCGCGGCGGTGCAGGTCCGGCTACCGGACGGCGAGACGGTGCCCGGAAAGATCGCCAAGATCGCCACCGTGGTGACCGAGAATGACAACGGTGGGGCCAACGCAACCACCTACAACGTGACCATCCGGTTCGACGCGAAGGCAAAGGTGCGGAGTCAGGGCGCGGCCGTGGTCAGCGTCGCGTTCACCGTCGGGCAACGGCCGAACGTCCTGACCGTCCCGGTCACAGCGCTGGTCGTGCTCGCCGAGGGCGGATTCGGGCTGCAGGTCTACGAGAACGGCACGACCACGCCGATGGCGGTGGAGACCGGGCTGTTCGCGGACGGCAAGGTGGAGGTCAAAGGCACCGGGCTCCAGGCCGGCATGCAGGTCGTGGTGCCGTCGTGACCGCCCCGGAGATCGACGCGGTGCCCGCCGGTGAGGTGACCGCCGACTACCCGGTCATCGAGCTGACCGGAGTGACCAAGGCCTATCAAGGCGGAGTGCACGCTCTGCGGTCGGTGGACCTGACGGTCGAGTACGGCGAGATGCTGGCGATCGTCGGGCCCTCCGGCTCGGGCAAGTCCACGATGCTGAACTTGATCGGCACCCTGGACCGGCCCACCGAGGGCACCGTGCGCATCGACGGATACGACGTCGCCGCGCTGTCGGACCGCCAGCTGTCGGCGCTGCGGTCCCGGCGGATCGGCTTCGTCTTCCAGCAGTTCCACCTGGCGCCGGGCCGCGACGCGCTCGGCAACGTGGCCGACGGCCTGCTCTACACCGGGCTGAGCCGCCGCGAACGCGAGCAGCGGGCCGAGGCGGCGCTGGACCGGGTCGGTCTCCGGGACCGGGTGACGCACCGCCCGCACCAGCTCTCCGGCGGTCAGAAGCAGCGGGTCGCGATCGCCCGGGCGGTCGCCGGGCAGCCGCCGCTGCTGCTGGCCGACGAGCCCACCGGCAACCTCGACTCGGCCTCCGGCGTCGGCGTGATGGAGGTGCTGCACGACCTGCACACGGCCGGAACGACGGTGCTGGTTATCACCCATGACCGGGAGATCGCCGACAGTCTCCCCCGCCAGGTGCCGATGCTCGACGGGCAGGTGGTCTGAGATGCCGGCCGTGACTGTCACCTCCCCCGGCCGGTACCCGTCCCCGACCAGCCTGAAGCCGGCCCGGCTGCGGGTCTCGGACCTGGCCCGGCTCGGTGGGTACGGGCTCCGCTCGCGGCCGTTGCGCGCCGTGCTGTCGGCGCTGGGCATCGCGATCGGGATCGCGTCGATGGTCGCGGTGGTCGGAATCTCCGCGTCCAGCCACGCCGACCTCGACCGGCAGCTCCGTACGCTCGGCACGAACCTGCTCACGGTGAAGCCGGGCAAGACGTTCGGCGGCAAAGACGCCCAGCTGCCGGCCCCATCGCTCGCCATGATCAAACAGATCAGCCCGGTGCTGTCGGCCACCGCGATCGGCGTGATCTCAGACGTGCACGTCTACCGCAACGAGCGGATCCCGTCCGTGGAGACCGCCGGCATGAGCGTGTCCGCGGCCCGGCTCGACCTACTCAGCACGGTGAGCGCCGAGCTGGACCGCGGCACCTGGCTCAACGCCGCGACCGAGCGCTATCCCACGGTGGTGCTGGGCGCCCGGACCGCCAAACAGCTGGGCTACCCGCCCACGGTCTACATCGGCGGCCGGTCGTGGGTGGTGTCCGGCGTGCTCAAGAAGGCGCCGCTGGCACAGGAGCTCGACCTGTCCGCGTTGATCGGCTGGCCGGCGGCCACCACCTACCTCGGCTTCGACGGCCATCCCACCGTGGTCTACACCCGGGCTGCGGAGTCACAGGTCGAGGCGGTGCAGGCCGTGCTCGCGGCCACCGCCAATCCGGAGAAGCCGAACGAGGCCACCGTGTCCCGGCCCTCGGATCTGCTGACCCTGCAGCGCGCGGCGAACAAGACGTTCACCGCGCTGCTGGTCGGGCTCGGTGCGGTGGCGCTGCTGGTGGGCGGCATCGGGGTCGCGAACACCATGGTGATCTCGGTGCTGGAACGCCGTTCGGAGATCGGCCTGCGCCGGTCGCTCGGCGCCACGAAGGGTCAGATCCGCACCCAGTTCGTCAGCGAAGCGCTGCTGCTGTCCATGCTCGGTGGCGCCGTCGGCTCGCTGCTGGGATACCTGGTGACCGGAACGTACGCCATGATTCAGCAGTGGCCGGCGGTCGTACCCTGGTGGGCCCTGCTGGGTGGTGTCGGCGCGACCGTGGGGATCGGCGCGATCGCCGGCCTCTACCCGGCGATCCGCGCCGCGCGGCTCGCTCCCACCGAAGCCCTCGCCTCCAGCTGACCTCGATGCCGCCGGCGCCGGTCCGGGATCGTCTCCTCGGCCACCCCGGACCGCGCGGTCAGAAGGGAGCCTGCAGCGCCGGCTGGTCGGCCGGGAAGAGGACCCGGACCACCAGCCCGCCGCCGTCCCGGGCCGCCACGGTGACCTCTGCCGAGTGCGCCGTGACGATCGTCTTGACGATGGACAGCCCGAGGCCGTGGTGGCCGTCGTCTTCGGTGTGGCTCAGGCGCTGGAACGGCTGGAGCAGCTGGCCCACCATGTCCGGCGGAACCGGTGCACCGGTGTTGGCCACCGACAGGAAGCCCTGGCCGTTCTCCGTACCGGTGGCGACCCGCACCCATCCGTCCGGAACGTTGTAACTCACCGCGTTCTCGACCAGGTTCGCGACCAACCGCCTGATCAGCATGGGATCGCCGGCGACCGGCGCCGGCTCGATCGCCGGCACCATGTCCAGCCCACGGGTCTCGACGGACCGCATCACCGTGCGGGCCACCTCGGACAGGTCGACGCGTTCGGTCCGGCCCAGGCCGCGTTCGCTGGTGGCCAGCACCAGCAGCGAGTCGAGCAGCCGGAACTGCTGCCCGCTGACGATCATCAATTCCCCGAAGTGCGCCCGATACGAGTCGACCGTCGGGTCCGGGTCGGAGACCGCCTCCTGCAACAGGGCGTACTCCAGCGTCAGCGGCGTGCGCAGTTCGTGCGCGGCGTTGGCGACGAACCGTTTGTGCGACTCGAGGGCCGCCTCCAACCGGCTCAGCAGCCCGTTCACCGTGCCGGCGAGGCTCTGCAGCTCGTCCCGCGGCCCGTCGAGCGCCAGCCGCTCGTGCACGTTGCTCGCGGAGATGTGCTGGATGCTGTTCGTCATCGTCTTCAGCGGCCGCAGCACCCGCCCGGCCACCAGCCAGCCGAGCACCGTCGAGACCACCGCCATGATGGCCAGCGCCAGGCCGGACTGCAGGAGCAGCTGACGCTTGATCTCGGCCTGCTGCTCGGCCGCACGCTTCTCCAGCGACGCCAGCAGGCGTCGCTCACCGGCGGACGGGGCGGCGCCCACCTCGACAGGCACCGGCTCGCCGGCCGGCTGATCGCCGCCCACCACACCGATCATCACGCTGGTGTCGGAGGACAACGGCTTGGACATCGCGGCGATCGGTGGGCTGTTCGTGACCAGAACATAGAAGATGGCCAGCAGGGCCGCACCGGCGATCAGGAACAACACGCTGTACAGCAGGGTGAGCCGCAGCCGAACCGTCAGTCCCATGAAGGTCTGCCTTCCTCGATCAGATCCGATAGCCGGCCCGTGGGACGGTCTCGATCACGGACGGCTCACCGAGTTTCGACCGCAGCCGGTTCATGGTCGCCTTCACCGTGGTGGTGAACGGGTCGATGGCCTCGTCCCATACCCGTTCCAGCAGCTCCTCTGCGGAAACCACCCGGCCGCCGGAGGTGAGCAGGTATTCCAGGACGGCCAGTTCCTTGGGGTTGAGCGGCAACCGGACCCCGCCGCGGGTGGCGACGCGCCGTGCCGGGTCGAGCGTCAGGTCGCCGTGTTCCAGGACCGGCGGCACGGCGACCTGGGTCCGCCGGCCGAGCGCCCGAATCCGCGCCACCAGCTCCGGATACTCGAACGGTTTCGTCAGATAGTCGTCGGCGCCGATGGTGAGGCCCTCGACCCGGTCGTCCAGGCCGGCCGACGCGGTCAGCATCAGGACCTTGGTGCGCACCTGCGCCCGCATCAGCCGGCGGCACACGTCGTCGCCGTGCAGCCCCGGCAGATCGCGGTCGAGCACCACCACGTCGTATTCGACCGCGGCGGCCCGGTCGAGCGCAGTCGCGCCGTTGTGCTCGACGTCGACCGACATGCCCTCGCGCCGCAGCATCCGAGCCACCGAGCCGGCGAGCCTCACCTGATCCTCGACCACCAGGACCTTCATCCGCGCCCTGCCCCCGATTCGACCGGTGCCGCCACCATACGGACCGGACCCACCAGCGTACGGAAAGGACGGTCACACGGTCGTCACAGCGCGCGACGCGAGCCGTATGGACCCGGTTGCCATGATCGGCCGCAGCCAGGACCGCCTGCAGCAGTACGCAGGCGAACTGGCCGGAGACCAGCCGGTGCGCGCCTACGCCGCGGACATCGCCGACCGCGACGCGCTGCGCACCGCGATCACCACCGCCATCAAGGAACTGGGCCGACCCGAGGTGCTGGCCTACAACGCGGCACTGATCCGCCCGGACACCCCCACCGACGGTGACGACGAGGGCTGGATCAACTCCTTTGCCGTCAACGTCCTCGGCGCCAAGATAGCCGCCGAGACGGTGCTGCCGGAGCTGCGTGGAAGGGGAAGCCTGCTGTTCACCGGAGGCGGACTCGCCGACACCCCGTCCCGGCAGTACGCCTCCCTGTCCGTCGGCAAAGCCAGTCTGCGCTCCTATGTCCAGGCCCTCGCCGCGGAGCTGGCCGACACCGGTGTTCGCGCGACGGTCGTCACCATCAACGGCGGAATCGACGCTGGTGAGGAACGATTCGCGTCGTCCGCTCTCGCGAACGACTACCTTGAGCTGCATCGGCAGGACGCCAAGGAGTGGCAGCCCGAACTGCGCCGCGACTGAGCGATCACACCGCGGGCGAACAGGGCTCGACCGACATGATGGCGGCGAGGGGAGCGGTCTGCTCCTCGTCGGCCATCATGTTTGCCCCGCTCAGACGCCGCCCTAAACGATGGCGTGGAGCACCGTCACGATGAAATCGGGTCGTTCGGGGTGGGTGGTGCGGGGCTACTCCCAAAACCGGTGATCGGACGGGGCGCAGCCGGGGTTGAAATCAGCGACTCGGTGGATCCCTGCGCATCGAATCCGCACCCCACCGCGGCACCACGATCACCATCCATATTCCCGCCACCGCCGAAACCCCAAGCCGCCTCCCACGCCCACCCACCGGTCAGTAAACGGCGGAACCGAATCCATCCAACTGCTGCTCAGCGACGTCGTCATGCCTGGCATGCCCGGCCCCGAACTCGCAGACCGGATCACCACCGACCATCCCTCGGTCAACGTCCTGTTCGCGTCGGGACACGCCGACGGACTCATCAACGACCGCGGTCTTACACCGGCAGGTGCCACGTTGCTGACCAAGTCGTTCACGACGAGCAGACTCCTTGCCGCGGTCCGAGCGCTCGAGGCCCATCGACCGGCCTGACCGCGAGTCCCCCTTCAACAGCAGGCCCTCTGCTTCGGAGGTCAGGCGGCAGTGAGTTTGTGATCGTCATCATCGTCTGGAGCATCAGGCACCGTGTGGCTTCGGTCAGCCGGGAGCACGCGCCGGTTTGGACGCGGTCGGACAGCTGGTGGGAGATGTGCCCCAAGTCTGCAGTCGCCCGGACACGACGGCAGCGGTGCGCCATCCGAGCGCATATCCGGCGCCTGCAGCGCGGGATACCCGCATGGCGAGAGCGGCGTAGGACTTTCGGCCCTTCACCGATGGCATTTCGGTGCGAAAGCTGTAAAAGCCACTATCTGGGCAAGCGCCGTTGCCTGACGGGTACCGCATCGGTTCGCGTACAACCTCACTTCCTCCAACAGACCGAGAGGGGCCACAAAATGATCAATTCACTGTCCCGGACCGCGAATGAGTGGCGTACGACCAGGGCCGTCCGAACGGCACCCCAGGACGTCGTTCCGGCGAACATCGTCGAGACCGGCGCTCGTCACATCCTCGACTGCGTACAGGCGAACATCTTCGTGGCAGACCTCGCCTTGAACATCGTCTACGCGAACCCCAGGGCGATGCAGACGTTGCGCCTGATCGGACCCGAGATCGAACGGGTTTTCGGGGTTCGCGTCTCCGACGTCCTCAACGGCAGCATCCATCGCTTCCACAAGGACCCCGCCCGGATCGACCGTATCCTCAGAGACCCCGCCTTCCAGCCTCGCGACGCCGCTTTCACGTTCGGTTCCATCACTCTCGACACCCACATCAACCAGGCCAAGGACGAGCGCGGCGCGGTCATCGGCTATGTGGTGGCCTGGGAGGACGTCAGCGCTCGGACCGCCGCTGAAAATCGTTCTCGGGTGGTGACGAACCGGCTCGGTGACACCCTGGCCATGACCGGAGAGGCCAGCGGATCTCTGCATTCGGTGGCGAGCGCCATGGAACAGCTGTCCGCAACGGCCGCCGAGATCGCCCGCAGCGAAAGCCAGGCATCCGAGGTGGTGGTCGACGCCGTGGCTGCGATCGAGTCCGCGACGAGCACGATGGACCGGCTGACCGAGGCATCGGGCCGGATCGACGAAGTGGTCAGCACCATCTCCCAGATCGCCCGGCAGACAAACCTTCTCGCTTTGAACGCCACGATCGAAGCCGCCCGCGCGGGCGCAGCCGGTAAGGGATTCGCCGTCGTCGCCGGCGAAGTGAAGGATCTGTCCAGCGCTACCCAGGCGGCAACACAACGCATCGGCGAGCTCATCACCAGCGTGCAGACGTTGAGCAACCTCGCCGGCGGCGAGATCTCGAAGATCGCTGGAATCGTGGACGCCGTCCGGGCCAACCAGAGCTCGGTTGCGGCCGCCGTGGAGGAACAGACGGCCACCAACCACGAGATCACCCGGAGCCTGACCGCGGCTGCCGGCAAGGTGCACGCCGTCACCGATGACCTCACGACATTCCTGAATACCGCCGCCGAGCAGAAATGATCCGAGAACCAATCACGGCGAGCGGGCGTTCGCACACTGGCAAACGACGAATCGGCACCGAGCAAGTCAGGCCGATCAGGTGTCTCGTGAGGCGATCGCCGGGTTCGTCGAGCGGAACCCGTCGGTGGTCCTCGCGGGACGTCGCCCGTCACGGCGGCCGCGTGCAGTACCGGGCGGTGACCGTTGACGACGCGGCCGCTGCGGACCGGCGACGGCCGAAGGTGTACGTGGTCGACCGCTCGCCACGGCTGCGGATGGTGGTCAAGGAGCAGTTGGAGGCCGGCTGGTCGTCGGCCTCGATCGCAGGCCGGTTGCCGCACGAATACCGCGACGGCGGTGGTGGGCTGGATCCGACTGTTCCAGGCCGATGCGGGACGCGGCCGACGTGACCGGAACCGCCAGGAACAGGACGAGGCTGATCCAGACATCCGCGTTGCTGCTGATCACATCGCCCAGCCCGTACCAGTGGAGACCGCTCCAGAGCACGGCGTAGCCGGCGGCCAGCGCGCCGAGCCTCCACCATCGTTGCCGGCCTGTCACGGCCATCGCCCGGCCGAGCAGCACGGCGGCGGCCGGGAGCAGCCAGACCAGGTGGTGCACCCAGGTGACCGGGCTGATCAGGCAGGCGAGGACTCCGGTCATCGCCATACCGGTCCGGACGGTCTGTGATCTGACCCGCACCCACCAGTACGCAACGACCACGGCGACCGCGATCAGCCACCAGATCGCCGAGCCGTCGAGCCGGGCGACGACACCGCTCAGCGACTGGTTGCCCGTGCTGGCCAGGTCACCAACCCGCTCGGTCTGCCAGAGCGCCGAGGTCCAGTATTCGAGCGAGGGACCGGGAAGCAGAATCGCGGCCACCGCAGCGGCACCGACAGCCGTGGCGGTAGCGGTGACGGCGGCCCGGAACCGGCGGGAGATCAGCAGATAACCGATGAAGACCACCGGAGTTACTTTGATCGCCACGGCCAGGCCTATGCCGATCCCCGCCCAGCGAGAGCCTTTCTCGAGCGCTCGCAGGTCCGCGCAGACGAGGACGACCAGCACGAGGTTGATCTGCCCGAGGCTGAGGGTGGCGAGACCGGGCTCGGCGAAGGCAACCGCACAGGCCCCGACGGCGGTCGACAACCACACAGGCCACCGCCGCAGGGCCGGCGCCACGAACCAGCGGGCGAGCAGAACCAAGGCGGCGATGTTCACCGTGACGCTGACGCCGATGGCGACCGGCCACGACATGACCGACAGGGGACTGAGCAGGATCGCGGCGAACGGAGGATAGGTGAAGCCGAGTGGCGGGCCGTCGTAGCGGTAGTCGTAGATGTCGCCGCCGTCCAACAGCCAGAAGCGCACCGCGCCGCGATAGACCCCGAGGTCGATGAAGATGAAGTCCGGTACCAGCTTCGCGAAACTCCACGCGAGGGCCAGTCCGACGATGATCGCCGTTGCGACGGCGACACCGCGAAGAACCCGCGAGGCCGTGCGACCGTCCTGCGATCGCCGGGCCATCCGGGGACGCGCCGATTGCCGTACGGAATCGAGTGGCCGACGGACAACGGCGTGAAGCAGTCGAAACACAGGATCACCGCACCTAGGTAGAGGACCCGAAGGCATTGCCAACCGTCTATATGGGCGCCCACGGTAACAGGATCGCGACCGCCTGACCGGCCGCTGTGGACAGTTGGCCATGATGACGCGGAGCGGGTGTGCTGGTGAGCGACTCCTCGCGATCCTGTCCAACCGATCGCGTGTCCGGTGTGCTCACCAGTGGATGTCTGACGCCCCGGGTGCCCATGATCGCTGCGGTCGGCTCGAAGGGCCGGGCGGCTCAGCCCTCACGTCGCAGTCGCGGCTGGGCGCCGACGCTGAGCATCTCCACACCGGAGAGCATCACCGAGAAGTCCCGCCGGGCACAGACGTTCCCGTACGGGTGCGAGCCGTTCTCGTCGTTCAGCGATGGACGTTGCGCAATGCGCGGAAGAGCTGCCCCAGGCGCTGACGATGGTGCAGGGCTATCTCGGCGGGGGCTTCGCCGGCGATGAGGCGGCGTGCGTTATCGGTCAGCACGGTGGTGTAGCCGGATACGAAGAAGGCGGCGAGCAGGGTGCTGTCGCCGTCGAAGCCCGGATCGCGTTCGAGCTCGTCGGCCAGCAGGTGCTGCAGGTCAGCGGCCAGTTCTCGGGCTCGCGCGATGAGGGGCGTGGAGCCGGCCACGGTGCGGAAGAACGGGGTGGATTCGGCGGCGATGCCCGACAGTCCGTGGTGGTCCCCGGCCAGCCGCAGCGTCAAGGCCTCCAGCGAGTCCAGCACATCGGTTCCCGCGGGACGGTCGCGGACCGCCGAGCGCAGCATCTGCGTGGCGTCCTCGGCCCGGTCGAGCAGGAGGTCTTCCTTGCGCGGGAAGTGCTTGAACACCGTGACGGTGGAGACTCCTGCCGCGCGTGCGACGTCGGCCACGGTGACGGCGTCGAACCCCTGGTCGAGGAACAGCCGGGTGGCGATCTGCGAAATTCGCGCACGTGTCTGCGGTCCCCCGCGGGCATCGGTGCGTGGCATGTGACCCCTTCCGTAGCTGCCGCCAGCATAGTGGTTGTGTAACTAAACTTAGTGAGTTAACTTAGTGGCATGTTCACTGCTGAGGCACGGCCCCCTGATGTGGCTCGACCCGAATCGCTGGGTGACAGATGGATCGCCCTCACCGGGCTGTCCGCGGTGTTCCTGTTCGAGATGCTCGACAACTCCATCCTCAACGTCGCGCTGCCCACGATCGGCCGTGAGCTGCAGGCGACGACGACAGCGCTGCAGTGGGTGACAGGTGCGTACTCGGTCGTCTTCGGCGGGCTGATGCTGCTGTTCGGGGCGATTGCCGACCGGTTCGGGCGGCGCCGGGTGATGCTGACCGGATTGGTCCTGCTGGGCGCCGCGAGCCTCGCGACCATGTTCGTGTCGACCGCCGGGCAGCTCATCGCGGTACGGGCGTGCATGGGAGCCGCCGCGGCGATGACCACCCCGGGCTCCATGGCGCTGGCCTTCCGGCTGTTCCGGGCCGACGACCTGCGGGTGCGGGCCATCACGGTCATCTCGACCGCCGGGCTGGTGGGTCTCGCGATCGGTCCGACGGCAGGCGGGCTCGTGCTCGCCGTCGCCCCATGGCAGGTCCTGCTTCTCATCAATGTGCCGATCGCCGCACTCGCGTTCGCCGGCATCCGCCTCGGCGTCGCCGCAGACGACCCGAGCAGCCTGCACGCCGGCCCACTCGACATCCCGGGCGCGGTACTGGGCACGGCAACGATCACCCTGGCCCTGGTCACGCCGACACTGTTCGTCGACGAGGGCGGCGCATCGTGGGCGCCCTGGACCGCCGCCGCGGCAGCGATCGTGACGACCGCGGCCTTCGTCCTACGGGAGCGGACGGCACGTCACCCCCTGCTCGACCTGAGGCTGCTGGCGGTGCCGCTGGTATCGAGCGGCCTGGCCTACAAGGCCGCCGCCGGACTTGCCGTCGCCGGCCTCGGCTACCTGGTGACACTGCTGCTGCAGTTCGCCTGGGGCTGGTCCCCCGCGATGGCAGCCGTCGGCATGCTGCCGCAGGTCGTCGTGCTGCTCGCCGGGAGCCGGCTCGTGACGCCCTTCGTGCGGCGCGTCGGCCTGGAACGTGCGGCCTGGCTGAGCGCCGCAGCGGTCGTCGCCGGTCTTGCCACCTTCGCCGCACTGAACAGGTTCGGCTACCCCGGGGTGCTGATCGCGCTCGTGCTCGTCGCCGCCGGCATGCGCGTCGTCGGGGTCGTGGCCGGCAACAACGTGCTGCGCGGCCTGCCGGAGAACCGCACCTCGATCGGCGCGGCCCTCGTCGACACCTCCAGCGAACTCGCGACGGGCGCCGGCATCGCCGCCACCGGCACCATCCTGGCCGCCCTGTTCACCGGCAGCCTCACCGCCTCGAGCTGGAGCACCGCACAAGCCGGGCAGTTCCAGCAGGCGGTGACCATCGCGGCTCTCGCCCTCACCGCCGTCGCTGCCGCACTCGTCACCTACGGCGTCATCCGCTCGCACACCACCACTTCCGTCACGGAGACCCACCATGTCTGATGTCCTGCCGCGCCCACCGTTCGACCCCGAACTCGGGGTGTTCCTCACCGCCATGCACGAACGCGGCCCTTTCACCCTGACCACCGACATGCTGCCGCGCATGCGCATGCTGGACATGACCGAACAGGCCCTCGACGAGCGGCTGACGGCCCGCGGTTGGCGACGCCGCACCCTGACCGTCCCCGGCTACCAGGGTGCCCCCATCAACCTGGCGGTCATCAGCCGTATCGGGCACACCGGTCCGGCAACGTGCTTCTACACCATGCACGGCGGCGGCATGATGTTCGGCCACTACCTCGGCAACCTGGACTCCTACGACGACTGGCTGCTCACCCACGACGATGTCGTCCTGGTCAGCGTCGACTACCGACTCGCCCCGGAGTACCCCGACCCCTATCCGGTCGAGGACTGCTACGCGGGCCTGCTGTGGACCGCCACCCACAGCGACGAACTGGGCATCGACCCCTCGCGTATCGTGCTGGCCGGGCAGAGCGCCGGCGGCGGACTCGCCGCGGGCACCGCGCTACTGGCCCGTGATCGGCAAGGACCTCCCCTGCTCGGCCAGATCCTGATCTCCCCGATGCTCGACGACAGCGACTCGACCGTCTCGACCCGCCAGATCGACGGCGTCGGCATCGCCGACCGCGCCATGACCCGCTTCGCCTGGACCGCCTACCTCGGCGACCGGCGGGGCGGCGAGGACGTGTCGATCTACGCCGCCCCCGCCCGGGCCACCGACCTGACCGGCATGCCACCGACCTACATCGACTGCGCCAGCGCCGAAGTGTTCCGCGACGAGACCGTGGCCTACGCCGGCGGACTCTGGCACGCCGGAATCGACACCGAACTACACGTCTGGCCCGGCGGATTCCACGGCTTCACCAGCATGATGCCGCAAGCAGCACTGTCCCGGGCCGCCACCGCCGCGCTGGCCACCTGGACCGCCCGGCTGCTCGCCGGACGACCTGCCGACGACGCGGATGCGGTTCGTCGTTCTTGATCGCCCCGTTCACCGGCACGGCCGGCCGGGAGGACCGGGACCTCTTCGTCTTCACCACGACCGGGCCGCTCGCCGCGGACGTGGCCCTGGCACACTGCATCGACGTCTGCGGCGAGGTCTTCCGGGCACTCGCCTGAACTCTCCTCAGAACGCGGCCATGACCTCGGCCGACGGCAGCGGGATCGAGAACATCGGGAAGTCGTGGGCGATCGCGTTGTCGTGCGCCTCGGCCGAGGTGGCCGCCATGCAGTCGGTGACCGTGATGACGCGATACCCGTTCTCGTACGCGCTGCGCATCGTCGACTCGACGCAGCAGTTGGTCAGGAACCCGCTGATGATCACGGTCTCGATGCCCTTGCTGCGCAGGATGAAGTCGAGGTTGGTGCTGGCGAACGTGTCCAGGCCGCGTTTGCCCTCGATCACGATGTCGCCGTCGGCCGGGGCGAGCCGGTCGACGATCGCCGCACCCCAGCCGCCCTTGACGAACGCGTTGCCGTCGACGACCCCTTTCAGGATCCCGTACGGGTGCCGGGTCAGTTCGCCGTAACCCGGTGCGAAGGTGATCGGCGCGTGCATGATGCTCACCCCGGCCGTCCGGGCCGCCGCCACCAGCTCGACGGTCCGGTCCAGCATCCCGGTCGCCGCCATCACCGGGGCCACCGCCTCGTGCAGCACCCCGCCGTCGGTGGTGAACTCGTTCTGGTACTCGATCAGCACGACCGCCGTGGTCGCGGGGTCGATCCGCAGTGTCTCCGTCATGCGCTGATGGTTTCAGGACCGGACATGGCCGGGGAGGGTCAACGCGGAATGTTCCGGGCGGGCCGCCCCGGCCGGGATCACGGTCAGTCCGCGCAGCATCTCGTTGCGCCGGGCCAGGGCTTCCGCGGTCGGCGGGAACAGGATCGAATCACCCTCGCCGACGAGATCCTGGTTGGCCTCGACGAACGGGCGCGTGCTCCGCTCGTACCCCGCAAAGGCCTCGGCATGATCGCCTGCCGTGGCCAGAGAGACGGCCAGCATGTAGGCACCGACCAGGCCCAGGCTGGTGCCCTGCCCGGTGAGGAACGACGGTGCGTAGGCGGCGTCGCCGACCAGGGCGACCCGGCCGGACGACCAGCGGGGCATCCGGATCTGGCTGACCACGTCGAAGAACAGGTCGTCGGCGGCGCGCATCACCTCGACCATGCGCGGGATCTGCCAGCCGTCCCCGGTGAAGACCGAGGTGACGAGGTCGCGTTGCGCCGCCGGGTCGCGGAACGCGTCGAACGGGGGTTCGGCCCGGTCGAAGGTCAGGAATCCGTGGATCCGGTCGCTGTCGCGCACGGCGTAGAGGGCGGCGCCCCGGCCGGGTTCGCACCAGGTGACGGCCTCGTGCGAGAGCCCCAGGTCGTTGGGCATGGTGAAGCCGGCGAAGCAGTGCCCCAGGTACCGGTGATACCGCTCTTCAGGACCGAAGACCAGACCTCGGGTGTACGAGTGCAGCCCGTCCGCACCGACGACGAGGTCGAAGCTGCGCCGGGCGCCGCCGCGGAACGTCACGTCGACCCGGTCGGGACGGTCGTCGAGGGTGTCGATGCTGTCGCCGAACAGGAACTCGACGTCGTCGCGGACCGCGTCGTAGAGGATCGTGGTCAGATCGCCTCGGGGGATCTCCAGGTCGCTGCCCTCGTCCCCGCGGACCACAGTGTCCGGCCGGACCGCGGCGATCGGGCTGCCGTCCGGGTGCAGGAAGCTGATCTGCCGCGTGTCGATGTGGGCGTCGCGCAGCCGCGGCAGCACGCCCATCCGCCGGACGACCTCGATCGCTGTGCCGCGGATGTCGATCGGGTAGCCGCCGCCGCGGATGGTGTCCGCCTTCTCCACCACGGTGACGTCGAAACCGTACCTGTGCAGCCAGTACGCCAGCGCGGGTCCGGCGATGCTGGCTCCGGAGACCAGTATTCTGCTCATGGGTTTCCTCCTCGATGCTCTGCTCGCTCCCCTTGAGAAAAATATATACCTAACTTAGGTATCGAATTGAGTGTGATGACCGACACTACGGATGACGGCGATTTCGACCTGCTCACCGTCCTGCCCAAGATCTCGCAGCTCAGCACGGTGCTCAACCGCAGCGGCCTGATCGACCGCGCCACCGAGAACGCCGGCCCCAGCCTGGACCGCCCGGCCCTGGGCGTCCTGGTCGCCCTGCAGACCGGCGGCGGACCACTGCGCATCGGGGAGATCGCCAGACGCATGCAGGTCGTCGGCCCGCACATCACCCGCCAGGTCAACGAACTCGAACGCCGCACCCTGGTCCGCCGGGTCCCGGATCCGGACGACCGGCGCGCCCGCCTGGTCGAGCTGACCCCCACCGGTGCGGAGGCGGTCGGCCGCTACCTGCAGACGGTGCTCGGTGTCCTGGGCGCGGCCCTGGCCGACTGGTCCCCCGACGATCGCCGCACCTTCGGGCGGCTGCTGGACCGCTTCGCCACCGACCTGACCACCCGCCTCAGCACCCTCAGCGAATAGTCGTTGCACTTTTTGCACTTCGCGGCATGGTGGAGGTCGGCGCCTCCCGCGCCGAGCCGGGCTCCAGGACGGGATCGTCGGATCAGACCGTACGCCGACGGCTCACGCTGCTCCGCAGGGAAGGCCTGGTCACGGCGACGGAGAAGTCGACCGCGAGCCGGAACACCAGGTATCGCCGGGTGCCGCCGCAGTAGGACAGGTCAGGCGTCGGCGGCGGCGCGGATGCGCTGCCAAGTCACGTAGTCCCAGCCCTCGGCCGCGGCGACGTACTGGTCGGGCAGCACGTCGTCCCAGTTCACCGGCTCCTTCGCCGGGGCGGCCTCGGCGGGGTCCGCGGCGTGGCGGTCGATCTGCGTGCTGGTCATGGTGTCACTCCCGGTTCCGGTGAGGAACCACTGTACGGCGGTGCCAGAGCAGAGCCGGGTGGGCCGCGTTCGCGCTGGCGCTGGACGACCATCAGACCCGCAGCCACGGGCTCGAGTGAGTCAGAGATCGAATTCGGCCAGCACCGGATAGTGGTCGGAGGCGTGCTCGAGCGCGCCGCCCCGCAGCACCTCGATCGAGCGTGCGCGGGCGGTCACGCCCGGGCCGGTCAGCACATAGTCGAGGCGCATGGTCCCGAACTCGGCCCCAGCCAGGCCGGAGGTGGGCACGGTATGCGACTCTCCAGATCCGATATTTCGCCATAAATCGGTAAAGTACGCGTTCTCAAAAGCCGCCAAAGCTCGCGTGTCAGCCACCCCCTGCCCCGTCACATGGCGACGGCGATATTCCTCCCGCTGACCGTCCAGCGACGGGCCGTGATCGGTGAACGTGTCCAGGCTGTTCAGATCACCGGCCACCACCGTCATGTCCCCGGCGTACCGGGCGACCAGACGGCGGGCCTCCCGGCGACGGCGGGACGGCGAGTACGGGTTGAGGTGCGTGCTCACCACGGTCAGCGGCCCGGACGGGGTGTCCACGACCACCGCCGCGGCCGCGTGGTGCATGCCCCGGAGCAGGGTGGACCGCCGCAGCACCCGCACCGGCGGGCTGGTCAGCACCGCGACCGGCTGACCGAACAACGACCGGGCCGCGTGCGCTTGCATCCCTACGGCGGCGGTGAGGCTCTGCGCGTACGAGGAGAATCCGCGAAGCTCCTGGACCGCCCAGATGTCCGGGCGGACGGCCCGGACCACCTCGATGATCGCCGGGAGGCGGTCTCCCCCGCCGTTGCGGATGTTCCAGGTCAGCAGCCTCATGCCGGAGCGTTCTGCAGGACCCGGGCCTCCTCCGCGGCCTCGCTGACGGTCTCGGCGTGCGCGTTCGGGCGGACGGTGAACCAGAGCACGGTGATCCAGGCGGTGGTGAGCAGCAGCGCGCCGAGCATGTCGGTCGGGTGGTGCATGCCGCGGTACATGCGGGACAGCGCCACGATCGCCGGCATGATCACCGCGAGCACCGGGAAGATCCAGCGCCACGGGCGGTGCACCCGGGCCATCACGATGATCGCGATGGCGGCCCAGAGACACATGGTCGCGGCGATGTGCCCGGACGGGAACGACGACGTCGGCATCTGGCCGTCGAGCTGCTCGACCGAGGGCCGGGGACGATCCACGGCGGCCGCCGCGCAGAGGAACAGCGTCAGCTCGCCCACCATGGTCAGGGCGAGGAACAGGATCGGGCGCCACTGCCGCCACAGCGCCAGCGCGAGCGGGCAGAAGATCAGCGAGATGATCAGGATGGCGTGGGTGTCACCGGCCTTGCTGGCCAGCCAGCTCAGGTCGTCCAGGGCCGGCGTCCGGAACGTCTGCAGCCAGCGCGGGAAACCGTCGTCGAAGCCGGGCTCCCACCGGGTGACCGTGTAGCCGAGCAGGTAGAGCAGACCGAAGACGAACACCCAGCCGACCAGGATCTCCGCACCCTTGGCCCACGGGTGCGGCAGAACCGCCTCCTCGGCCGGCGCGGGACGCAGGTCCGGACCGGACTCCGGCTCCAGGCCGTCGGAGAGCGACGGCGTGGGGTGGCCCGCCTCCCGGCGCCAGATGCGGAACGCGTACGCCGTGACACTGATCCACGCGAGTCCGAGCAGGATCCCGCCGACCACATCGGAGAGGAAGTGCACGCCCAGCGCGACCCGGGTGAACCCGATCGCCGCCACCAGCACCGCGGCGAGGCCGGCCGTCACCGGACGCCACCGGGGGCGGACCGCGGCCAGGAAGACCAGCACGAGCATCCCGTAGACGACCGTCGCACCGAGCGCGTGCCCGCTGGGGAAACTGTTGCCCGGCGCCTGAGCGACCGGGACCTCGACGACCGGGCGCAGCCGGCCGATCAGCGACTTGAGCGACGGGTCCAGGATCAGCGCGCCGGCACCGGTGACGGCCAGGTAGAGAGCCGGACGGGGACGGCGGCGGATCAGCAGCACCGCAACGGCGAGCACCACCAGCGGGATCAGCACGCCGCGCCCGCCGAACGAGGAGATCTGTTCGAGCACCGCCACGGTGGACTCCGAACCGGACGCCCAGCGGTTCAGGCTGTCGGTCACCGACCGGTCCAGGTTCTGCAGTGGCTCCCAGTTGAAGCGCACCAACAGGAGCAGGACTCCGAAGCCGAGGCCGATCGCGGCAACGACGATCAGGCCGAGGACGCTGCGTTCGGCGAAGTGCCGGACGGGCGCCCAGCCGGTACGTTCCACCACACGGTTGTCGGTCACGGCGCCGTTCTTACCCGGACGGTTCGGTCGATACACCGTCCCGTCGCTGGGACGGGATGTCCGGCTCCGGTTTCCACTCGTCGTCCTTCGCCGGCCGCGCACCGACCCGGCGCGCCTCCAGCTGCGCGGCGAACGCCAGACCCAGGAAGAACGCGATCCCGGTGAGGTTCGCCCACAGCAGCAACGCCATGATCGCGGTCAGCGGGCCGTAGGTGGCGCCGAAACTGTCGCTGACCCGGACGTACCCGGCGAGCAGCAGGCTGGCCAGCCACCACAGGATGGTGGCCACCACCGCGCCGAACAGCAGCCAAGACAGGGCCGGCTGGCGGCGGCGCGGCGAGTACTCGAAGAGCAGCCCGACCGCGAAGACGATCAGGGCCAGGCTGACCGGCCAGCGCACCACGTCCCAGGCCACCCGCAGGCCGTGCGGCAACCCGAGATGCTCCTCCGCCGAGTTCCCGGCCGCCCGGCCCGCCACCAGCAGCAGGAAACCGAAGAGGGCGGGCAGGCCGGCCAGCAGCGCCAGGACCGTGGCCCGGGCGTACTTCAGGTGGGCCGGCCGGTCCCGCTCCACCCCGTAGATCCGGTTCGCACCCCGCTCGACCTGCGCCATCGCCTGGGTGAGCGCGACCAGGCCGGTGATCAGACCGAGGGTCAGCGCCAGCTCACCGGCGTCCTCGGTCGCGTCGGTGTCGACGAGCAGTTCGCGGACCACCGGCTCGCTGGCGCCCGGGGTGAGCGCGATGACGGTGTCCGCCACGATCTGCCCGCCGGACTCCACACCCAGGTCGGTGGCGAGACCGGACAGTGCGATCAGGAACGGGACGATGGCCAGGCAGAGCTGCAGGGCGAACGCCCGGGAGTGGCTGAAACCGTCGCCGTACCGGAACCGGACGAACGCGTCCCGCAGCAGCGGCCAGCGCCCGTAGTGCCGCAGCGCCAGGAAGGCGTCGTCGGCGGACAACTCGTCCCCGGACATGCTCCGGGTCTCGGGGACGGGTTCGGTGCTGCTCACAGGTTCTGGGCCCGCTCGGCGACGGCGTCGGCGTCGTGGGCGAGGTCCGGGTCGGCGTCCGGCTGTGGCACGCAGAGCAGCAGGGCCTTCGGGCGTACGTGAATCTTCATGGCCTTCCCCGGCGAGATCAGATCTCCGTCGAGCTGACGGGACTGTGCCCGGTTGCTGTAGATCTCCACACGTGATGCGGTGTAGCTCTCCATCAGTGGCACCCGCTCCCGCTTGCGGACCACCGCGAAGGCCAGGGCGATCCAGTGCGCCAGGTTGCTCGGGCTCAGGATGGCCACGTTCAGCTTGCCGTCGTCCGGCACCGCCTTCTTGAGCAGCCGCACCCCGCCCTGCAGACGGCCCACGTTGCCGATGATCACCGCGCGGGGGCGGCGGGGCATCGGCGCGCCGCCGTCCAGCCGGATCCGCACCCGCATCGGGCGGTCCAGCAGGTGCTTCGCACCGCCGCCGACGTACGCCAGCCAGCCGATGTGCTTCTTCGCCCGCTCCGAGGTGTCCTCGAGCATCTGCGCGTCGAAACCCATCCCGGCCATCACCACGAAACACCGGTCGTCGATCGCGCCGACGTCGATCCGGCGGCGCCCGCCGTCCAGGGCGACCTGCAGACCGGTGGCCGGATCGGTGCCCAGCCCCAGGTTCGCGGCGAGCAGGTTGCCGGTGCCGGCCGGCAGCACGGCAAGCGCCACGTCGGTGCCGGCCAGCGCGGTCACCACGGCGGTCACCGTGCCGTCGCCACCGCACGCGAACACCAGTTCGGCGCCGTCGGACACGGCCTGCTTGGCTTGACCACGACCCGGATCCTCGGGGGTGGTCTCGTACCAGCGCGGCTCCGGCCAGCCGGCCTTCCGCAGGCCATCGCCGATTGCCTTCTTCAACTGTGCGATATCGGCCACCTTGGCCGGGTTGACGACAACAGCGGTGCGGGGTCCACTCACGCGCTCAGTGTGCCGGAGTCATGGCCGCTCGGCGACCCGGCGTGCGCCCGGCGCACACTGCACGGGTGACAGACCTGACCTACTCCGAGATCGGGCACACCCGCACCGGCGACCTGCCCACCGGATATCGCCATCTGCGTTATCGGACCCGGATCGGCAGCGGCACCGCGGTCCTGCAACGGGCCGGGGAGGCCATCCTGACATTCCGGATGCACCGGGCCACCGGCGCGCGGATCACCACCGACGCCGTCCGGGCCGCCCCGGGCGTACGCCTCGTGGTCGGCATGGGGCCGCTGCGCGCCCCCTGCGAGGTGGTGTGGGCCACCGACCTCGGATTCGGGTACGGGACCCGCCCCGGTCACCCGGCCTCCGGCGAGGAGTCGTTCACCGTGGAGATGGACAGGCACGGCGTGGTGTGGTTCTCGGTCGTGGCGTACAGCCGGCCGGCCGGCACCCTGATGCGCCTCGGCGGGCCGGTAGCTGTCGGATTCCAGCACCTTTACGCGCGTGCGTGCGGATTCGCCCTGCGCCGGCTGGGTACGGTGGCCTCGTGAGCACGACATCGGTGACCTGGTGGGGGCACAGCACCGCATGGCTCGCCGACTCCGGCGCCGGCCTGCTGATCGACCCGGTCCTCACCGACCGGCTCGCCCACCTGCGGCGGATGGCCGGCCCCACGCCCCGCCTGCCCGGCGCCCCGGACGCCATCCTGCTGTCCCACCTGCACGCCGACCACTTCCACGTGGCCTCGATCAAGGCGGTCCCCGGCAAACCGGCACTGATCGTCCCGCGCGGCGCCCGCGCCTTCGTCTTCAAGGCACTCGGCGCGGAAGCCGCCGACCGCTGCGTCGAGGTCTCCCCCGGCGACGAGATCAAAGTCGGTGGGGTACGCGTCCGCGCCGTCCCCGCCCGGCACGACGGCGCCCGTGGACCGTGGTCCCGGGACCGGGCCGTCGCCATCGGTTACGTCGTCGAGGGCGCCGCCCGGACCTACTACGCCGGCGACACCGGCCTGTTCGAGGAGATGTCCGACCTCGGACCCCTCGACCTGGCGCTGATCCCGGTCGGCGGCTGGGGCCCCACCCTCGGCGCGCACGGCCACCTGGACGCCGCCGACGGCGCCGAGGCGCTACGCCGGGTCAAGGCGACCTGGGCGGTACCGGTGCACTACGGCACACTCTGGCCGATCGGCATGGGACGGGTCCGCCGGCACATGTTCGACGAGCCGGGCGCCCGCTTCGCCGAACACGCGGCCCGCACCTGCCCGGACACCCGGGTCCGGGTCCTGACGCACGGCGAGACCCTGACCGTGGAGCCCGCCAGGTGATCGACGCTCTCGTCGCGATCGGCTGGCTACTGCTGGTCGTGGGATTCGGCGCGATCGTGCCGATCGTGCCCACCGGCGCCGCGGTCAGCGGGGCCGCCACCCTGGCCCTGCACGAACACCCGGCCCTGATCGGCCTGGTGGTGGTCGCCGGAGCCGCCGGCGCCTACCTCGGCGACCTGGTCATGTACGCGATGTGCCGGTTCGGGGGTGAACAACTGGCCCGCCGGCTGCGCTGGCTGCGCGACGAGGAACGCCTCGCCGTCGTCAAGGAACGCCTCCAGGCCCGGCAGGTCCAGGTCCTGCTGGTGTCCCGGCTGATCCCCGGCGGACGGGTCCCGGTGCTGCTCGCCGCCGCCTTCGCCGGCCTGCCCTGGCGTACGTTCGTGACCGCCAACGCACCGGCCTGCGCCCTGTGGTCGATCGTCTACGCCGCGATCGGCCTGGCCGGCGGCTCGATCTTCCCGGAACCATGGCAGGGCGTGATCGCGGCCGTCGTCCTGATCCTGATCGTCAACCAGGCGCTGACCTGGTGGAACAAGCGCTCGCTCAGTACTTCAGATGCGTCCGGGTGAGCTTGGCGACCTTCTCCACCAGCTTGATCCCGGCCGGCATCGTCTGGTTGGTGTGCGACAGCACCGCGATCGACACGTCGGTGTCGTCGCCCTCGACCCGGCCCACCGAGTTGATGATCCAGAGGTTCTTCTCGGTGGAGCGCTGCAGCCAGCCGTTCTTGACGGTGGCCTCCTCGCCCGCCGCGGCAACGGCCGGCACGCCCCAGTCCTGATCGTCGGCGACCGTGCCCATCAGCTTCTCCGCATAGCCGCGCGAATAGTCGGTCAGCTCGCCGTCCTCGTCGTGGATCGCCTCGAGGAGCTTCACCTGGTCCTTGACCGTGGTCTTCGTCAAGCCCCACGAACTGCTCACCTTGGTCTGGGTCAGCCCCAGACGCTTGTTGCAGGCGGTCAGCGCCTGGATCCGGCCCAGTTTCACGTAGAGCGACGTGGTGGAGGCGTTGTCGCTGTACCTGATCATCTTCTTGGCCAGGGCGTCCTCGCTCGCCGAGACCTTGCGGTCGTCGTCCTGCGCGGTCAGCAGCAGACAGGCGAGCACCTGCACCTTGACGATGCTGGCAGTCTCATACTTCTCGTCACCGCGATAGGCGTACGTCTCGCCGGTCTCGCCGTCGAAAACGGCCACCGAGAACTCGGGGGCGGTCGCCGCATACTTCTTGAGCGCGGCGTCGAGCGCCTTGACACGCTTGGCGCGCTCGATCGCGGCCAACTCCTCCGGACTGGGACCGGTCGGGGTCGGCGACGCCGACGGCTGGGCGTCGAGGAACGTGCCGGCCAGCGCGTTCGTGCCGCTGCCGCCGGCCATCATCCCCTTCGCCACCAGCACCGATCCCCCGAGGATGCCCACGGCGGCAATCGTCAACATCAGATTCCGGGTACTCCGCACCCATGCATACTGCCGTGTCGAAGCCCCCGAATGGGCACTGAAAGCCTGTTGATTCCCAACTTTCGACCCATAGGCGTGCAGCCGGTACCCTCCGTCACGGATTTTCCGGGGGCGACACCGCTATGCGGTCCCGCATCCCGTTAGTCATCCAGTGCCGTCATTGGCTCCATTATGTGAGGGCTCCGCCTTCGTCCCTCGGCTCTTCCTCTCGGCTCGGCCTCTGGGCCGGCTTCGACTCGGCCTCGACTCGGTCCTCGGCCCAGCTTCGGTTCGGTCTTGGCTCGGCCTCGGTTCGGTCTTAGCACGGCTTCGGCCCAGCTTCGGCTCGGCTTCGGCTCGGTCTTGGCTCGGCTTCGGCTCGGCTTCGGCTCGGTCTTGGCCCAGCTTCGGCTCGGCTTCGGCTCGGCTTCGGCTCGGTCTTCGGTGAACGTCGACGTTTTCGACGAGCACCGACAGAGCAGAATGGGGGTATGGCATCTCTGTTGTCCCGAGCCGTCCAGCTGTCCCGTGCCGCGCTGGCCGTCCCCGCCGTGGCGGCCGACCTGACCCGGACGGCACTCGGACAGGTGGTCGAGACGGCAGCCGCCGCCGCGACCATCCCGGTCCGCGCGGTTGGCCTGGTCGGACAGGCGGAGCTGCTGCTCAACCGGGTCAACCTGGCCACCGCCCAGGCCGAGGACCTGATCCGGCGGGTCACCACGACGGTCACCGCCGCCGAACAGACGGTCGCCGACGCCCGAGCCATCGCCACCGCCGCCGCACTCACCGTCGAGGAGGCCACCGCGATCTCGGCCGCCGCCACCGACCTGATCCGCCGCACGTCGCTCACCGCCGACGCGGCCGCCGGACTGGTCGGCGACGCCACCACCGTGATGACCGACGTGAACGCCCTCACCTCGACGGCCACCGCCGCAGTCACCGAGATGACCGCCCTGACCACCACCGCCGGCGCCCTGGTGACCACCGCCGCAGGCGTGGCGGGCGAAGCGCAGTCGCTGATCACCACGGCTTCGGGCGTGGCGGGCGAGGCCCAGTCCCTGATCACCACAGCATCCGGCGTGGCCGGCGAAGCCCAGTCCCTGATCACCACAGCATCCGGCGTGGCCGGCGAGGCGCAGACGATCGTCGCCGCCGCCTCCACGGTCGCCGGGCGGGCGCAGACGGTCGTCGAGCGTGCCGACGTGGCGGCGGCCCAGGCCGGTGAGCTCCTCGACGCCTACGCCCCGACACTCCAGCAGGCCGCCCCGCTGGCCTCCCGCTTCGTCTCCGAACTCACCCCCGACGAGGTGACCGCCGCCATCCGCATGGTCGATCAGCTGCCCGCCCTCCGCGACCACCTGGTCGACGACGTCATGCCCCTGCTCGGCAAACTCGATCAGGTCGGCCCCGACCTGCACAAACTCCTCGAAGTGACCGAGGACCTGCACCTGGCCATCGCCGGCCTCCCCGGCCTGAAGCTGCTCCGCCGCCGCGGCGAGGAGCGGGTCAACGACTGACCAGCTGTATTGCAGGCTCCGCCCCAGCAACTGCCCCAGACGACGGCCCAACCCGCCCAGCCGCCGCCGACAGCCGAACTCCGCCGCCCACACAGCCGCAACCGACGGCCCAGCCGACCCAGCCGTCGACCACGGCCCAGCCGATCCAGCCGTCAACCACGGTCCAGCCGACCCAGCCGTCAACCACGGCCCACCCCGCCCAGCCGTCGGCCACGGTCCACCCGTGAACTCGTTACGACCCAGAACACCGGCCGACAACCCCGAGCCGTCGCTGACGGCTGATCGCCGCCTCCCAGACAGCCGTAACCGACGGCCCGACCCGCCCAGCCGTCCTTGAGGGCTGAACTTCGCCGCCAAAACAGCCGTAACCGACGGCCCGACCCGCCCAGCCGTCGCTGAAGGCTGAACTTCGACTCCTGGACAGCCGTAACCGACGGCCCGACCCGCGCAGCCGTCCTTGAAGGCTGAATTCCGACTCCTGGACAGCCGTGAACTACGGCGCGGGCCACTCGGCCGTTGACCACGGTCTGCCTGGGAACTGAATGCGATCCTGTGTAACGGCCGGCTACCCCGCACCGTCGTCGGTGTTGCTGCCGGCGTCGTGACAGAACCTTGGGCGACGGCCGGGCGCCTGAAAAACCGCTCGCATTGAGTTGGTCTGGCCGAGGGCGGGCTGCGGCGATCGACGCGGGCGCGGGCGAGCACGGGCGAGCGAACACGGACGGGCGAGCACGGGCGAGCGAACACGGACGGGCGAGCACGGGCGAGCGAACACGGTCAGGCGTACACGGGCGGGCTTGCGAGCGAGCGGGCTTTACGCGTACAAAATGGCGGTTTATATGGCTATTGTCAGGTTTTTGATCTCGTAGGAAGCGATCTCGGGACGCAAAGTGACCGACGGCTCGCGGATCAGGCGCAAGTTGGGGAACGCGAACAGCTTGTGCAGGAAGATGTCCGATTCCTGCAGGGCTATGTAGGCGCCCGGACAGCGGTGGGCACCGTCCCCGAAGGAGAGGCCCGTCTCGGGTACGCCCTCGCCCAGTGCGCGGCCCGGGCAGACCGCCGTCGGGTCCGCACCGACCGCTGCGGGGTCCAGGTTGGTGGCGGCCACGCCGACGTCCACCTTCGCGCCCGCGGGAATCGTCACGTCGCCGACGGTGATGTCGGCGGTGGTGTGGCGCATCAGGTCGCCGACCACCGGTTCGAGCCGCAGGATCTCGTGGAGGACGGCGAGCCGGCCGGCTCTGTCGGCCTCGGTGTAGCGGGTCCGCAGCGCCGGGTCGGTGAGCAGGTGCCAGGCCGCCACGCTGATGAACTCCCTGGTGGTGACCATGCCCGCGGCGGCGAAGGTGATGCATTCGCCGAGGATCTCGGCGGCGCTGCAGCCTTCGTCGATCAGGTGGGAGATCAGGTCGTCGCGGCGTCGCCGGCGGCGGGCGGCGATGGCGGGGCGGACGTCGCGCCAGAAGAACGTGAGGAAGACCGCGTTGTTCAGCATCGTGGTGAGGCGGCCTGCGCCGGGGGCGGGGATGTCGAACATCCGGTCGAGGCGGCGGGCCATGCCGGGCGGGCTGTCGGTGAGGCCCACGACGTCGGCGGCCACCGCCACGGCCAGATGGAACGAGAGGGTGCTCAGGTCGGCGGCGCCGCGGCGGCGCAGGACGTCGATCTGTTCGTCGGCGTAGCGGTGCATCAGGTCCCGGTAGGACGCCTCCACCCGTTTCGGCGTGAAGTAGCGGGCGGTCTGCCGGCGGTGTTCGCGGTGTTCGGGGCCGTCGCGGTAGAGCACCGGCAGCCGGATGTACCTGGCGAGGCGGGTGGCGTTCTCGATGCCGAGGCCGGCCTGGCGGGTGTCGGCGTGCCGGAGGAACTGCCGGGCGGTCGCGTGGTCCTGGATGTGCCACACGCCGTCGGCTCCGGCGTGGGCGGGGCAGCCGGGTACGCGCGGCCCGCGGTCCACTTTGCGACTGCTGTCGACGGAGGTCATCCGTCGATTGTGGAGACGGGAACGGCCCCCGATCAAGCGATCGGGGGCCGTCCGGAGAAACCGGATCAGAAGATCGAGACGCCGTACACGCTGAGCGCCTCCACGACCGGCTGGAAGTAGGTGACGCCGCCGGAGGTGCAGTTGCCGCTGCCGCCCGAGGTCAGGCCGTGCGCGACGGTGCCGCGGTAGAGCGGGCCGCCGCTGTCGCCGGGCTCGGCGCAGACGGTGGTGCGGATCAGGCCGGAGACCGAACCCTGGGAGTAGTTCACCGTGCTGTTGAGCGCGGTGACCGTGCCGGAGCGGGTGCCGGTGGTCGAGCCGCGACGGGTGACGGCCGCGCCGACCGACGGGGTGGCGGCGGAGGTGAAGCCGCCGGTCTTGGTGATGCTGGTGTTGGTGTAGCGGACGATCCCGTAGTCGTTGGTCGGGAAGCTGCTGCCCGCGGTGGTGCCGAGGGTCGCCGAGCCGTTCGTCCAGGTGGTGCCGGCGTTGGTGCAGTGGCCGGCGGTCAGGAAGTAGTACGTGCTGCCACTGCGCACGTTGAAGCCGAGGGAGCAACGGCTGCCGCCGGTGTAGATGGCGTCGCCGGCGGCGATGTTCGGGCTCAGGGTGCCGGGGATGCTCTCGATCCGGGCGTTGTCGCCGAGCTTGGCGACGATGGCCTCGACCGCGGCGAGTTTGGCGCCGGTGACGCTCTCGTCGACGCTGACCACGACCTGGTTGCTGACCGGGTCGACGGCGAACGCCGTGCCGGGGGTCTTCAGCGAGGTCTTGAGGCTGCTGTCCGCGGCGGCCAGGGTCGCGCCGGTGCGGGCCACGTACCGCGGGGTCGCCCCGGCGGCCTTGACCTCGGCGGCGGTGGCGGCGTCGGTGACGTTGACGACGACCTTGCCGGCGCCGTCGATGTAGGAGCCGGCGTCACGCGTTCCGAACTGCGTGTCGAGGGAGCTGGCGAGGGTGGAGGCGTCGAGTGCCGGGGCCTTGGGGGCGGCCGAGACCGGCGACGCGGCGAGGGCGCCGCCGACGAGCATGCCGACTGCCAGGCCGACGATCGGTCGGCGAAGCTTCGGGTTGAGCACGGTTCCTCCCAGGGGGATCGGGTAGGCGGGGACACCGGTCCGGCATCCACGTGCTCGCAAGTATTCAAAGCGCTCGATCTCGGCGCAAGGGTTGACGTTGATCTATGGATGAAGATCAGGAGGGCGCTGAGCTGCACGAATGGCAGCGTCATACTTTCTGGCCTATAACCCTTTCGGGATGAATACCGGATGAACGAGATTTGTCCCGTGCTATGCCCACGGCATACCACGGGACCTCGTACACCCCGCGATCACCGGTCGACGACCGCAATCGGCGCGTCGTCGGCCAGGCGGTAGCCGAGCCCGTAGACCGTGGTGATCAGCTCCGGGTCGTCGAGCTTGGTCCGCAGTCGACTGACGTGCACGTCGACCGTGCGGTTGGTGGTGTGCCGGTGACCCCAGACGTGGGTCAGCAGCTGGGTACGACTGAACACCTGACGTGGGTGGCGGGCCAGGAAGAGCAGCAGGTCGTACTCGAGGCGGCTGAGTTCGAGCAGGCGGCCGCCGCGGAACGCGGTCCGGGCCCGCGGGTCCAGCCGGATCTCGGAGCCGGCCGGCGACACGGCCACCTCGCCCACCTCCACGGCCGCCGTGGCGCCGGCCGCGTCGACCAGCTCCCGCAGCGCGGCGAGCACCCGCTCCCGGCCGCCGGCGCCGCCCGCGATGCTGATCGTCACGGTGACCGGGGCCTCACTCTCCGGCGTGGAGTCCGGCGGGTCCGGCACCGGGCGCAACAGGACCGGCCGGGGATAGGTGGCGTGCGGGTGTGCGACGGCGAGAGCGGACATGACAACCCCTCAGGACGGTGGAGGACGGCACGCCGCATTGCATACGGCGCACAGCAAGGATACATTTCCTATCTGTTAGATAGGTATATCGGTTCCAGTGGCGGGTGTCATACCGGAAGACATCGGCAATCTCCCATCAGTTCACTAGGATATGAGCCAGCGTTGACCAGCACCTGACCCAGGACAGATGGTCGAAGAAAGCAACCCTTGGGGGGACCTCGTGACCGTCAGCTCACTCGTGGACGCCGATCTCTTCCGATCCCTGCTGCGCCGCCACGCCGCCGCCGTCGTCGTCGTGACCGCACCCGGCGAGCCGCCGGCCGGGTTCACCGCCACCTCGTTCACCTCGGTTTCGCTGGACCCGCCACTGGTGTCGTTCTGCCTGGCGCACACCGCCTCGGCCTGGCCCGCCGTCTCCGGTGCCGACGTCGTCGCCGTGCACGTGCTCACCGAGGAGCAGGAGCACGTCGCGAGGACCTTCTCCACCCGCGACATCGACCGCTTCGCCGCCCACGGGGACTGGGAGACCGGTCCGGAGGGCGTGCCGCTGATCAACGGGGTGCTCGCCCGGCTGGTCTGCCGGGTGGTCCGCCGGGTCGAGGCCGGCGATCACACGATCGTGCTGGCCGCGCCGGAGACCGGATCGGTGCACGACGACCTGGCCACGCCGCTGGTTTACCACGACGGGACCTACACGCATCTGCGCCGGGCCGCATAGGCCCGGACCCATGGAGAGGCATCGTTGACATGACGGGAATCGTGGTGGTGTCCGGCAACCCGCGCGCCGGGTCACGGACATCGGCGCTGGCCGTGGCGGTGGGCGAGGCCATCGCCGGCCGGCTCGGCTCGCCGAGGCCCGAGGTGGTCGAGGCCGGCGACCTCGGACCGGGCCTGCTGGTCGCCGACGACGCGGCGACCGGGGCTGCGGTCGGCGCCCTGACCAGTGCGCACCTGCTGGTCATCGCCACCCCCACCTACAAGGGCAGCTACACCGGCGTGCTCAAGGTGCTTCTGGACCGGCTGCCGGCGAACGCCCTCGCCGGAAAACTCGCGGTGCCGGTGGTGACCGCCGGGGCCGCCGCCCAGGCGACCGCCGCGGAGGCGCTGCTCCGCCAGCTGCTGATCGAACTCGGCGCCATCGCCGTCCGCCCCGGCCTGCCGGTCGTCGAGGCCGACCTCGCCGAGACACCCGCCATCGCCGCGAAGTACGCCGCGGCCCTCGACTGGTGACCTAGGTCGGCCGTTGGGCCAGCAGTGCCAGCCGGACCCGGTTGGCACTGCCGGTCTTCGCCATCAGCGCGGTGATGTGGGTCTTCACCGTCGTCACCCCGATGTGCATCCGCGCGGCGATCTCGGTGTTGCTCAGGCCCTCGCCGACCAGGTCGAGCACCTGCGACTCGCGGGCGGTCAGGCCCTCGGCCCGGCGCTGCGGCACCGGCCTCGCGTCCACCGCCCGCCGGACCAGCCGGCGCAGCACGTCACCGCTGAACGGGCTGTCCCCGGCCGCCGCCTGCCGGATCCCGCCGAGCAGCTCCTCCGGCGGCGCGTCCTTGAGCAGGAAACCGCACGCCCCGGCCTGCAACGCCGGGTACAGATGGTCGTCGTCGCCGAACGTGGTCAGCACCAGCACCCGGGCGGACGGCCGTGCGGCGAGGATCCGGCTGGTCGCGGTGATGCCGTCCACCCCCGGCATGCGCAGGTCCATCACGATCACGTCGGGGGTCAGCCGGGCGGCCAGCTCGACCGCGGCACGGCCGTCGCCGGCCTCGCCGACCACCTGCATGCCGGGCTCCGCGTCACAGAGCATCCGCAGACCGGCCCGGATCAGCTGCTGATCGTCGACGAGCAGCACCCGGATCATGTGATCTCCCCCGGCAGCACCGTCGCCACCCGCCAGCCGCCACCGGCCGTGGGCCCGGCCTCGAGCACCCCGCCCAGCACCTCGATCCGTTCCCGCATCCCGGTCAACCCGTGTCCGCCTTCGATCGCATGAGTGGGCCCATTCTGTCCGCCGTCGTCGACCACCTCCCAGTCGAGATCGCCGCCGCCGGCGAGGGAGACCCGCAGCCGGGCCGTCGCCGACTCCCCGGCGTGCTTGGCCACGTTGGTCAGCGCCTCCTGGGTCAGGCGCAACACGGCCAGACCACGGACCGCGTCCAGCCCGGCGATCGCCGGATCGATCTCCGCCTCCACGATCACCCCGCCCCGCCGGGCCGTCTCCACCGCCCCGTCCAGGGTCGCGGGCAGCGCGGACGGGTCGATCGCGGTCATCGCGGCGTCACCGCGGACACCGTCCGGATCGCGCAGCACCGCGACCAGCCGGCGCAGGTCGGCCAGCGCCGCGGTGCCGGTCCGGTGCACGTCGTCGAAGACCTCCCCGGCACGCGGATCGACGTCCGGCAACACGTGCCGGGCCACCCCGACCCGCAGCACCATCGACGCCACGTGGTGCGCGACCACGTCGTGCAGCTCGCGGGCGATCGCGCCGCGCTCGTCGGCGCGGGCCGCACGCTGCTCCGACTCCACCCGGCGGGCCGCCTGCACACCCAGTTCGCGGTTCGTGCGGACGACCGTGCCGATCAGCACCGGCAGACCGAGATTGATCCCCAGTCCGGCCGCCGACGCGGTGATCGCGTCGAACGTGGACGGCAGCACCGCGACGAGATATCCGACGGCGATCACCCCGCAGGCCGTCGCCACCCGCCGGACGCTGCGCACCGCGGTGAACTCGGCAAGCGCCCAGGCGGTGCCCACCTGACTGATCGTCGGATCGTCCAGCACCCGCAACGACACCGTGAACAGCACGATCTGCATCGTCAGGTTGGCCGTCGGCCGGCGATGCCAGAGCAGACCGGCGGCGAACGCCCCGACCGCGAGGGCCCACTGCAGGCCCCCGGGAGTGGTGTGCCCCTCCTGCCGCCCGACCAGCAGCAGGTAGACCACGCCGCTCGCGTTCAGCAGCAGCACCCGGGTCAGCGTGGACCGCACGTCGAGGAGGCGAACCAGCCGGGCCATGACGATCAGCCTAGGTCTCGGCGCCACCAGGGGCGTACCCCGAGGTAGACGGCCAGGCCCAGCGGCCCGAGCATGATGGTCAGCAGCAGGATCGGCGCCATCACCGAGGCGGGGATCCTGCGCTCCCGGCTGTCCAGCCACGACCAGCGGCCGACGAACAGGTCGAAGCCCACCATGTGCGCCCAGCCCGCCGCCGCCCCGGACGGGGATCCGAGCAGCTCCCGCACCCCGTCCAGCGTCGGGCTCGCCACCGCGGGCAGCACCTCGGCCAGTTCGGGCAGCACCAGCAGCCCGTAGACCACCAGGATCGGCAGCACGATCAGCGGCGACCCCACGATCCGGGCGGTCCACGACCAGCGCGGCAGCAGGATCATCAGCGCCCAGAACGGCGCGGCCAGCGCGAAGGTCAGAGTGAACAGCAGTGGTGTCATCGCCGTACCCCCGTCTTGATGACGATCGCCGACGCCGCGACGGTCGCCACGGCCAGAGCCGCGAACGCGGCCAGGGTCAGTCCATCAGGTCGCAGCAGCGGTTGCGCGCGAAGTGCCTGCCAGAGCAACAGCATCACGAGTACGCCGTAAGCACCGCCCCCCACCATCACCAGCCGGACGCGTACCGCCTCGCCGAACCGGGTCCAGCGGCCGAGGGCGTACGCCAGCAGCGGCACCGCCTGCAGCGCGTGCAACCCGACGAAGTGGCTGATCCGCAGATCCCCGCCGAGCGTGCTCCACCCGGTCACCGGCATGTGCGGCCCGCCGTCCGGCACCCCGACCGAGTGCGCGCCGGCGCCGGAGTTCCCGCCGGTCATCACGAAACCCAGAGCCATGCCGCCCAGGGCGATCAGCATGCCGAGGCGGATCGCGTACGCGGCCGGCCGGTCCGGGATCCGCTGGATCAGCGCCACCACGCCGATCGCCAGGTGCGCGAAGAACAACACCATGATCGAGGTACCCATCACCGCCCACAGGGTGGCGTCCAACGGGGTGGCCACGTTGTAGTGCGAGGTCGTACCGCGGATCACCTGGGTCACGATGACGGTGAGCTCGACGACCGCGACGCCGACGATCACGATCGCGGCCACCTCGCCGGTGCGGCTCCGGCGCGGGAGGATCGCCAGCAGCCAGGCCAGGGTCCAGGCGTACACGATGAACGACACCGCGAACTTGAAGGGCTTGAGCCAGATCGGGACGCCGGTCAGCACCCGGGCGTCGGCGAAGATCGCGATGCCGGCCACCACGGTCAGCACCACCGACGCCACGGTGAGAGCCATCAGGGGCCGGTTCCATCGCAGGTCGGGTCGAGGTGGAGCATCGACGGTCGTCATACCTGGAGCCTGCCGTCGCGGCGGCCCGGAATCGCCCGACCCGGGGCCGCACCACCGGCCCTTCGGACGACCTCGTCTCCTCCTCTGGTAGGAGACCGCGATACTGACCCGGTGCACCCCGAATCCCCCGGCATCACCGACTTCCCGGCCGACGACTCCGGCCGCCGCAGCAGCACCGCCCTCGGCCGGGCGGTGGTCGCCGACGCGCTACGGCACGTCGATCCGGCCGCCGCGTCCGCCGCCGAGAACGAGACCGACTGGCGGCGCGGCTACCTGCGCCATTTCCGGGCGCTCGTCGAGTCGGGACTGGCCGACGGCGGTGCGGCCGGCTTCGACATCGCCGAGGCGGGCCTCGCCTCCCTGCACGCCCGGATGCGGTACCGGCGGCCGGACGGCGAGTTCACCCTCCCGCAGGCCCTGATGGCGGCACCGGACCGGCCACTGGAGACGGTCCGGGTCGACGGCACCGGCACGCCGGAACGCGAACTCGTCCTGCCGTACCGGGGTGAGCAGCTCCGCGGCGACGCCCTGCTCCGGCAGCTGGACACCTGGGTGGCCGCCGGGGTGATCGAGGAGTCCTGCGCGACCGCGGTCGCCGAGGTCGCCGGCTCCCCGGACTGGCTCGACCTCAGCGATCAGACGCTGGTGGCGTTCGGGGCGGGCGCCGAGATGGGACCGGTCCGTTCCGTTCTCGGCTGGGGCGGCACGGTCGTCGCCGTCGACCTGCCGCGGCCCGACCTGTGGTCCCGGGTCGCCGAGACGGCCGCCGCCGGCGCCGGCCGGCTGATCGCCCCGACCAGCGGGGAGACGCCCGGGGTGGACCTGCTCAAGGATCTGCCGGCGGCGGCCCAGTGGCTGCAGGGTCTCGACGGCCGGCTCGTGCTGGGCAACTACGTGTACGCGCCGGGTGCCACGTACCCCCGGCTGGCCGCCGCCCTGGACGCCCTGACCGTCCACCTGCGGCACCACCGGCCGGACACCGCGCTGGCGTTCCTGGCCACCCCGACCGACGTGTTCGCGGTCCCCGCAGGCGCGGTGGCCGAGGCCCGGGCCCGATTCGCGGGCCGGTCCCAGGCGGCGAAACTGGGCACCCTGGTGTCGGCGGGCCGGCTGCTGGAACCCAACTACACGATCGACGGCGAGCCGGGCATCAACGACAGCCTGGTCCCGCAGCAGGGGCCGAACTACGCGCTGGCCAAGCGGATCCATCGCTGGCGGGCGACGCTGGCCCGCCGGGACGGCACGGTCAGTTTCGCGGTGGCGCCGCCGTCCCGGACCCGGTCGGTCGTCAACAACCGTCTGCTGGCCGCGGCGTACGCGGGCGCCCACGTCTTCGGCGTCGAGATCTTCGAGCCGGCGACGTCGAGCAAGCTGATGGCAGCGCTGCTGGTGCACCAGATCCGCAAGCCGCGGTCGGCCGCGCAGGCGCCCTGGACGGACGAGGCGATCGCGGCGGCGCACGGCGGCCTGTGGCGCATCGGCTATCACCTGCGGACGGCGTTGCCGCTGGCCGCCGTCCGCGGCCTGGTGGTCCCCGGGTCATGACGGTCGCGGGTCTGGTGCTGGCGGCCGGGGCGGGTCGGCGCTACGGGATGCCGAAGGCGCTGGTCCGGCACGGGGACCGGCTGTTCGTGCAGCACGCGGTGGACACGCTGCGGTCCGGTGGCTGCGACCGGATCGTCGTGGTGCTGGGCGCCGCCGCCGACGAGGTCGTCGCGGCGGCACCGGACCTGCCCGAGGTGGTCGTCAATCCGGACTGGGATTCCGGGATGGCGTCGTCGCTGCAAGCGGGGCTGGCCGCACTCGACGACGAGGATGCCGTGATCGTGCTGCTGGTCGACATGCCGGGCGTGACAGCAGCGGCCGTCGAGCGTCTGCGGGCGCATGCCGGTCCGGCGGCACTGGCCATGGGCGGCTACGGCGGTCGGCGGGGCCATCCGGTCCTGCTCGGACGCGACCACTGGGCCGGCGTCGCGGCGACGGCGACCGGCGATCGGGGCGCCCGGGACTATCTGCGGGCGCACCCGGTCACCGTCGTCCCGGTGGGCGACGTCGCCGACGACCACGACATCGACGTTCGGTGACCACAGAAATACTTGAAATCACGGACAACCTTTTGCCGCCCCGGATGCACTTCGCTTCTGAAGACACCGGGAACGACGAAAGGCTGCACACGTGTTCAAGAATCTGCGGAAGCGTTGGCGTACCGGCGTAGTGGCGCTCGCCGCACTCGGCCTGGGCCTCGGCGCGGCGGTGTACACGCAGGGCGCCTCGGCGGCGACCTGGCCGTCGGCCACCGGCACGACGAAGGTCACCGCCACCAAGGCGGTCTCCGGCACGCTCGACGGCGGCCTGAAGCGCTTCGTCGGCAGTGGCGCCCTCGGCACCGACTCGCAGGACGAGGGCCAGAAGCCGCTGTTCGAGCTGGCCGACGGCGCCGTGCTGAAGAACGTGATCATCGGCTCGCCGGCCGCGGACGGGGTGCACTGCAAGGGCTCCTGCACGCTGCAGAACGTGTGGTGGGAGAACGTCGGCGAGGACGCGGCCACCTTCAAGGGCGGTTCGAGCGCCAAGTACACGGTGACCGGCGGCGGCGCGAAGTCGGCCGACGACAAGGTGTTCCAGCACAACGGCGGCGGCACGCTGACCGTCAGCAACTTCGAGGTCAGCGACTTCGGCAAGCTGTACCGCTCGTGCGGCAACTGCAAGACCCAGTACAAGCGCACGGTGGTGCTGAAGAACATCACGGCCACCGCCCCGGGCAAGGTGCTGGCCGGCATCAACACCAACTTCGGCGACACCGCCACCTTCTCCGGCATCACCATCGTCGGCGACAGCAAGAAGAAGATCTCGATCTGCGACCGCTTCACCGGCAACAACACCGGCAAGGAGCCGACCAAGACCGGCTCCGGCGCGGACGGCACGTTCTGCAAGTTCAGCAGCTCGAACATCACCTACAAATGACATCCTCTGCCCCTGAGAAGGGCAGACGGTCACTCTTCGGTGCACCGATTCATTTGCCGCCTGATGGCGACGGCCCAGGCCCACTCAGGTAGGCGGCGAGGTCCCGCAGGGACCCGATGCGGTGCCCCTCGGTCTCACGGGATCGGTCGAGGTGCACCGCCCGCAGGCCGGCCACCCGGGCCGGCAGCACGTCCAGATCGTGCCGGTCACCGACGCTCAGCACCTGGCCCGCCGGGATTCCCCAGCGGGCGCAGGCCAGCGCGAAGGTGGCCGGCTCCGGTTTGGCCACACCGAGGTCGTCGGGGGTCCAGACCGGGCCGATGCCGGTCATCCCCATCCGGGCCAGTTTCCCGTTCTGCTGTTCCGAACTGCCGTTCGTCAGCACCGCCACGGTCAGGCCGGCGTCCCGAGCAGCGGCGATCCCGTCGAAGGCATCGTCAAACGCCCGGTATGAACCGGCATATGCGGACACGAACCCTGCGAAGATGGCGTCCAATTCCGACTCTTCATCATGGATGCCCAGAAAATCGCGCAGCCGCCGGCGCCGCTGCTCCGCGAAGGTGATCTCCCGCGTCCGCCACGCCGCCAGGTGCTTCTCGGCCAGCGCGTCCCACACCTCGTGCACCTCGGCCGAGTAGGCGAGACCCAGCGACGGCAACCAGGCGGTCAACGCCTCCCGTACCGAGGCGTCATGGTCGCCGAGAGTGCCGTCCAGGTCGAAGAGAACCCCACGCAAGATCACGCGGGAACGCTACGTGCCCGCAGCCGCCGCAGCATCCGGGCGTCGGTGAATCCCACCGCCCGGGCCGCCGACTCCACCGTCGACCCGTGCCCGATCAGGTGCTCGGCCCGTTCCACCCGCAGGGCCTGCTGGTAACGCAACGGCGTGTTCCCGGTCGCCGCCGTGAACAGCCGGGTCAGCGTCCGCTCACTGACCCCCGCGCCGTCCGCCAGCGCGGCGAGACTCAGCGGCTCGGCGAATCCGGCGTCGATCCGGTCCTGCACCCGGTGCACGACGTCACTGAGGTGCGCCCGGTGCCGCAGCATCGTGCTCTCCTGCCGGTCGTCGCCGTTGCGCCGGGCGTACACCACCATCTCCCGGGCCACCCGTGCCGCCACCGCCGGGCCGTGCCGGGACGCCACCAGGTGCAGCGCCAGGTCGATGCCGCTGGCGATGCCGGCCGACGTGACGACCCGGCGGTCGGACACGTACAGCACGTCGCGGACCACGGTCGCCGACGGATAGCCGCGGGCGAGACGATCCTGCAGGTCGTGATGGGTGGTGCAGCGCCGGCCGTCGAGCAGCCCGGCCCGGCCGAGAGCGTCCGCCCCGGCACACACGCTGGCCACCGTGCCGCCCGCCGCGTGGTGCGCCGCGATCCGGTCCAGGACCGCCGCCCCGAACCAGCCGTATCCATCACGCCAGCCCGGGACCAGTACCAGGTCGTCGGCGGCGAGCTCGGGCCAGGTCAGCGCGGCGTGCAACGCGACGCCCTGCCAGGTCGGCACCGGGGTCGCCTCGGCGACGTAACAGAGCTCGTAGCCGGGCGCGGTGGAGAAGACCTGCGCCGGCCCGGCCAGGTCGAGCAGATGCACCTGCGGCGTCAACACGAAGAGCACCCGGCTCACAGAGTCTCACCCCACCACGGAAGCCGTCGTCCGGATCGTCGCGAAGCGGCCGGCCAGGGCATACTCCGTCCGGGCCACCACGTCCGCGGCGGCAAGCGTACGCGGATCCGCCAGCAGCTCGTCCACCGTCTGGTCGGCCGGCGCCTCCCAGTGCGGAATCGGGTTGGTCGCCGTCGCGTCGGTCACGAACGTGACGTCGTATCCCAGGTCGGACGCCACCCGGGAGGTCGTCTCCACGCACTGCTCGGTGCGCAGTCCGCAGGTGGTCACCGCACGCACCCCGGCGACGGTCAGCCGGTGCTGCAGGTCGGTGCCGGTGAAGGCGTTGTGCACGGTCTTGACCAGCACCGGTTCGCCGTCCGCGGGCGTCAGCTCGGCCATCACCCGGACGGATCCGCTCGCCGGGTCGAAGGTGTTGCCGCTGCCCGGCTCGGAGTGCAGCACCCAGATCACCGGTTCCCCGGCCGCCCGGAACCGGTCCACCAGCCGCCCGACGTTCCTGATCAGGTCGGGGTTGTTCGTCGTCGTCCAGAGCGGCCGGGCCCGGAACGATTCCTGCACGTCGATCACGATGAGCGCGTTGGTCATGTCCTCATCCAACGCCGCTCCCGACCGGCGGATAAGACATCATCGCGACGCCGGGCGGACCGATCCGGTCATTCTCCTTCGGAGGTGCGCATCCGCGCGAGCCGCGCCACCGAACGGCTCCGGGCGTGTTCGAGTAGCCGCCCGACCTCGTCGAACGTCGCCGGCCCGGGTTGCACGACACTGGCCCAGCCCTGCACCCCGTAGGCCGGGTGCGGGATCAACCGGTCCGCGACGGTGAAGTCGATGCCGGGGCGTCGATCACTGAACTGCTCCGGCCCGTACCCGAAGAGGTTCGTGAATTCGCTCCTGCCCACCTCGATGTTGAGCCGGTGGACACCGGGCCGGTCGAGGTCGGAAAGGGTGTCGAAATCGGGCACGTCGTGGCCGACGATGGTGGCGAACGGCCGCATCCGGTCCTCGCCGGCGAAGAAGAAACGGTCGTCCCAGGTGTAGGGCGGCATGCCGGAGTCCGGCTCGATCCGGGTCTCGGTCACTCCGGGAAGTGCCCGGATCCGCGCGGCCCATGTGTCGACAGTCATGACCTCAACCGTATCGTTGAACCACCCTGTGAACCTTTGACCGGGATCCCTTCGGAGGACGGCCCTGAAGTCTCCACGACCGATCGACCTCGGCCGGCAGCACGGACTGTCCGCGCAGGCGGTCCGCAACTACGAGCGCGACGGCTGCATCCCGCCCGCCCGGCGCACCGCCAGCGGCTATCGGGTCTACACCGAGGACCATGTGGGTGCGCTGAGCGCCTACGTCGCGCTCATCCGGGGGTACGGCCACCGCACAGCCGGCGAGATCATGCGGTCGGTGCTGGCCGGCGCCGTCGACGACGCGTTCGCGATCCTGGACGAGGCGCACGTCCAGTTGCAGCGGGACCGCGCGACCGTGCGGGCCGTCTCGTCAGCCGCCGTGGTGCTCACCGCGCAACCGGCGGCCGACCGCCCGCACGGTCCGGTGACCGTCGGTGTGCTCGCGCACCGGCTCGGTGTCACCCCGGCCACGCTGCGCAAATGGGAGGTGGCCGGCATTCTCGCCCCGGAGCGGGAACGCGTCACCGCCAACCGGATCTACTCCCCGGCCGACGTCCGGGACGCCGAACTGGCGCATCTGCTGCGCCGCGGCGGTTATCTGCTCGACTACATCGCCGAGGTGCTGCGCCAGGTCCGCGCGGCCGGTGGGCCCGAGCCGCTCGCCGCGTCGCTGACCTCGTGGCAGGCCCAGATCACCGGCCGCGGCCGGCGGATGCTGGACGGATCCGCCGCCCTCGCCGCCTATCTGAGCCTGCGGGAGAACGCCTCCGCCTGAGTTCCGCGGGAGACGCCTCTGTCTGAGTTCCGCGGGAGAACGACGCCGCCCCGCCCATGGGGGATATGGGCGGGGCGGGAGTCAGCGCCGGTCAGTGCGGGTAGTCGCGGTAACTACCGGTGTAGTAGTCACCGACCTGACCGCGGTACTCGGCCGAGGTGAAGGTGTCCTTGTCGTACTTCGGGGACTCCTTGATCTGGTCCTTCGTCCGGTCGACGTAGACCTTCTTCTCCTCGCGGTCGACGGTCTGCACCGTGCCCGCCGGCAGGAGGACCTTGCTACCGAAGATCCACGGTCCGGTGTCGACGACCAGGTAGGAACTGCCGACCTCGTTGCTGGCCTCGTCGATCGAACCGATGTGGCCATCGGTCGCCTCGACCTTGAAGCCGACCAGGTCAACGCCGGTCGTGCCCTCGTCGATGCTGTCGGTTCCGGCAGGGTCGTACGCGCCGGGGTAGCCGGCGGTGTCTCGCCAGGACCACGGGGTGAACGGCGTCGGTTGCATCACGGCCTCCTCAGTTGGACGAAATTGCCGTTGGCGACGAGGTACCCGGGCGCCATGACCACTAATCCCGATTACCGGAGAATGTCCCCTCCGGACAGCGCCACGAGATCGTCCCGGCCGGGCAGTCCCTCGCAGTCACCCGGCACCGTCACCGCGAACGCCCCGGCCGCGATCGCGGTGCGCAGACGCTGCTCCGGTGCCGCCCCGGCCAGCCGGTCGGCGAGGTAACCGGCCACGAACGCGTCGCCCGCGCCGACCGGGTCGATCGAGGTCACCGGCAGTGCCGGCACCTCGTGACGCGTCCCGTCGACGAGGGCCGTGCAGCCCCGGGCACCGTCCTTGACGATCACCTCGGCCGGGCCGAGTCGTGCCAGGCCGGCCAGCGGCTCGTCGTCGCCGAGCACGATCGCCGCCTCGTCCGGCCCGGCGAACACCAGGTCCGACCGGCTCACCAGGTCACGCAGCACCGGCGCGGCCTCCGCGTGCGACCACAGCTTGCTGCGGTAGTTGACGTCGAGCGACACCGGGACACCGGCCGCCCGGGCGATCTCCACCGCGTGGAAGACGGCCGCACGGGCGGTCGCGCCGAGAGCCGGGGTGATGCCGGTGACGTGCAGGATCCCGGCCGCGGCGAGCTCAGCCTCGGGGACGTCGGCCGGCGACAACCGGGAACCGGCGCTGCCGGCCCGGTGGTAGTCGGCGTGGATGAACTCCCCGGACCGGCGGTAGCGGATCATCAGGCCGGTGAACGCGTCGTCCTCGACCGCGATCACGCGGACCCCCGAGGAGCGCAACCGGGTCGTGATCAGGGATCCGGCCGCGTCCCGGCCGAGACGTCCCACCCAGGTCGCCGGGCCGCCCAGCCGGGCCACGCCGATCGCCACGTTGCTCTCCGCCCCGGCCACACCCAGGGTGAAGCCGCGGGCGTGCTCCACCGGGCCGATGCCGTCGGCGACGAAGATCCCCATCGACTCGCCGAGCGTGAGGACTCCGGTCATGAACGGGCGAACGCGACCGCGTCCACGGCGTGCCGGGCCCGGGTGGCCAGGGCCTTGAGGCTGCCACCGGTGGCGGCGTCGCCGATCAGCGGACCGCCGAGACCGACCGCGACCGCGCCGGCGGCGATCCACTTGGAGATGTCGTCCAGGCCGATGCCACCGGTCGGCATGATCCGCACAGCGGGCAGCGGGCCGCGCAGGTCCTTGAGGTAGCCGGGGCCGAGGCCGGCGGCCGGGAACAGCTTGATCAGCGGGGCGCCGGCGGTGTGCGCGCGGTAGACCTCGGTGGGGCTGAACGTGCCCGGGTAGTAGGGCACCGGCTGCGCGCCGAGGGTGTGCGCGGGCGAGACCAGGAAGTCGGCGCCGGCGTCGACAGCGGCCTTCGCCTCGTCCTCGGTGAGGACGGTGCCGGCGCCGATCTTGATGGTCTCGGGCAGCTGACGGCTGAGGCCGCCGATCGCCTCGAGAGCGCCGTGCGAGGTCAGGGTCACTTCGAGGGCGGTGACGCCGGCCGCGACGAGCACGTCGGCGACCGCGGCGAACCCGTCGGAGGTCGGGGCCCGGAGGATGGCGACGAGGCCACCCTCCACGATGGCGGCGGAGACAGGATCGAGGGGTGCGGGATGATCGGTCACCCTTCGATCCTGCCCGACCGCGACGGCCCGGAAAAGATGAGGATCCTTGTCAGCCCACCGGCTTGTCGGTCTTCGCGGCGGGGACCCGTCGCATGGCGCGGATCCGGCCGGACCCGTTCTTCGCCGCCGGGATCGCCTCCGGTGGGGTGTTCGCGATCCCGAGCTCGTCCCGGACCGCGGCCTCGAACTGCTGCATGACCAGCGGGACCTGGGCGATCAGCTCACGGAAGTGGGTCCGTGGCTCGACGCCGACCACCCCGGCCGGGTTCATGTCGCCGTGCAGCCGCTCCAGCTGCAGGTGCACCGCGAGGGCGGCACTGCGGACCGGCCCGGACGCGAGCAGCCGGACCGGCATCAGCGCCGGCCCGACCTGATCTATGTAGGCGATGGCCGACGGCGGTTTGTCGCCGGCCTCGTACGCGGCCCGCAGCCGGTAGGTGGCGCGTTCGAAGGCGGCCAGAAGCTGCACGTAGGCGTCGCGACGTTCGTCGTACCACTGCCTGGTGCGTCGCTTCCGGCTGAGCAGGTCGTTGTTACGGGCGGAGACGAGTTGCGCCACCACGGCACCGGCGAACGCGAACACGACGGCTACCAGCGGCAGCCCCCACCACGGGATCTGAGACACCCGCTTACCGTATCGACCCGCCCCGGGGGCGGTCTGTCAACCACTCCCCCGGCGAAGGCCTTGACCTCGACCTCGGTTCACCTATCAGGCTGGTCCCATGAGAGCAGTGGTCTTCGACAGGTACGGTCCGCCCGAGGTTCTGCACATCGCCGACCGGCCCGTTCCCGAGCCCGGTCCGGGCGAGATCCTGGTGCGGGTGCACGCGGCCGGAGTCCAGCCCTTCGACACCGCGTACCGGGGCGGCCGGATGTCCTGGGCACCGGCGGACTTCCCCGGTCAGACCATCGGCCAGGAGTACTCGGGTGTGGTCGAGCGGGTGGGTGACGGCGTCGGCACCGTGGCAGCGGGCGACGAGGTGCTCGGTTCGGCGATGTTCCGGGCCGCCGCCGACCTGATCGTCGTCCCTGCCGGTGACGCGGTCGCCAAGCCCGCGACGATCGGCTTCCCGACGGCAGCGGCCCTGGTCGCCGCTTCCCAGACGGCCGGCGGCGCCCTGCGCGAGCTGGCGGTGACCGCGGGCGACGTGCTGCTGGTGCACGCCGGGGCGGGCAGCGTCGGCACGGTCGCGATCCAGCTGGCCCGGCTCGCCGGCGCGACGGTGGTCGCCACCGCCCGCCCGGAGAACCACGACTACCTGCGTGGACTGGGTGCGGTGCCGGTGGCGTACGGCCCCGGCCTGGTGGACGCGGTCCGGGCCGCCGGGCTCGCGCCGACGGTCGCCCTGGACGCCGCCGGTGGTGAGGCCATCGCCCAGTCGATCGCCCTCGGTGTCGCGAGTGCCCGCGTGGGCACGATCGTCGACGACCGGGCCGCGGAGGAGCACGACGCCCGGGTGGTCCGGGCCGGCCGGTCCCCGCAGCGTCTCGCCGAGGTGGTCGCGCTGGCGGCCGAGGGCGAGGTCGTCATCGAGGTACGCACCTTCCCGCTGGACGACGTGGTCCGCGCGCACGAGCTGGTGGAGTCCCGGCGTGGCCCCGGCAAGGTGGTGCTGACAACGGTCACCGCAGGTAGCTGAGGCCGTCCAGCATCACCGAGCCGCGCCCGGTGGTGCCCTCCGCCTCCACGGTCACGGTGTGCGTGCCGCTGTCGCGCCACAGCCGGCTCCACACCACCTGGCGGTACTTCGCGGTGTCCGACCGCAGGTCGAGGACGCCCTGGTAGCGACCGTCCACGCTGATCCGGACCCGGCCGGAGGTGGCGGTGCGCCCGACCACCAGGGCGGCCGCCCGCCCGGTGAAGGTCCAGGACATCGTGGCGTCCGCGGTCGAGGCGGTGGCCGCCTCGCTGCCCAGGAACCCGTTGTCACGCAGGGTGCGCCAGGTTCCGGTCCGTCGTGCCGCGCTCTCCGCGAGGAGCATCGGGGTACGCGTGACCGACGAGCTCCGCCGGCTCCCGGCCCGGTCGGTGACCGTCACCGCCCAGGTGCCGGTCTCGCCGAGCCGGGCCGTGGTGTTCAGCGCCCGGGCGGCCCCGGCCAGGGCGGCCTGGGAGGCGCCGCCGACCCGGGCCGCGCGCAGGCCGGAGGGGTCGGTGGCGGTCCAGGTCAGCCGGACCGGCACCGCGTCGGCCATCGTCCCGGTCCGGAGGCTGAGCTGCGGCACAGCGGTGAATCGCGGGGGCACCGGGTCGGCGATCACGGTCGCGCCGGTCGCCGAGGTACGCCCGGACAGGTGCACCGCCTTGACGACCACGGCGTGCCGTCCGCGCGGCAGTTTCATCCGGGAGAGCCGGTGGCCGTTGGGTGCCAGGGTGAGGAGCCGTCCGTCGACCCACACCTCGAAGTGGTCGATCATCCGGGTCGGTGTGGACAGGTCCCAGAGCGGGCGGACCAGTCCGCGGGTGTAGTGCCGTCCGGCGTACGCGATGGTGTTGTTCAGTCGCCGGATCCGCAGGCCGGACGGGGCCGCCCCGGCGATCGCCCGGATCGCCGGCAGCTGGGCGTAGAGCGCGTTGCCCGGGCATTCGGTGGCACCGGTGTCCCGGTGCCCGGAGATCCGGTTGAGCAGCGCGGGCCGCCCGGCGGGGTAGCGGTCGCTGCCGCCGGAGACCTTGACCACCCGGCCCTGCGGCGGGCTGCCCCAGGCGCCCAGTTTGTACGCCGCGACCTGCGCCACCGACGCCCGGGCCGCGGACGAGATCGCCGTGCCCCGGTAGTCGCCGATCACCACGACGGCACTGGCGTCGGTGTTGAACCCGAGGGTGTGCGCGCCGAGCACCGACCGGTGCACGCCGCCGCCGCGGCCCTCGAAGATCGTGCCGCACTTGTCGACCAGGAAGTTGTAGCCGATGTCGTCCCAGCCCTTGCTCCGCACCTGGTAGACCTGGATGCCGCGGACGATGGCGGAGGACTGCGAGCAGCTGTAGTCGTTGCCGGTGGCGGTGTGGTGCACGAAGACCACCTGGATCGGGCCGGTGTATTCCGGCGCGTCCTTGACCAGGGCCTCGTTGGCGCCCCAGCCGGCCCGGGTGACCATCCGCGGTACCGGCCGGGTCGGGTAGTGCGCGGACACCGGCGCCATCCGGGGGCGGGCCGGGGCGGTCCGCACCTGCTCGCCGTCCGGGTTGATCAGGTCGATGCGCAGGTCGTCCGGGAGCGGCCGGCCGGCCGGGTCGGCGATCCGGGCCTGGACGCCGTCCGAGGGGCCGACCCAGAGCGGGTCGCTGGCGCCGCGGGCACCTTCGGCGCCGCCGGACGCGTCCGGGTTGTCGGTCTCCAGCGCGCGCCACGGGCTCCACCGTCCGGTGCCGGCCGCCCGGGTCCGCACCTCGATCGTGCCGCGGGCGCGGGCGCGCGGGTTCGCCCAGGTCACGCCGAGCATGCTGAACGGTTCGGTGGCGCGGGCCGGTAGTTCGGCGGAGGACGTGGCGGCGACCGGCCGCAGGGCTCCGGTGGCGCCGAACGGGAACGTCTGGACCAGCGGGCCGGCTCGCCCGGCCACGCCCGCCGGGCCGGCCGGCTGCGGCGGTGCGGCTGCCACGACGGCGAGGGCGACGGCCGGCGTGGCCGCGACCAGGGCGGTGACGAGACGGGCGGTGAGCCGGTTGCGGCGCATGTGAACTCCCCGTTGGCATTCCGGTGACCTCGTGTCACCTTGCCCGTGCCGGAAGTGACACGTGGGAAGTTCTGCGAAAAAAGCTCAGATTTCTAGTTCATTGTCCAGATAGTGGCATTCAGGGCGGTCGCGAAGGTGACCCACGCCCAGTACGGCAGCAGCAGACCCGCCGCGAGACGGGAGACCGGCCGGAACCTCCACACGGTCACGCCGATCAGGACCCACAGCACCACTATGTCGAAGAGGGCCAGTCCGTACTGGCCGAATCCGAAGAAGATCGGCGTCCAGATCGCATTCACCACCAGCTGGGCGACCCACCAGTTCAACGCCGGCGACCAACCGGTACGCCGCCAGACCAGCCAGCCGCTGACGGCGATCATCGCGTACAGGATGCTCCAGACCGGACCGAAGACCGACGAGGGCGGTGCCCAGTCCGGCTGCTGAAGACTCTGGTACTCCCCGGCGGTGCCGGACACGCCGAGGCCACCGATCAGGGCGGCCACGGCGACCGCGGCCCCGAAACCGGCCAGGGCGGGCCAGGGCGGTACCGAACGGCTCGGGCGCATCACGTGACTGCTCATGACAGGGGTGTTACCCAGCCGCGGCTCGATCTACCAGGCCGGTGATGACCCAGTCGGCGATCCGGGCGAAGTCCAGATCCGGGTCGCCGCCCTCCGCCAGCACCGCGGCGAGCAGCGGGAACTGCCCGCTCGTCACGGCCGCGGCGATCTGTTCGGCACCGTCGCGGGCGTCCGTGCGGCCCGCGCGTTCGCCGGTCACATATGCGGTGACGAATCCGGTGAACAGGCCGAGCAGGGTCATCCGGGTGACGCCGGGCAGGCCGGCCGGCTCCAGCGCCCGCAGGCCGTGCTCCAGGAACCTGAGCAGGTTGACCCCGGCCAGCTGCCGGCCGGCCAGCACCGACGGGATCCACGGGTGGGCACGCATCAGCTCGCGCTGCACGGTCAGCAGGGCCAGCAGGTCGGCACGCCAGTCACCGGTGATCTCCGGCAGGGCGAACTCCCCGGCTGCGGCGTCGACCATCAGGTCGGCCAGGTGCTCGCGGTCCGGCACGTACGTGTAGAGCGACATCGCCCCCGCACCGATCTCGGACGCGATCCGGCGCATGGTGACGGCCTCCAGCCCCTCGCTGTCGGCGACCCGGATCGCGGCGGTGACGACCTGCGACCGCGTGAATGCCGGTGGACGACCTCGTGCCACGGGAAACCTCCTGGTACTGTTTTTGGTACAGCGTACGAAAAAGGGAGCTGCGCCATGCGAAGACTGCCCTTGTCCCTCCGTCTGTGGCGGCGCCGGGCCCGGCAGGGCCCGCCCGCACGCTATGACGTCGTCTGGGAACCCGCCCTGCGGGTGCCCGGCGCCGACGGCACCACCCTGCTGGCCGACCACTACGCGCCGGTCACCGACGAGCCGTGCCCGACGATCCTGATCCGCGCCACCTACATCCGCGGCGGCTGGCCGTGGAACATGGTCTACGGCGCCGCCTACGCCGAGCAGGGCTTCCACGTGATCCTGCAGAGCAGCCGGGCCACCGGCGGATCGGACGGCGAGTTCCACACCTGGCGCAACGAGGCGCCGGACGGTCAGGCCGCGATCGAGTGGCTGCGCAAGCAGGACTGGTTCACCGGCGAGTTCCACACACTCGGCGCGAGCTACATGACCTACAGCCAGCTCTCGCTCGCCGCCGATCCGCCGCCGGAGTGGCGCGGCGCGGTCTGCCAGGTCGGCCTGACCCACCCGCACTCGTTCTTCTGGCCGGGCGGTGCGTTCGCCCTGGAGCGTTCCCTGGTCGGCGGTCTCAACCTGTTCGGCAACGCCAACATGTTCCGGGACAACGTCCGCCTGCTGATCCGGCTGCAGCGCCACTGGAAGAAGGCCGTCTTCGGGCTGCCGTTGATCGAGGCCTACCGCACGGCCATGGGCGGCCGCCGTCCCGAGTTCGAGGCGTGGCTGACCTCGCCGGAGCCGGACGACGACTACTGGCGCGGCGCCGACCTCACCGCGGCCGCCCGGACCCTGCCGGTGCCACTGAGCCTGAGCACCGGCTGGCACGACTTCACCACCGGCCAGTTCATCGATCTCTACCGGCACCGGCGCGACGCCGGGCTGCCGGTCGACCTGCTGATCGGCCCGTGGACGCACACCGGCATCCTCGACAAGGGCTGGGCCGAGTCCTACCCGTGGGCGTTGCGGGCCCTGCGCGGCCGGGAGCCGGCGACCCCGGTCCGGGTGCACGTCGGCGGCGCGGACGAGTGGCGTGACCTCCCCGACTGGCCGCCGCCCGCCGAGCCCCGGCGTTTCTTCCTCGCCGCGGACGGCCTGCGCGCGGGGCCCGGTCCGGGGGCGAGCACCTTCCGGTACGACCCGGCCGACCCCACCCCGTCGATCGGCGGCGCGCTGCAGTCGAAGACCCAGGGGACGTACGACAACGCCGAGTTGGAGGCCCGGTCCGACGTGCTGCTGTTCAGCACCGAGCCGCTGACGGGGGCGGTCGAGGTGATGGGCACGGTGCACGCCGAGTTCGACGCCACGACCACGGCGGCCAGTGCCGACCTGTTCGCCCGTCTCTGCGATGTGGACCCGTCCGGCAAGTCGGTCAACGTGTGCGACGGGCTGACCCGGTTCACCGGCGGGCGGGTCGTCGTCGACATGGGATCCACGGCACACCGGTTCCGTCCGGGGCACCGGATCCGGCTGCTGGTGGCCGGTGGCGCGCACCCCCGCTGGCTGCGCAACCACGGCACCGGGGAGCCGGTCGCGTCCGCCGTCCGGATGGTTTCGACGGACACGACCGTGCGGCACAGCTCGTCGGTGATAGTGAGCGTGGTTTAACGCTCCTCGATGTGGGGGTACTGCGTCGCCGCCCGACCCCCACATCACCTGATAAGGAGCCGATTATGTCCATCCAGGGACTCTTCTACATCATCGCCGTGATTCTGCTCGTGATCGCGGCTCTGCCGATCGCCACGCGCGGCTTCAGCCTCGCCCTGCTCGGTGCGGCGTTCGCCCTGCTCGGGTACGCGTGGCCGGTCATCACCGCCTGACCGTGCGGCGGTACACCACCACCTGCCACGGCCCGAGCCTCAGATCGTCCGGCGCCGCGGCGTTGGTCAGCAGCAGTTCCGCTGACGACCACGCCGCGGCGTCCTCGATCTCGGCACCGACCGTCTCCCCGGTGAAGTTGCCGATCACCAGGAGCTCGGTGTCGTCGAGCCGCCGGGTGAACGCGTAGAGCCGCTCGTCGTTCGGCAGCAGCATGGTGAAGTCGCCGCCGGCCACGACCGGCTCGGTGTGCCGCAGCTCGATCAGTTGCCGGTACCAGTGGAACACCGAGTCCGGGTCGTCCCGCTGCGCCGCCGCGTTGATCTCGCGGTGGTTCGGGTTGACCGCCAGCCACGGCGTGCCGGTGGTGAACCCGGCCTGCGGCGAGGCGTCCCACTGCATCGGTGTCCGGGCGTTGTCACGTCCCCGGGCCCGCAGCACGGTCAGCACCTCGTCCGGCGTCCGGCCCTCCAGGTCGAGGGCCTGACGGTAGTGCCCGAGCGCCTCGATGTCCCGGAAGTCCTCGATCCCGCCGAACGGATAGTTCGTCATGCCCAGCTCCTCGCCCTGATAGACGTAGGGCGTGCCGCGGTGCAGGTGCAGCACCGCGCCGAGCATCTTCGCCGACGCCACCCGGTGTTCCGGGCCGTCGTCGCCGTACCGGGAGACCACCCGCGGCTGGTCGTGGTTGTTCCAGTACAGGCTGTTCCAGCCCAGGTCGGCGAGACCGGCCTGCCAGCGCCCGAGGATCGCCTTGAGCTTGGTGAGCTGCAACGGCTGCAACATCCACGGATCGGTCCCGCGGTCCACCCAGACGTGATCGAACTGGAAGACCATGTCGATCTCCTGCCGGGCCGGGTCGGTGTGCAGCCGTGCCTCGTCCACGGTGACGCCGGGCATCTCGCCGACGGTCAGCAGACCCTCCCGGCCGGCGAACACCTCCCGGTGCATCTCCTGCAGGAACTCGTGCAGGCGGGGGCCGCCGACGTACGCGGCGGAGCCGTCCGCGTACGCCGTACCGGCACTCAGCCGCCCGTCCGGCAACGACGTGTCCTTGGAGATCATGTTGATGACGTCCATCCGGAACCCGTCCACGCCGCGGTCCAGCCACCAGCGCATCATCGCGTACACCGCCTCGCGGACCTCGGGATTCTCCCAGTTGAGGTCGGGCTGCTTCCGCGAGAACAGGTGCAGGTAGTACTCGCCGGTCTTCTCGTCGTACTCCCAGGCCGGCCCGCCGAACACCGAGCCCCAGTTGGTCGGCTCCGCGCCCGGCGTGCCGGGTTCCATGCCGTCGCGGGCCGGGCGCCACCAGTACCAGTCCCGCTTCGGACCGTCCTTCGACGACCGGCTCTCCTGGAACCAGGCGTGCTCGTCCGAGCTGTGGTTCACCACCAGGTCCATGATCAGTTTCATGCCCCGGTGGTGCACCCCGGCCAGCAGCTCGTCGAAGGTGGCCAGGTCACCGAAGAGCGGTTCGATGTCCTGGTAGTCGCTGATGTCGTAACCGTTGTCGTCCTGCGGGGACGGGTAGATCGGGGAGAACCACAACACGTCCACCCCGAGTTCGGCGAGGTGGTCGAGATGATCGATCACACCGCGCAGGTCGCCCATGCCGTCGCCGTCGGAGTCGGCGAAACTCCGCGGGTAGATCTGGTAGACGACCGCTTTCTTCCACCACTCGTCAGACCGCATGCCCGTAACGTATCGGGTCCGGTGTCTTTTTTCCCGCCATCCGATCCCCTGGGACGGCTACGGGGTCACGTCGATGGAGAAGACCACCCGCTTCCCCACGACGCTGTCGATACGCTCGTTGAGCCCCCACAGGCGGCCGGAGAATCTCGAGAAGGACAGGTTCTGGCTCAGCGGCGGGGTCAGCGCGATGACGTGCGGTTCCTGGCCGGGCACCGCCCGGTGGATGCAGGAGTACGCGTCCGCGCTGTTCGGGTCCTCGTTGGCACTGTCCGGGCACCGCCCGCTGATGTACAGGTTGGTGCCGTCGGTCGCCGCGCCCTGCATCTCCCAGATCGGCGACGAGTACCCGGCCACCGCGGTCACCGTGCCGTACGCGCTGCCGTCGTCGGCGCGGGGCAGGGCGGTGGAGGCGTTCAGCGGCCACCGGATGATCCGGCCGCCGGCCGCGCCGGACTTCCACTCGGCGGCGATCAGGCCGTCGGTGCCGGTGCGGTCCAGGCTCAGCGAGCTGAAGCAGGGCGTCGCCCCGGTGGTGGTCTGGCAGCTGCCGGAGCCCTTGGTCCGGGTCCAGTACCGGCCGATCATCGGCATCACCCACTGGTGGCCCCACGCGGACGAGGTGCCGCCGGAGATCCCGACGTCGGTGCCCAGGCTGTTCATCCGCCAGATGTGCCGCATGTCGTAGACCTGCAGCTCACCGCTGTTGGCCACGAACAGCCGGTTGCCGTACCAGGTGATGCCGTCGGCGTGGTTGCCCTTGACCGCCTCGAAGCCGGACTCGGTCGGCGCCACCAGCAGCACGTGACCGTACGAGTTGCCGACCGCCGAGTTCGCCGTCATCGAGATCCGGGTGAACTCGTTCTTGGACTCGTTGATCCCCCAGTACCACGACGCCAGATAGATGTGGTTGCCGTCGATCATGCCGTTGACATTGTCGCCGTCGTGGCTGGCGGTCAGCCCCTGCGGCACCCAGCCACCGGTTTTCGAGTAGTTGCTGCTCCGATCGTCCGTGGTGTTCCAGCAGAAACCGTCGGGCACGTACTTCGTGGGCAGCAGGTTCGGGTAGTGACAGAGTCCCTTGCGGCCGGTCTGCTGCCCGGACAGCGCGACGTCGAGCGTCGAGGCCGTCGACACCGCGCCCCCGCCCTCCACGGCGGCGATGCGCTGCTCGAACGTCGCCCATTCCGCCGGGTCGGTCTGCAGTTTGTACGTGCCGACCGTGGCGGCGTCGATGATCGACACCGGGGTGGCCGCGGCGGCGGGTGACGCGCCGAGCAGCGCACCGGCGGCCACCGTCACGACGGCGACGGCCGCCGCCAGTGTCGCGCGGGCCGACGGAGGTGGATCGAGAGAGAAATTCATGATGCCCTCTGTAGCAAATCCCCGCACATCTCGATCGCGAGTGGACATACTGCTGACGTGTCCCCGGACGAGAAGCGGTGTCTGCCATGAGGATCGCATTGCTGGGGCCGATCGCCTGGCGGACGCCACCACGCCACTACGGCCCCTGGGAACTGATCACCGGGCTGCTCGCCGACGGGCTGACCGCCCGCGGCGTGGACGTCACCCTCTTCGCCACCCTCGACTCGGTCACCACCGCCACCCTGGACGGCGTCGTCGCCACCGGGTACGAGGAGGACCCGGCGATCGACGGCCGCGTCTGGGAGGCGATCCACGTCGGTCACGCGCTGGCCCGGTCCGGCGAGTTCGACCTGGTCCACAACCATCTGGACTGGCTGCCCCTGGCCTTCTCGGCGCACTGCCGGGCACCGATGCTCACCACCGTGCACGGTTTCTCCGGGGCGAACATCCTGCCCGCGTACCAACGGGCCCGCTCGCACTTCGTCGCGATCTCGGACAGCGACCGCTCGCCGGACCTGGACTACGTCGCCACCGTCCACCACGGCGTCGACCTCGCCGGCCTCCCCTTCACCGCGCGCCCGGCCGGCGACGACCTGATCGTGTTCGGGCGGATCCATCCGGACAAGGGCACCGACATCGCCATCGAGATCGCCCGGCGGGCCGGCCGGCGGCTGCTCATCTGCGGAATAGTCCAGGACCAGGATTACTTCGCCGACAGCGTGGAACCCCATGTCGACGGGGAAGCCGTGGTGCACCTCGGCCCGATCGGGCCGGACCGCCGGGCGGCGATTCTCGGATCGGGCGCCGCGCTGCTGCACCCGATCCGGTTCGCCGAGCCGTTCGGGCTCTCCGTCGTGGAGTCGATGATCTGCGGGACGCCGGTGGTGGCGTACCGGAAGGGTTCGATGACGGAGGTGATCGACGAGGGTGTGACGGGCTTCCTGGTGGACACGGTGGACGAGGCGGTACTCGCCGTCGCGCGCCTCCCACGACTGGACCGTGCCGCCTGCTCCGCTCGTGCCCGGGAACGCTTCTGCGCCGAGCGCATGGTGTCCGACTACTTGGAGATTTACCGGAAGATAGCCGGTCATTAGTTAGATCTTGTTAACGTCACAATGTGAATTGCGCGTTAAACGGGCATCATTACTCGGCTGTCTTTGCGCTGTTCACACAGCGCTGAGTCCGGCCTGCGGGGAGGCGGCCGGCCGAGAAGAAAGGCCTGTCATGCCCGCGACCTACGGGTTCCTGAGCACTTATCCCCCGACCCAATGCGGTTTGGCGACATTCAATGCCGCGCTCGCCACCCACCTCAGTGGGACCGGAGGGTCGGGAGTGGTACGGCTGCTCGCCGGCGACGACACCACCGGGGGTGGGATCGCGCTCGACCGGTCCGCGCCGCGAGTCGTGCACACCTGGCACACCGACCGTCCCGGCGGCTGGGTCGCGGCCGCCACCGCGCTCAACCGCTTCGACGTGGCGATCGTGCAGCACGAGTACGGCATCTACCCGGGTGACACCGGCACCGAGGTGCTGCCGGTGCTCCAGGCGCTGCGGATCCCGTCGATCGTGGTCCTGCACACCGTGCTGACCCACCCGGACGAGATGCAGCGGACCGTCCTGGAGCAGATCGTGCGGACCGCCGACGCCGTGATCACCATGACCGACACCGCCCGGCGGCGTCTCACCGAGCTCTACGCCGTCGACCCGCACAAGATCACGGTGATCCCGCACGGCGCCGGCTCGCACCTGGGTGTGCCCCGCGAGAGTCACGACCGGCCGCACCTGCTCACCTGGGGACTGCTCGGACCGGGCAAGGGCATCGAGTGGGCGCTGCGGGCGCTCGCCTTCCTCGACGACGTCGAGCCCCGGCCGCTCTACACGGTGGCCGGCCGGACCCACCCCAAGGTGCTCGACCAGTGGGGTGACGCGTACCGGGACTCGCTGAAGGAGCTGGCGGCCGAACTGGACGTCGAGGACTGCGTGCAGTGGTCCGACGTCTACATGGAACCCGCCGACCTGTCCCGGCTGATCCGGTCGGCCGACGCGGTGGTCCTGCCGTACGACTCGACCGAACAGGTCACCTCGGGCGTGCTGATCGAGGCGGTCGGCGCAGGCGTGCCGGTGGTGGCCACCGAGTTCCCACACGCGGTGGAACTGCTCGCCGACGGTCCCGGGCTGCTCGTCCCGCACCAGGACCCGGAGGCGATGGCGATGGCGATCCGGCACATCATCACCGAACCGGGGCTGACCGGCCGGCTCACCGGCCTGGCCGGCGGGCCGACTCTGCGCTGGCCTGCCGTGGCGGCCCGATATCAGGCCCTGGCCGGGCGCCTGCTCGCCGATCGTCTTCCTCTCGCCGCCGCGGCCACCATCCCGGCATGACCACCGGATCTCTGAGGCTGCTGCCGCCGCCGATCCGGATCACCGACGTCCCGGCGCCGCGCTGGGACCACGTGCACCGGCTCTCCGACGACACCGGGCTGCTCGAACACGCCCGCTACGCCATCGTCCGGCGCGAGCACGGGTACTGCGTGGACGACGTGTCCCGTGGCCTGCTGGTGATCGCCCGCGAACCGCACCCCGGACCGGATCTGATCAGGCTGGCCGAGCGCTACCTGGCGTTCCTCACCCACGCCCAGGGACCGGACGGCGGTTTCCGCAACCGGCTCGGCTACGACCGGCGGTGGCTGGACGAGCCGTCGGCCGGCGACTGGTGGGGGCGGGCCCTGTGGGGGCTGGGCACCGCGGCGTCCCGATCCGGGGCGCCGTGGATCCGCCGGGAGGCCCTGACCGCCTTCCGGCAGGGCGCCCGCCGCCGGTCGCCGTGGCCGCGGGCGATGGCGTTCGCCGGGCTGGGCGCCGCCGAGCTGCTGCGCGCCGACCCGCACGACAGCGGGGCAGCCGAACTGCTCGGTGACGCGGCGACCGTGATCGGCGTGCCCGGCTCGGATCCGGACTGGGTGTGGCCGGAGCGCGAGCTGACGTACGCGAACCCGGCCCTCGCCGAGGTGATCATCGCGGCCGGTGATCTGCTCGGCGACGAGGCGCTGCTCGGCGACGGCCTGCGGATGCTCGCCTGGCTGTGCGGCATGCAGGAGCACCACGGCCGGCTCTCCACCGTCCCGGTAGCCGGCTGGCGTCCCGGTGAGCCGCTCGCCCGGTTCGACCAGCAGCCGATCGAGGCCGCCGCCACCGCCGACGCCTGCGCCACCGCCGCCGCCGTGACCGGCGACGAGCGCTGGGACGCCCCGCTGTTCCAGGCGATCACCTGGTTCCTCGGCGACAACGACGGCGGATCGGTGATGTGGGACCCGGATACTGGCGGATGTTATGACGGATTGACGGCGGAAGGTCCTAATCTGAATCAGGGAGCCGAATCCACCCTCGCGCTCGTCTCCACGCTGCAGCATGCCCGCACGCTGGCGATCCGGAGCGCGACCCGACCGTCAGGGGCGGCTTAGCATGACCGCAACGATGAACGCGACCGACATCACCCGGCACACCATCACCATGGCCCCCGACGGGCGCCGCGTGGTGATCAAATTGTTCGTGCCCGGCGAGGACGCCAATTCACCCCACAACCGGGCCTCCTGCCTGATCGAGCGCATCCTGCAGCTCGACGAGGCCGACATCACCCGCATGCTCGACGACGTGCTGACCCGCTTCTCCGGGCGGCACCACGACATCCTGGCGGTGTTCCAGCACCACTACGAGGTCGTCCAGCACCGGGTGCCGCCGGAGGCCGACCTGTCGCCGTCGGCGCGCAGCCTCATCGGGGCGTACTTCAGTCACGAGTTCTCGGTGGAGGCGGCCGCCCTCTGCAACCCGTCGATCGTCCCGCACCCCGACCAGATCGGGCTCGCGGCCGGTGAGCTGCGGGCGGCGGTCAGCCTGCGGCAGATCGGCGAGGGGCACATCTCCTCGGTCGGCTTCTGCAGCGTGATCCTCGGGCCGGGGGCGACGATCCGGCTGGAGGACCGGGACGGGCCGCTGGCGATCGGCACCCGGGTCGGCGCCAAGCACATGCGACACCAGCTGTTCGCGGCGCTCGGCGACGACGACATCGACAACGAGGCCTCGGCGTACGTCCTGAACGCCCTCCCGGAACGCTTCGACGACCAGGAGTTCGAGGACGTCCTCAGCCACATCCCGCACGAGCTGCAGGCCCGCCCGACCACGCCGATGACGCTCGACCTGCTCCGGCGGATCGTGCACGACGACTACGCGGTGACCTTCCCGGCCGCCATGCCCCTGCACCAGCGGGTGCTCTGGCCGGCCACCCCGAGCGAGAGCCGGGGCATGGAGGACGCCCGGTTCGTGCAGGTGGTCGACCCGGACGGGCGCCCGGCGTACCAGGCGACCTACACCGCGTACGACGGGTTCAACATCTCCGGTCGGGTGATCTACACCCGGGACCTGCGGCATTTCGAGGTGACCACGCTGCACGGGCCGGCCGCCCGCAACAAGGGCATGGCGTTGTTCCCGAGATACATCGGCGGGAAGAAGATGGCGCTCTGCCGCTCCGACGGCGAGACCCTCGGATTGGCCGTCCGCGACGACCAGCACCGCTGGCAGCCGGCCGGTCCGCTGCTCGTCCCGCACCGCGGCTGGGATCTGATCCAGGTCGGCAACTGCGGCTCGCCGATCGAGACCGAGGCCGGCTGGCTGGTGCTCACCCACGGCGTCGGCCCGATGCGCCGGTACGCGATCGGCGCCATGCTGCTCGACCTGGAGAACCCCGAGCGGGTGATCGCCGACCTGCCGGAGGGCCTGCTCGACCCGGACGAGACCGAACGGGAGGGGTACGTCCCGAACGTCCTCTACTCCTGCGGCGGCATGGTGCACGACGGCCGGTTCTGGCTGCCGTACGCGCACAGCGACGTCCGGATCGGTTTCGCCAGCATGCCGCTGGACCAGTTGCTCGACCGGATGCAGCCGGTCACGTCCTGACGCCGACCGTGCCGGCCACCACCCAGATGGTCAGCACGGCCAGGAAGGTCCCGCTCGCGCCGGCCGCCGCCACGCACTCCAGCCACTCGTCGCGGACGCCCGGCGGGGTGGGCCACTTGTCCTCCGGCACCCTCGGGTTGACCATCGGCAGCACCACGGCGGCCGACTCGGGAGTGCCGAACAGGCAGGTCACCGGGGTGGCGCTGAGGTCGCGCAGACCGGCGGCGACCATCCGCCGGCGCAGGGTGCGGCCCATGTCCAGCCGGCGCGGGGTGAAGTGCCCGCAGGCGTGGTCGAGCACCACCTCGCCCAGCCCGGACGGCATCCCGTCGAACGCCAGCGACGACCAGTCGGTGTCGATCAGGCAGATCCGGCCGCCCGGCCGGGTCACCCGGATCATCTCGGCGATGGCCACGTCGGGGTCGTCGACGTGCTGCAGGACCCGCTCGCACCAGACCCCGTCGAATCCGCCGCCGGGCAGGTCGAGCGCGCAGACGTCGCCGGTCAGGTACCGCACGTTGGAGCCGTCGTGCAGGCCGACCGCGGCCGCGGTCACCGACGCGGCGTGGTCCACCGCGACCACCTCGCCGAACGTGCCGACCTCGGCGGCCAGCAGCCGGGCCACCTCACCGCTGCCGGAGCCGGCGTCGAGCAGCCGCTGTCCCGGGGCGGGGCGCAGCTGCTCGTAGGCCGTGCGGCGCACCCGGCGGATCTCCGGGTGCTGCCCCATCTCGGTCAGGGCCGCCAACACCATCGCGGACATCTGTGCTGACAGGCCGTCGATGTCGGCGAACGGCGTACGGTCCTTCTGAGCGGGTTCCATGGATCCGATTGAACATCGCGCACAGCCCGAACCGACCATGTCGTCATCCATCCGACAGGCGCGGTACCTGGCCTTTCTCTTGATCCGTTCCACTTTCCGGCGCGCGTACTACAACGTTTTCCGCCCATCGGCATCCGCACGGACGGTAATGGGGTACGCATCACACCGTCACGGGCCGATTGGCATGCAACAGGATGGCAATCCATGTGAAAAACTTCCGGACATGATCGAGCGGGTGAAGTTCGGACTGGTCGGCTACGGCAGCGGCGGACGCGTGTTCCACGCACCGCTCATCGCCTCAGCCCTGAACGTCGATTTCGTCGGCGTCGTCACCACGTCGCCGGAGCGCAGGGCACAGGTCGCCGAGGACCACCCCGGCGTCGCCACCTTCGACTCGGTCGCCGCGCTCGCCGAGGCCGGCGCCCAGGCCGTGGCGATCTCCACGCCCGCCGACAGCCACGCCACGCTGGCCCGCGAGGCCATCGCCGCCGGTCTGGTCACCGTCGTCGACAAGCCCTTCACACTCGACGCCGAGTCCGCCCGCAAGCTGGTCACCGAGGCGGAGACGGCCGGTGTGCCGCTCACCGTCTACCAGAACCGGCGCTGGGACTCCGACTTCCTCACCCTGCGCAAACTGATCGAGAAGGGCTCCCTCGGCGACGTCCGGCGCTTCGAGTCCCGGATGGAACGCTGGGCGCCCGACCGCGAGCCTCCCGCGGCCGGCGGCGGCACCCTCCTCGACTTCGGCTCCCACCTCGTCGACCAGGCCGTCCAGCTGCACGGACCGGTCACCCGCGTGCACGCCGAGATGCGCGGCGCGCCGCTCGACGACGACTTCTTCATCGCCCTGCACCACAGCGGCGGCGTCGAGTCGCACCTCTGGGGCAGCTGGCGCCAGCCCGGCCCGGGACCCCGGTTCCGCGTCACCGGCACGCTCAGCACGTACATCTCCCCCGAGCTGGACCACCAGGAGACGCTGCTCAAGGCCGGCAAGACCCCGGCCAAGCTGGCCGATCGCTGGGGTGTCGAGCCGGAGCGCAACTGGGGTCACCTGCACCGCGGCGCGACCGGCGCCCCCGTGGAGAGCTGCCGGGGTCGCTGGGACACGTTCTACCCAGCAGTGGCCGAGTCGATCCTGACCGGTGCGCCGCTGCCGGTGGATCCCTGGGACACCGTCCGCAACATGGAGATCCTGGACGCCGCCCGGCAGAGCGCCACCACCGGCGTTTCCGTCACTCTCTGACACGAGGGGCAGATCCGGGCGGACTCGCTGAGATCGGCGGCAGGCGGCGGCCTGCTCGTCGTGGCCCTGCCGACGTTCGGTCCCGGCGGGCGGATCTCGCACGCCGCTTCGGGGGTACGCGCCGAGGCCGCTTCGGGGGTACGCGCCGAGCTGCACCCAGGAGCACCACACCTCCCGCCGCCACCAGCGCGGCGGGAGCCCACGCTCACCCTCCCTGCGGCCCCGATCACCACGCGGATGTCGAGCACGGAACGTGTCTAGACACGTTCCGTGGTCAGGGTGCGAAGCCCATCCGCGTGGTGACTTCGGGCGCGCTGGACGCCCCAAATCACCACACCCCTGGCGGTGTGGTGAATACGGGCGCGCTGGACGCCCCAAATCAACACACCCCTGGTGGTGTGGGGACTTCGGGCGCGCTGGACGCCCCAAATCAACACACCCCTGGTGGTGTGGTGAATACGGGCGCGCTGGCCGCCCGAATTCACCACACTGTTGTGGGTGTGGTGAATTCGGGCGTGCTGAGCGCCCGAAATCACCACAGAGGCAGACCCTGACTGCGAAAGGTGTCTAGCCGCGGGGGATGACCTGCGCGGTGGCCAGCGAGTCGGCGAACGCTGTCGGCTCGCGGTCCAGCCCGCCCGGGACCAGAGACAGGGCAGGGCTGTCGGATTCGGTCATCGCGGTGAGGATGTCGTCAGGGGTCAGGCCCGCCGACTGCAACAGCCGGATCTCGCGGGCGTTGACGCCGACCGGGAGCGGACCGTTGCCGAGGTCGGTCCCGTAACGGACGCTTCCGCCGTACCCCAGGAAGAGCCGCAGGTTGCGCAGCGCGGTCTCGACAGCGGGGTTGGTCTGTCCCCGGCCGTGGATGTCGAGCGTGCTGATCCAGCGCATCCGCTCGGCACTCTCCCGGAGCAGGCCGTCGTCGAGCGGCTCCGACCAGGGTGTGTGCGCCAGCATGTCCGCACCGGCGGCCAACGCCGCGGCAACCGTGCCGGGCCCTTCGGCGTGCACGACGACCGGGAGCCTCGCCGCGTGCGCGGCCGTCACGACGGCGTCGAGGGTGCCCTGCGGCAGCATCGGCCCTCCGGCGTGCGCGGTCACTTTGATCAGCGAGGCACCGTGCCCGGAGGCCTCCGTGACGGCATCGGCCCCGTCCGCCGCGGAGTGGATCTCCCGCCAGCTGCCGGCGGGCGCCCACGACCGGTCGCTGGGATAGCCGCCCGGAGCGATCAGGAACGGTCCCGCATAGCGGATCAGCGGAAGCCCCCGTGCCTTCGCCGCCAAGTCGGCGACGACCGCGGGGTCGGCGCCGAGGTCCCAGACCGCGGCGATGCCACCGGCCCGCACCGCGGCGAGGTCGACCAGCGCTGAGTGCACGTGCGCGTCGATCAGGCCGGGTAGCAGCGTTCCGGGGAGGCTGCGGCTGTCGGCGGGCGCCATCTCGGCCGGCATCGGCTTGGCCCGGCCACCGCCGTCGACCCGCAGCGCGACACCGTTCCGCAGCCGCCCACCCCACCAGACGGAGTCGGCCAGCAGCCAGGTCGCAGAGGGCTGGACGGCGCTTCGCGTGACTGTCGCGGTACACGGGGTACGGCGCAGCGCGGCCACCGCACAGCCGCCCGAGGCCCCGCCGCAACATCCGGCAGCCGGTTCCTCCTCGATGCTCACCGGTGCTTCTCCACCAGGTCGCGGAGCAGGGCCAGGCCGTCGTGGACCTCGGCGAAGCCGGTGCTCAGCGGCGCCGGGCCGATGCGCAGGCCGTCGGGGCGGCGGTAGTCGGGAATCACGCCGCCATTCCACAACGGCTCCAGCAGCCGCTCGAATCCGGGTCGTCGCAGGGTGACGTGGCCGCCACGCCGGTCCTGGTCGCGTGGGCTGACCACCGTGACGCCGTGCGGCGCCAGCCAGGTGTCGGCCAGCTCCAGCACATAGTCGGTGAGCAGCAACGATTTCGTCCGGACCGCCTCGATGCCGGCCGATTCCAGCATGTCCAGGTTGGCGTGCAGCGGCACCATCGCCAGGATCGGCGGGGTCCCGCTGAGCAGGGCACGGATCCCGGCCGCCGGCTCGTATCGCGGGCCCATCTCGAACGACGCCCGGTGGCCCATCCAGCCCTGGATCGGCTGGCGCACCGTCTCGTGCAGCTCCCGGCGCAGGTAGGCGAACGCCGGCGCCCCCGGCCCCCCGTTGAGGTATTTGTAGGTGCAGCCGACCGCGATGTCCACACCCCAGTCGTCCAGCGCGACCGGCACGGATCCGGCGGAGTGGCACAGGTCCCACAGCGTCAGCGCGCCCGCCGCGTGCGCGATCCGGTTGATCTCCGCGACGTCGGCGAGCCAGCCGGAGCGGTAGGCGACGTGTGAGAACAGCACGAGCGCCGTCTCCTCGTCGACCGCCGCGGCGACCTGCGACGGGTGGATCCCGGTCACCGGGTCGGTCTCGATCCAGACCAGGGTGAGGTCACGTTCGGCGGCGATGCCCTCCAGCACGTACCGGTCGGTGGGGAAGTTGTCGGTGTCCAGGACGACCTTGCGACGGCCGGGGCGGGCGCCGACGGCCGCGCGGGCCAGCTTGTAGAGCAGGACGGTCGTCGAGTCGGCGATCACCGTCTGGCCGGGCGCGGCACCGAGGGCGATCGCGCCGAGCCGGTCCCCGAGGGTGAGCGGCCATTCCAGCCAGCCGTCGGTCCAGCCGCGGATCAGACGGCCGCCCCACTGTTCCCGGACGAACTCCTCGACCGTCCGGGCGGTCGCCTCCAGGGGCCGGCCCAGCGAGTTGCCGTCCAGGTACGACAGCAGGTCGCTGCCGGGCGGGGTGAGGAACGCGTCCCGGTGCGGCGCGAGGGGGTCGGCGGCGTCCAGGGCGGCGGCGCGGGCGAGCAGGTCGCTCAACGAGGAACTCCGATCTCGGTACGCACGGCGAACAGTTCCGGGAAGAACGTGAGGTCCAGGGCCGCCTTGAGGAACGACACCCCGCTGGAGCCGCCGGTCCCCCGTTTGACGCCGATGGTCCGTTCCACCGTCTTGAGGTGCCGGAACCGCCAGAGCTGGAAGTTCTCCTCCAGGTCGACGAGTTCCTCGCAGGCTTCGTAGACGTCCCAGTTCTGGTCGGCGTTCTCGTAGATCTCGCGGAACACGGGCACCAGGGTGGGCTGGTAGTCGTACGCCTCGGTGACGTCGCGCTGCAGGATCTCGACCGGGACGGCGTGCCCGCGGCGGGCCAGGAAGTGCAGGAACTCGTCGTAGACGCTGGGGCTGCCGAGGGCGTCCTCGAGGAGTTCCCGGGCGGCGGGCGCGTCGTCGAAGACGCTCAGCATCCGGCGGTCCTTGTTGCCGAGCAGGAACTCGACGGCCCGGTACTGGTAGGACTGGAAGCCGGAGGAGGTGCCGAGGAAGCTGCGGAACTGGGCGTATTCGGTGGGGGTCAGGGTGGCCAGCACCGACCACTGTTCGGTCAGGGTGCGCTGGATGTGCTTGACCCGGGCGAGTCCCTTCAGGGCCGGCCGCAGCTCGTCCTTGGCCAGGTGCCGTTGCACCGCGCGCAACTCGTGGATGATCAGTTTGAGCCAGAGCTCGGATGTCTGATGCTGCAGGATGAACAGCAGCTCGTCGTGGTGCTCCGGCACGCTCACCGGGTGCTGTGCACCGAGGATCTCGTCCAGGTGCAGGTATTCGCCGTACGACAGGTTGACGTGGAAGTCCTTGACGATCCCGTCCTCGATCGGTCGTTGTGACGCCATGACGCCCTCCCTCACAGGCTCGGTACGGGTCCCCAGTACACCCACCGGCCGTCGTGGTGGACGAAGCGGCTGTTCTCCTCCATCACGCCGGGCCGGCCGTCTTCGGTGTAGTGGGCGCGGAACGCGACGGTGCCCTCGGCGTCGAACAGTCCTCCGCCGGTGGTCCCCAGAATCTCCAGTCGTACCCAGCGCAGGCCCGGCTCAGGCGTGACGTCGGCGGGGCGGGTGTCGGGGTGCCACGAGTGCAGCAGGTAGGCACGGCGGTCCTGCGCGTAGGCGCTGAACCGGGAGCGCATCAACGTCTCCGGGTTCGCGGCGGGTTTGCCGTCGTGCGGCAGGAAGCAGCAGGCGGCGTACGATCCGCCGCCGCAGGGGCACGGCAGGTCGGCGACGTGACGCGGGGGGCGTGGGCGAGGCATCCGCCCATCCTCGCTCAGTGCGCCTGTTGCTCCACGACGATCCCGCTGATGACTTTCTGGCAGCGGTCGAGTTCTTCGATGAGGTTGCGCATCTCCTCGATCGCGGAGACGGCGTCGCCCGTGCCGGACCGGATGCCGTCGACCTGGCTGCCGATCTGGCTGGTGGCGGTGGCGGTCTCGTTGGCGAGGTCCTTGACCTCGCTGGCGACCACGGCGAAGCCGCGTCCGGCCTCGCCGGCGCGGGCCGCCTCGATGGTGGCGTTGAGTGCCAGCAGGTTGGTCTGGCGGGCGATGGTGGCGATCAGCTGCACCACGTTGCCGATCTCGGTGCTGCTCGCTTCCAACCGCTGGATGACCTGGACCGCGGTCTCGGCGGCGCGGACCGCGGACCGGGTGGCGGTGGCCATGTCGTCGCTCACGCTGGCGAGCCGGTGCACGGAGTCGCGCTGCCGGTCCTGCGCCGACCAGTCGTCGTTCTGCTCCCAGTCGGTCATGTGGGGGTGGCCCCTTTCTGCCGTTCGCCACCAACATCCCACCGGACCGTCGGCGGCGCGGCGATTTCCCCGTGCCTGCAAATGTCTGCAAGCACAGCCGGAGCCGGGTCCGCGTACGCAACAAGGAAGTTCATTTCTTGCAAGGATCCGACGTAAGATTCCGACGTGACCAAACGTCTCGCCGAAGTGGCGAAGAAGGCCGGGGTCAGCGAGGCGACCGTCAGCCGGGTGCTCAACGGGCGCAGCGGCGTCTCCGAGGCGACCCGCACGTCGGTGTTGACCGCGCTCGACGTGCTCGGCTACGAGCGCCCCACCAAACTGCGCGGCGAGCGGGGCCGGCTGGTCGGCCTGGTGCTCCCCGAGCTGCAGAACCCGATCTTCCCGGCGCTGGCCGAGGTGGTCACCGCGTCGCTGGCGCAGCGCGGCTTCACCCCGGCGCTGTGCGCCCGCACGATCGGTGGCGTGCCCGAGCGCGACTACATCGAGATGCTGCTGGATCACCAGGTCAGCGGGGTGGTCTTCGCCGGCGGCGCCTACGCGCTGGCCAACGCGGAGCACGCGCACTACCGGGCGCTGATCGACCGGAACATGCCGGTCGTGATGGTCAACGCCGGGGCGGACGTGGGCTTCCCGCACATCTCCACCGACGACGCGGTCGCGGTCGAGCAGGCGTACGGTCATCTGCGCTCGCTGGGCCACGAGCACATCGGCATGGTGATGGGGCCGGAGGATCACATGCCGTCGCGGCGCAAGCTGGAGGCGCTGACCCGGATCGCCGGGGCCGGCTGGTCGGTGGAGCGCACCAGTTTCTCGATGGAGAGCGCCCGGCTCGCCGCGACCAAGCTGATCGAGCGCGGTGCGACCGGCCTGATCTGTGCGAGCGACGTGCTGGCGCTGGGGTCGATCCGGGCGGCCCGCCGCCTCGGACTGGACGTGCCGGCCGACGTCTCGGTGGTCGGCTTCGACGACTCGGCGCTGATGACCTGCACCGATCCGCCGTTGACCACGGTCCGCCAGCCGATCGAGACGATGGGGCAGGCGGCCGTCGACCTGCTGGTCAACCAGATCGAGGGTGGCGGCGTCGAGCCGGACGAGCTGCTCTTCGAGCCGGAGCTGGTGGTCCGCGGATCGACGGGCCCCGCACCCAAACGCTGACGTAACCAGGCAAAAGGGCGAGCCGAACGGCTCGCCCTTTTTGTGTGTCTAGAAATTTCTCGATCAAGTCGAGTTCTTGCGCGACACAGTCCGTCTTTGTATCGTCACAGCCACGAAACATGCGAGAGCCAGATCACATCTGACTCCAGGCCATAGGTGCGTCTAGGGAAGGACGTCCCCCATGCTCGACACCAGAAAAGCGCTCGGCATCCTGCTCGTGGCCGGTCTGGGCGCCACCCTCACGGCCTGCTCCACCAAGGGCGACGATTCGGGCACCGACACCGATGGCACGGTCACCATCACGGTCGACTGCCAGCCGGTCGGCGCCCAGAAGGAGCTGCTCGACAACTGGAACGCCGACGTCGCGGCCTTCGAGCAGGCGAATCCGGACATCACCATCAAGAGCGTCAGCGTCGGCGAGCAGTGCAACAACCCGCCGGACTTCACCGCACGGCTGGCCGGCGGCACGATGACCGACGTCTTCTACGGGTACATGACCGACCTGCAGCAGGTGCTCGACTCGGGCCGAGCCCTGGACATCACGTCCGCCGTGTCGGCGAGCACCGTCCCCACCTGGGACAGCGTCGACCCGGCACTCAAGGAGGTCTTCACCGACTCCGGCAAGCTCTACGCGGTCCCGGTGAAGAACTACTCGATGGGCCTGGTCTACAACAAGACGCTGTTCACCAGGGCCGGCCTGGACCCGGCGAACCCGCCGACGACGTGGCCCGAGGTCCGCGCGGCGGCCAAGAAGATCGCCGCGCTCGGTGACGGCATAGCCGGATACTCCGAGTACAGCGCCGGCAACACCGGCGGCTGGCACTTCACCTCGCTGCTCTACTCGCAGGGCGGCCGGGTCCTCAGCGAGGACGGCAAGAAGGCCGACTTCAACAACCCGCTCGGCAGGCAGGTCCTGCAGAACCTGAAGGACATGCGGTACGCCGACGACAGCATGGGCGACCGACAGCTGCTCCAGTGGGGTGACCTGCTGACCAGCGCCGGTGCGGGCAAGGTCGGCATGTTCATCGGCGCCCCGGACGCCACCCAGGCGATCGTCAGCCAGTTCCAGGGGAAGTACGAGGACTGGGCGATGGGTCCGCTGCCCGGCCAGGACGGTCCCGCCAAGGGCACGCTCGGCGGCGGCGAGGGCTACTTCTTCAAGAAGGACCTGAGCCCCGAGCAGGTCGAGGCCGGCCTGAAGTGGATCGCGTACCAGAAGCTCACCCCCGGCAAGGGTCAGCTCGACTACGTCCGGGCCAAGCCGCAGAACTACCCGGTCGGCCTGCCGCAGCCGCTGCTGTTCGCCAACGGCAGTGACGCGCAGAAGCAGGAGTTGGAGCTGCGCAAGGCGAACGCGAACGTGGACACCGGCAATTTCGCGGCCTTCGAGAACAACCCGGTCCCGATCCAGGGCGAGCCACGCAACGCGCAGGCGATCTACGCGGTGCTCGACGGCGCGATGTCCGGGGTGCTGACCGACCCGAAGGCGAACGTCGACACCCTCCTGGGGACCGCGCAGGAGAAGGTCGATCAGCTGCTGGCCGCCGGCAGCTGATGAGCGTCCTCACCGCTGCGGCCCGGGTGCACGAGGAGGTCACCGTGCACCCGGCCGGGTCCCGGCGACGCCGCCGGATCCTGGACGACCTCACCGGCCACGCGTTCCTGATCGGCGCGGTGCTCTGCTTCGCCCTGTTCATGTGGTACCCGATGATCCGCGGCGTGGTGATGAGCTTCCAGCGCACCCGGCGCGGCGAGACCACCTGGGTGGGCTGGGACAACTACACCAGGATCGTGGCCGACCCGAGCTTCTGGACGGCCTGGCAGAACACGTTCGTCTTCACGGTCCTGGCCCTGGTCCTCGGGTACGCGCTGCCGTTCTTCGTGGCGATCCTGCTCAACGAGTTCCGGCACGCGACGGGTTACCTGCGGATCCTGGTCTACCTGCCGGTGATGCTGCCGCCGGCCTCGGCACTGTTCCTCTTCAAGTACTACGCGTACGACCCGAGCGAGGCGGGACTGTTCAACGCGATCCTGACGGCGGTGCACCTGCCGACGTCGGAGTGGATGCAGTCGCCGCGGATGACGATCCCGGCCATGGTGATCGCGTCGACCTGGATGAACATGGGCAGCGCCGTCCTGATCTACCTGGCCTCGCTGCAGAACATCCCCGGCGAGTTGTACGAGGCCGCCGAACTCGACGGGGCCGGCGTCTGGCGGCGGATCGTGCACGTCACGATCCCGCAGACCCGGCTGATCCTGGCCCTGCTGGCGATGATGCAGATCGTCGCGACCATGCAGCTCTTCATCGAGCCGCTGATCCTGGCCAACGGCGCCGGGACGCAGGACTCGGCCGTCTCGGTCGCCTACCTGATCTACCAGCACGGGTTCTTCCAGAACGATCTGAACGGTGCCGCCGCCCTCGGCGTGATCATGCTGCTCGTCCTGGCCGTCTTCTCCGCCTACTACGTGCGGCTGACCACCAGGAAGGACGATGCATGAGCAGCCGGACCCTGATCTCCTCGACACAGGTGAAGCGGGGCCGGGTCGTTTACTGGACGCTGCTCGCGGTCGTCGTCACGGTGTTCACCCTGGTGTTCCTGGGCCCGCTCTACTGGATGGTCACCGGCGCGCTCAAGAGCGGACAGGAGATCGCGCAGACGCCACCGACGCTGTTCCCGCAGGACCCCCGGGTGCAGAACTACGCCGACGCGTGGAACCACCTGAACCTCGGCAAACTGCTGTTCAACACGTTCTACTACGCGGCCGGGGCGGTGGTGTTCCAGCTGGTGCTGGACACCGCGGCGGCGTACGCGCTCTCCAAGCTGCGCCCGGTCCTGGGCACCGCGATCCTGGGATCGATGCTGGCCACCCTGATGATCCCGGCGATGGTGCTGATCGTCCCGCAGTACGTCACCGTGATCGAGCTGCCGGTCGTGCACCTGAACCTGCTGGACTCGCCGTTTGCGATCTGGCTGCCGATGGTCGCCAACGCGTTCAACATCTTCCTGCTCAAGCGGTTCTTCGACGCGATACCCGACGAACTGGTGCAGGCCGCTCAGGTGGACGGGGCGAGTCCGCTGCGTACCCTCGCCTCGATCATCCTGCCGATGGCGCGACCGATCCTCGGGGTGGTCTCGATCTTCGCGGTGACCGCGGTCTGGAAGGACTTCCTCTGGCCGAAACTGGTCATGCCGCACCCGGACACCCGCACGGTCAGCGTCGGCATCTACGCCTTCGCCGGCGGCACCCCGATGAACGTGGTGATCGCGGCGTCGGTGATCGCGGCGATCCCGACCGTCGTCATCTTCCTGATCTTCCAGCGCAACATCATGTCCGGCCTCACCTCGGGTGGGCTGAAGGGTTGAGAGAGGTATCGGTGTCCACAGCTTGGTGGCGTGATGCGGTCATCTATCAGGTCTATCCGCGCAGTTTCGCGGATGCGGACGGCGACGGGATCGGTGACATCGCCGGCATCCGGTCCCGGCTCGGTCACCTGCGGGATCTCGGGGTCGACGCGATCTGGACGAGCCCGTGGTACCCGTCGCCGATGGCCGACGCGGGGTACGACGTGGCGGACTTCCGCGACATCGACCCGGTGTTCGGCACGCTGGCCGAGGCGTCGGCGCTGATCACGGAGGCCCACGAGGCAAATATCCGGATAATTATCGATATTGTGCCGAATCACGTGTCCAGTAAGCATCCCTGGTTCCAGAAGGCTCTGGCCGGCGAGGGACGCGACCGATTCTGGTTCCGCAACGAGCCGACGAACTGGACCGGCGAGTTCGGCGGGAAGACCTGGACACGGCTACCGGACGAATCCTGGTATCTCCATCTCTTCACCCCGGAACAGCCCGACCTCAACTGGGACAACCCCGAAGTCCGAGCCGAATTCGAGAGCATCCTGCGGTTCTGGTTCGACCGGGGCGTGGACGGCATCCGGATCGACTCGGCCGCCCTGCTCGTCAAGGACCCGGCCCTGCCCGAGGTCGTCGACGGCGAACCGCACCCGTTCCACGACCTCGACGCGGTACACGACATCTACCGCTCGTGGCGGCGGATCGCCGACGCGTACCCGGAGAAAGCCCTGATCGGCGAAGTGTGGATGCCGGACGTCACACGGTTCACCAACTACCTGCGCCCGGACGAACTGCACGCCGCCTTCAACTTCGACTTCCTCGGCTGCGCCTGGGACGCCACCCTGATGCGGGCCTGCATCGACCGCACCCTGGCCGCGCACGCGACTGTCGGCGCCCCGCCGACCTGGGTGCTCTCCAACCACGACGTGACCCGGCACGTCACCCGGTACGGCCGGGCCGACACCACGTTCAGCTTCGACAACAACCTCGACGGCACCCCGGTCGACCTGGCGCTGGGCACCCGGCGGGCCCGGGCGGCCGCGCTGCTGACCCTCTCGCTGCCCGGGGCCACCTACGTCTACCAGGGCGAGGAGCTGGGACTCGGCGAACACGAGGGGATCCCGGAGGACCTCGTCCAAGACCCGATGTTCGCCCGGCGCGGGCACACCCGGGACGGCTGCCGGGTGCCGCTGCCCTGGTCCGGTGACGAGGCGCCGTTCGGGTTCAGCGGCTCCGCCGTCGAACTGTGGCTGCCCCAGCCCGCCGAATGGAAGGGCCTGACCGTGCAGGCCCAGACCGGCGACCCCGGCTCGATGCTGGAGCTGTACCGCACCGCGATCCGGCTGCGCCGCGGGTTCCGGGACGCGCCGATGGACTGGGTCGGCACGGGCGCGGGCGTTCTCGCGTACACCCGCGGTCCTGACCTCGTCGTCGCCCTGAACCTGTCCGAACGTGCGGTCGCACTCCCGGATCACACGTCGGTGCTGCTGACCAGCGCACCCCTCGACGGCGACCTGCTGCCCCCCGACACCGCCGTCTGGCTCCGCCGCTGATTCGTCCGGGTCCGTCCCGGCGCGCACCACCCCCATCCCCTGTCAGAGAGGCGCTCCCATGTCTCGAACAAGGGTGCTCGCGGTCGTCGCGATCACCGTGGCAGCTCTCCTTCACGCTCCCGCCGCGGCGAACGCCGCCGACACCGACCTGGCCGCCGGAAAGACCTTCACGGCCGCCAGCCGCAACGACGTCTACCAACCGTCCAACGCCGGCGACGGCAACGCCGCCACCTACTGGGAGAGCAGCAGCAACGCCTTCCCGCAGTGGCTGCAGGTCGATCTCGGAGCCACCGCCGCGATCAACCGGACCGTGCTCAAACTGCCGCCCGCCACCGACTGGACCACCCGCACGCAGACCCTCACCGTGCAGGGCAGCACCGACGGCTCCACGTTCAGCACCCTCAAAGCGAGCGCCGGGTACGTCTTCAACCCGGCGAGCGCGAACACCGTCAGCATCGACGTGTCCGGTTCGGTGCGCTACGTACGGCTGAGCTTCTCGGCGAACACCGGCTGGCCCGCGGCCCAACTGTCCGAACTCGAGGTCTACGGCACCGGGGGTTCCGAGCCGCCGCCGACCGGAAACGATCTGGCCGCCCAGAAACCCGCCGAAGCGTCGTCGACCGTCGGCGGCTTCGTCGCGACGAACGCCAACGACGGGAACACCGCGACCTACTGGGAGAGCGGCGCCCACCCGGCGAACCTCACCGTCAAGCTGGGTGCCAACGCGGCCCTGACCTCGGTCGTCGTCAAACTCAACCCGAACGGCGCCTGGGCCACCCGGACCCAGACGTTCGCGGTCCTGGGACGGGAGCAGTCGTCGTCCTCCTTCGCGACGGTGGTGGGCTCGGCGGCGTACACCTTCGATCCGGCCACCGGCAACATGGTGACCGTCCCGGTGAGCGCGACCCTCGCCGACCTGCGCCTCTCCTTCACCGCCAACACGGGAGCGCCGGGCGGCCAGGTGGCGGAGGTGCAGGCGTTCGGTGCGCTCGCACCGAACCCGGATCTGACGATCACGGCCACCTCGTTCACGCCGAGCGCCCCGATCGAGACCGACACGATCACGGCGTCGGCCACCGTGCGCAACGCCGGCACCGCCGCATCGGGATCCTCCGAGATCAACTTCTATACGGGTACGACTCGCGCCGGCACCGTGGCGGTCCCCGCCCTCGCGGCCGGCGCCTCCACGACGGTGTCCGCCACCATCGGAACCCGGGAGGCGGGCAGCTACCAGCTGTCCGCCAAGGTCGACGAGTCCGGCTCGGTCGCCGAGACCAACGAGGCCAACAACGCGTGGACCCATCCGACGGCACTCGTCGTCACCCCGGTCAGCAGTTCCGACCTGGTCGCCTCGGCGGTCACCTGGTCCCCGGGCACCCCGGCGGCGGGCAACACGGTGACGTTCGGGGTGACCTTGAAGAACCAGGGTTCGGCGGCCTCGGCGGGCGGCGCCCACAATGTGACGCTGACCGTCCTCGACGGCAGCACGGTCGTCCGCACCCTGACCGGATCGTGGACCGGCACGCTGGCAGCCGGCGCGTCCTCGCCGGCGATCACCCTGGGCACGTGGACCGCGGTGAACGGCCGCTACACGGTCCGGACCGTGATCGCGAACGACACCAACGAACTGCCGGTCAAGCAGGCGAACAACACCAGCGAGAAGTCGTTCTTCGTGGGGCGCGGCGCGAACATGCCGTTCGACTTCTACGAGGCGGAGGACGGGCAGGTCGCAGGTGGGGCGGCGGTCGTCGGGCCGAACCGCACGGTCGGTGACCTGGCCGGTGAGGCGTCCGGCCGCAAGGCGGTCACGCTGAACCAGACCGGCGCCTCGGTGCAGTGGACGACGCGGGCGGCGACGAACACCGTGGTGGCCCGGTTCTCCATCCCGGACAACACGACGAGCTCGATCAATGTGTACGTCAACGGGACCATGATCCGGTCGTTGCCACTGACCTCGCGTTTCGCCTGGCTCTACGGCAGTGAGAGCGCGCCGCAGAATTCCGGGACCGGGCCACGGCACATTTACGATGAGGCGAACATACTGTTGCCGGCGTCGTATCCTGCCGGTAGCACTCTTCGATTGCAGAAGGACGCGGCGAATACCGGTCCGATTGCGATCGACTTCATCAACTTGGAGCAGGTGGCCGCTGCCCCCAATCCCGACATTTCACGATATGTCGTGCCGAATGGATTTGATCAGCAGGCGGTTCAGGCAGCTCTGGACGCCGCCCGGCAGGACACCTCGAAGCTGGGCGTCTACCTGCCCGCCGGCGACTACCAGACCAGCTCCAAATTCCAGGTGTACGGGCGATCGGTGCGCGTGATCGGCGCCGGACCCTGGTACACCCGGTTCTTCACCCCGTCGGCGCAGACCGAGACGGACGCCGGTTTCCGGGCCGACGCCACCGCCAACGGGTCGACGTTCGCGAACTTCGCCTTCTTCGGCAACTACACGATCCGCATCGACGGGCCGGGCAAGGTGTTCGACTTCGCCAACGTCGCCGACATCACCATCGACGGCATCTGGGCCGAACACGTGGTCTGCCTCTACTGGGGCGCCAACACCGACCGCATGAAGATCACCAACTCGCGGATCCGGAACACGTTCGCCGACGGCGTCAACATGACCAACGGCAGCACCGACAACCTGGTCGACAACAACGAGGCCCGCGCCACCGGCGACGACAGCTTCGCCCTGTTCTCGGCGATCGACGCCGGCGGCGCCGACGAGATCAACAACGTCTTCTCGAACCTGACGACGATCCTGACGTGGCGGGCGGCCGGTATCGCCGTCTACGGCGGCTACGCCAACACCTTCAAGAACATCTACATCGCCGACACGCTGGTCTACTCGGGCATCACGATCAGCTCGCTCGACTTCGGGTACCCGATGAACGGCTTCGGCGCCTCCCCGCCCACCACCTTCGACAACATCTCGATCGTCCGCGCCGGCGGCCACTTCTGGGGCGACCAGGTCTTCCCGGCGATCTGGCTGTTCAGCGCCTCGAAGGTCTTCCAGGGCATCCGCGTCAACAATGTGGACATCGTCGACCCGACCTACGCCGGCATCATGTTCCAGACCCAGTACATCGGCGGCCAGCCGGTCAACCCGATCAAGGACACCGTCCTGACGAACATCTCGATCACCGGCGCCCACCGGAGCGGCGACCAGTACGACGCCAAGTCCGGCTACGCGGTCTGGGCCAACCCGCTGCCGGAGGCGGGCCAGGGGCCGGCGGTGGGCGCGGCGACCTTCACCAACCTCCGCCTGTCCGACAACTACCGGGACATCGAGAACCCGACGACCACCTTCACCATCACCCGCAACTGACCTCCTCCAGGGTGTATTAAGCGCCCAAACTCAACACACGCCGGGGAGGCGTGTTGACTTCGGGCGCGCTGAACGCCCGAAATCACCACACCCCTGATGGCGTGTTGAGTTTGGGCGCGCTGGACGCCCGAAATCACCACACCCTGGGAGGCGTGTTGAATTTGGGCGCGCTGGACGCCCGAAATCAACACACCGCTTGGGGTGTGGTGACTTCGGGCGCGGTGGGCGGCTGTCCACAGGGGCCCCGTCACGGATCGGGCGGACCTGCGACCGTGTGCCGATGACCGCCACTCCCCGACCGGACGACGACGAGCTCACATGGACCGCCTTCCGGCAGTCCGGCATCCTGACCACCGCTCAGGCGACCGCCCTTGGCAGCCGGGACCTGGTCCGCGGCAGTCTGACCGCAGGCCGGTGGCGTCGCGTCTGCCGCGGAATCGTCGCGACCACCAACGGCGGGTTGCTTCGGCCTCAGCAACTGTGGGTGGCCTTCCTGGCGGCAGGCCCCGGCGCCGCGCTCAGTGGAACGACAGCCCTTCTGGAGTCCGGCGTCCGCGGCCTTCGCGAAAGCGCGCTGTGTGTTCTCGTTCCCGCGGAACGTCAACGGTCCACCCGCCTGCCCAGGATGCCGACCGACATGCCGCCGATCCGCATCACCCGTACGCGATTCCTGCCGGACGAACACCGCCAGGTGGGAAGCCCGCCGCGTGTCATCACGGCCCGTGCTGTCATCGACGGCGCTTCGTGGGCGTCCAGCGCCGACGCCGCCCGGACGATCATCGCGGCGGCATGTCAGCAGCGCCGGGTGACGCCCGAAGAGATCTTCGCCGTACTCGCGACACGTCGCGGATCACCCCGGCATTCCATGATCAATCGCACGTTGATCGACGTCGCCGGCGGCAGTCAAGCCCTGTCCGAACTGCAGTTCCTCGAACTGTGCCGAATGTACGGCTTCCCTTCCCCGAGCCGGCAGGAGAGGCGGCGCGACTCATCCGGACGACAGCGCTTCCTCGACTTCTACTGGAAGGCTTGGCGCCTCCACGTGGAGATCGACGGTTCTCATCACATGGAGGCCACTCACTGGAGCGACGACATGGTCCGGCAGAACGAGGTCTGGATCAGAGGCGACCGGGTGCTCCGGTTTCCGGCCGGGCTTCTCCGTTCCCGGCCTGAAGTCGTCATCCGACAACTCCGCGCGGCGCTCGAGGCAGCAGGTTGGCGCAGCTGACCCACATCACGGTGACCTCACACGCCCACAGCCCCCGAATTCACCACACCCCAAACTCCGTGGCGATTTCGGGCGCCCACCACGCCCAAACTCAACACACCCCGAACAGCGTGGCGAGTTTGGGCGTCGTGGACGCCGCAAATCAACACACCCCGAGAAGTGTGGCGAGTTTGGCGTCGTGGACGCCACAAATCAACACACCCCGAGCAGCGTGGCGAATTTGGGCGTCGTGGACGCCGCAAATCAACACAGGCTGGGGAGTGTGGCGAGTTTGGGCGGACACCACGCCCGAACTCGACATGCGTTGAGGGGCGGTCAGGGGAGCAGGTGGGTGGAGAGCCAGTCGATCGTTTCGCGGAGGTAGACCGCCCGGGAATCGCGGTGCAGCAACTCGTGGCCCTCACCGGGGAACAGCAGGTAGCGGTGCGGGACGCCGCGCGCGGACAGGGCAGCCACCACCTGCTCGGCTTCGATCAGCGGGACGTTGGAGTCGTTCTCGCCGTGGACGACCATCAGCGGTGTCCGCAACTGGTCGATGCGGGTCATCGGGGAGAGGTCGTGGAGCAGGTCGGCGTCGTGGACCGGGTCGCCGTACTTGCTGACCGCCGCCGCCGCGATCCACGGCTCCGTGTGCTGATAAAACGTGGAAAAGTTGGACATGCCGCACACGTCGATCCCGACATCGAACAGCCCGGGGAACGTGGTCAACGCGGCAAGGGTGAGGTACCCCCCGTACGACCGTCCCATGATGCCCACGCGGCCCGCGACACCGGCCGACCGCAGGTAGTCGACGCAGCTCCGCACGTCGGCGATCGCCCCGTAGCGTAACGCCCCGTTGTCCGCGTCCACGAACGATCGGCCGAAACCGCTGGAACCCCGCACGTTGGGGGCGAACACCGCGATCCCGCAGTTGACCAGCGACTGGAACAACGGTCCGTGGCCGGGTCGTTCCTGCGCCTCCGGTCCGCCGTGCAGCCACAGCACCGTCGGATGCGGCCCGGGTGTCGGCGGTGTGAAGAGCCAGCCGGTCAGGGACAGGCCGTCGTGTGCCGGGAAGGTCCGCAGCGTCGGCCGGACCGCGTCGTCCGCCGCGGGCAGCGCCGCCACCCGGGACACCGTCCCGGACGCATACGTCCAGACCCCGTGCGGTTGTCCGGGGCCTTCGGCGGTGAACGCGAGCGTCGAGCCGTCGAAGCTCCACGCGAGGTCGCTGACCACCGGGCCGGGCAGCGGCGCGATCACCGCCGGGACGCGGTCGCCGTCGTGGTCCAGGCCGATCAGCGCGACCTCCGACTCACCGCCGCGCACGTTCCACAGAACCGCTGCGGTACGCCCGTCGGCCGTCACCGCAAAAGTTTCGATCTCCCCGGAGAGCGTGCCGAGGGCGCCGGCCGGGTCGGTGGTCCCGCCATCAGCGTCCGCCCCGTCCGCACCGAGGTCACCCGGGCCGGGGTCCGAACCCGCGCCGGGGTCCGAACCCGGGCCGGGGTCCGAACCCGGGCCGGGGTCCGAACCCGGGCCGCCGGCGAGTACCTCGACGGCGTCTCCAGCGACCCGCAGCAAGGATGGGAACTCGCCGTCCAGGCTCAACGCGTACACGCAACCGCCACCCGGGCTGAACATCGCCTGTTCGCCGCTGGTCACCGGCTTCTCGCTGCCGGTGGACAGGTCCCGCAGGACGATGTCGCGACTCCCGCGGGGACCGTACCGCAGCAGCGCGAAGCGCCCGGCCGGGTCCACGTCGAGGAGGGTGACCAGCTCACCGTCGGTGACCACCGCCCGTGTTCCGGTGACCGCGTCGACGAGCACCGCCGTCGTCAGGTTCTCGGTGAACGCCAGCAGCGGACGGCCCGGCAGCCAGCGCATGTTGTCCGCCGTGCCGGTGCCGAACCCGGCCACCTGGTGCAGCTGTGTCCCGTCCGGCCGGACCAGCCAGATCTCGTGGCGCGGCGCGCCTCCGGGGGCGATCTGGCAGGCCAGCCAGCCTCCCCCGGAGGACCAGCGGACCGCGGACACCGGTTCCGGTCCGGTGTCGACCCGGAAGGTCAGCTCGCTGCCGGCCGGTTGCACCCAGACGGCGGGCACACCACCCCGGTCGGAGACGTACGCCACGTGCCGCCCGTCCGGCGAGAGACTGGGTGACCAGTTGCCGGCCACCTCGGACTCGATGCGCGGGTCGGGACTGTGCCAGCCGACCGGCAGCACGGTGACGTCGACGCGATGGAGCTGACCACTCATCCGGCCTCCTCAGATTCCGTTGTCCTGCAACCACATCTCCAGCAGCGCGAGCTGCCACAACTGGTTCGCCCCGAGCGTGGTGCGCGGGGTGTTCGGGTCGGCGAGGAGCGCGTCCACGTACTCCGGCCGGAACAGTGCCCTGTTCCGGGCGGCCGGGGCGTGCAGCGTGTCGCGCACCTTCGCCAGCATCGGGCCTTCCAGGTGCCGGATGCCGGGCACCGGGAAGTATCCCTTGGTGCGGTCGATGACCTCGTCGGGGACGAGTCCACGGGCCGCGTCCTTGAGTACGCCCTTGCCGTCGCGGGCCAGTTTCAGCTCGGGCGGGCAGGCCGCCGCGAGCTCCACCAGCTCGTGATCCAGGAACGGTACGCGTGCTTCCAGGCCCCACGCCATAGTCATGTTGTCGACCCGTTTGACCGGATCGTCGACGAGCATCACCTGGGAGTCGAGCCGGAGTGCGGCGTCGACCGCGGTGGTGGCACCCGGGCGTCCGAAGCTCGCGGCGACGAATTCGCTGCTGACGTCGGTGTCGGGCAGCCATCCGGGGTTGAGCTGCCGGGCCAGGTCGGCGTGTCGCCGGTCGAAGAACTCCTTCGCGTACGCCTCGACGGCCTGTTCCCGAGGCACACCGGCGAGGGGCGGATACCAGCTGTAGCCGGCGAGGATCTCGTCGGCTCCCTGCCCCGATTGTACGACCTTGACCTGCTTTGCCACATCCTCGCTGAGCAGGTTGAACGCGATGCAATCGTGGCTGACCATCGGCTCACTCATCGCCGCCACGGTCCGGTCCACCGCCGGCAGGAACCGGTCCGGACCGATTCTGATCTGATGGTGTTCGGTGCCGAACTTGCGGGCGATCAGGTCGGAGTACTCGAACTCGTCGCCCCGCTCCCCGCCACCGGCCTCGAACCCGATGCTGAACGTGGTCAGCCCGTTCTGCCCCTGCTCGGCGAGCAGCGCGACGATCAGGCTGGAGTCCAGTCCCCCGGAGAGCAGGACACCGACCGGCACGTCCGCGACCATCCGCCGTTCGACCGCGATCCGGAGCCTCTCGCGGACCGCTTCGGTCCAGTCCGTCGCGGCGATCTCGCGGGTGAAGGAGGCCTCCCAGTAGACCCGCTCCGTGGACGTCCCGTCGGCTCGGATCACGCGTACCGTCGCCGGGGGGAGCTTGCGCACCCCGGCGAGGATGGTCCGCGGAGCCGGCACCACCGAGTGGAACGTCATGTAATGGTGCAGCGCCACCTTGTCGATGGTGGTGTCCACCCCGCCCGCCGCCAGCAGCGCCGGCAGCGTCGACGCGAACCGCAGGCGCCCCGGCGACTCGGCCAGGTAGAGCGGCTTGATCCCCAGCCGGTCCCGGGCCAGCGTCACCGTCCCGCTGTCGTGCTCGACGATCGCGAACGCGAACATCCCCAGGAACCGGTCCACGCAGTCGGCGCCCCACCGGTGGTACGCCTTCAGGATGACCTCGGTGTCCGAGGTCGAGAAGAAGGTGTACCCGTGGCCGCGCAACTCGTCCCGGAGCTGCCGGTAGTTGTAGATGCAGCCGTTGAAGACCACGGTCAGGCCCAGCTCCGGGTCGGTCATCGGCTGGGCGCCGTTCTCCGACAGATCGATGATCTTCAGGCGCCGGTGACCGAGGGCGATCCGCCCCCGGTCCCAGAGCCCGTCACCGTCCGGCCCCCGCGACTCCATGCAGGGCAGCATCCTCCGGACGGCGTCGATGTCCGCGGGTCGTTCGCCGTAACAGATCTCTCCGGCGATTCCGCACATGAACATGACCTCCTTGAATCGGGTTATCCGAGCAGCCAGGTGTCCTTCGAACCACCGCCCCGCGAGGAGTTGACGATCATGCTGCCCGCCGGGGCGACCCGGGTCAGCGCGGCCGGCGCCACCACCGAGCGGCTCGTGCCGGTGAAGACGAACGCCCGCAGGTCCACGTGCCGCGGGGCGAGCCGGTGACCGTCGAAGACCGGGTGGGTGGAGAGGCTGACCACCTCCTGCGCGACCCACCGGTGCGGGGCGGCCTGGATCTGCCGGCGCAGCGCGTCCAGCTCGTCCGCGGAGGCGTGCGGCCCGATCACGATCCGGTCGCCGCCGTACCCGTCGACCGGCTTGCAGACCAGCTCGTCGAGGCGGGACAGCACCTCGGTCCGCTGCTCCGCGATCCCGCACAGATAGGTGGGGACGTCGGCGAGCAGCGGCTTCTCGCCGAGGTAGTACTCGATGAAACGGGGGACGTAGGCGTACACCGCCTTGTCGTCACCGATGCCGTTGCCGAGCGCGTTGGCCAGCACGACGGTGTCCGCGTGCAGCGCGGCCACCAGGCTCGGACCGAGCGGCATGCCGTCCGCGCCCGGCGAGTGCACCAGGCTGTCCTCGCCCATCCGCAGGTAGATGACGTCGACGGGGTACCTCTTGCCGTCCCGCAGACGCCACACCCGGCCCTCGTCGACGAAGAGTTCGGCGCTGCGGACCACCGGGACACCCATCGCCTCGGCGAGCATCCGGTGCTCGAACCAGGCCGAGTCGTCCGGGCCCTGGCTGAGCACCACCAGCGCCGGGTCGTCCCCGGCGGACGGGCCGGCCGCCTCGATCAGCGCCCGCTTGAGCAGGTGCGGTGTCTCCTCCACCGACAGCAGGCCGGACGGGCGGGGCAGCTCGGGCAGGATGCTCCAGGTCAGGCGGCGGTTCTGCATCGCGTACGCGATCCCGGACGGCACCCGCAGGTTGTCCTCCAGCACGCACCAGCGGCCGGTGGCCGAGTCGAGGACCAGGTCCACCCCGGCGACCTGGGTGCGGACCGCCTTGCGGCCGATCAGGGCGCCACTGGCCCGCAGCTCCGGCGACCCGTTGATCACCCACTCCGGGACGATGCCGTCGGCGACCACGGCACGCTCGCCGTAGACGTCGTTCAGGAACGCGTCGAGGGCGCGTACCCGCTGGATCAGGCCCTCGCTGAGCCGCTGCCAGTCGCGGGCCGGCACGATGCGCGGCACCATGTCGAACGGGAACAGCCGGGTCGCCGCCTCGCCGGCCACGCTGAACGTGATGCCGCGGGCCCGCTGCTCCTCGTCGCGGGCGTCCTCGCGCTGCCGCAGACCGGTCGCGCCCAGGTCACTGAGAACCGAGATCATGCCCGTGTACGCCGGAGCCACCGTCCCGCCCGGGAAGGCCTCGTCGCCGTCCGCCCGGTAGGCGCCGAGTTTCGCCGGCGCGGCGGTATCGGCGGTCGCCGTCGTGGTGGTGCCGCCGCGGGTCTCGGCCACCAGCAGGTCCACCACGTCGGAGAGCCGGCCGCGGCGGGCCAGCGCCCGCCGCTGCCGGGACGCCGAACTGCCCAGGCTCAGCGCCCGGACGGTCAGGTCGAACACCTGGTCCCAGTCGCCGAGTTCCTCCAGTTGCGGGCGCAGTTCGTTGACCAGGCGCTCCACCGCGACCGCGGCCGGCACCGGAACCGGCGACCGGGGCAGGTCGAGCAGGTCACCCTCCAGGCCGGACCGGGCGGCCCGCCACATCGCGGCCCGGTGCAGCGGCGGACGGGCCGGCGGCAGCGGCGCCCCGGCCCGGTGCTCCTGCTGGGCGCGCAGCACCAGCGCGCGGAAGAGACCGGCGATCAGCACCACGGTCTCGGTGTCCGGGCTGGCGTCGGTCACCCGCAGCTCGACGGTGGGCACGTGCGCGGACGGCCGGACGTCGAAGTAGACCATCTTCGGGTCGCTGATCGTCCCGGACGCGATCAGGTCGCTGACCAGGGCCTCGTGTTCGGCGGCGGAGTGCAGCACGCCGCTGTCGCCGGCGGTGGGCCAGCGCATCCAGACCAGGGAGCGGACGCTCGCGTACCCGGAATCCTCGCCCATCCAGAAGGGTGAGCTGGTGGAGAGTGCCAGCAGCACCGGCAGGGTGGGCGCGACGCGCTGGGCGACCGCCACCGCCTCGTCGCGGTCGGGCACGCCGACGTGCACCTGGGTGCCGCAGATCAGCTGCTCACGGACGAGCATCTGGTACTCGTGGAGCATCCGGTGATACCGCGAGGTGGGTGTCACCGGCAGGGTGTCCAGATCGACCAGTGGCACGGTTCCGGAGGCGACCAGCCCCAGTCCGAGCGACTCGGCGACCGCGATCGCCGCGCTGCGCCGCTGGGCGATGCCGTCGCGCAGGCCGTCCAGGGTGGTGCTCACCGGGGTGTTGGTCTCCACCACGGAGCGATGCAGTTCGGCCGAGAAATGGGCGCCGTCCAGGCGATCCAAGATCTCCGGGGCGCGGGGTACGAGCTCCCGCGTGCCGAGGTCGACCACATGGAGCTCCTCCTCCACACCGAGAGTGAGGGCGCCCAGGTCGGGCGCGGGGGTGGTGGGCGCCTGGAGCGACTCCGTCATCAAGAACCGCCTTCACATCTGTCGTCTCACGCCGGGCCGGATCACGGAAGCCTTCCCAGCTGATGTAGCGAACCTGTGACGTGCCCGTTTCCTGCTCTCGCCGAACATGACAAGGGCGACACTGCCGACCGCCCCATCCCGGACATGCATGCCGTGTGTAATCTCGGCCCGTGGCGCCCCACACCACTCGGAGGTCCTGATGAGCAGCGTCGTCGTAATCACCGGTTCGGCCGGTCTGATCGGGTCCGAGTCGGTCCGGCACTTCGCCGGGCTGGGCATGGACGTGGTCGGTGTCGACAACGACATGCGCGGTTACTTCTTCGGCAAGGACGGCTCCACGAAGTGGAACCTGGACCGGCTGACCAAGGAGATCGGCGACCGCTACACGCACCACAGCATCGACATCCGCGACCGCGAGGGGCTGGACAAGCTCTTCGCCTCGCTCGGCAGGAACGTCGGCCTGGTCATCCACGCGGCCGCGCAGCCGAGCCACGACTGGGCCGCGAAGGAGCCGTTCACCGACTTCGACGTGAACGCGGTCGGCACCCTCAACATGCTCGAGGCCACCCGCCGGCACTCGATCACGGCGCCGTTCATCTTCACCTCGACCAACAAGGTCTACGGCGACACGCCCAACTCGTTGCCGCTGATCGAGCAGGAGACCCGCTGGGAGCTGCCCGAGGACCACAAGTGGTATCAGGGCATCGACGAGACCATGTCGATCGACAGCAGCCTGCACTCGGTCTTCGGCGCGAGCAAGGTCGCCGCGGACGTGATGGTCCAGGAGTACGGCCGGTACTTCGACATGCCGACCGCGGTGTTCCGGGGCGGCACGCTGACCGGTCCGGGTCACTCCGCCGCGGAACTGCACGGCTTCCTCGCGTACGTGATGCGCTGTGTCATGGAACAGCGGCTCTACAAGATCTACGGCTACAAGGGCAAGCAGGTCCGGGACGCGATCCACTCCAGTGACCTGGTGTCCGCGTTCGAGGCGTTCCACAAGGCGCCGCGGATCGCCGAGATCTACAACATCGGTGGCGGCCGGTTCTCGAACTGCAGCGTGCTGGAGGCGTTCACGCTCGCTTCCGAGATCGCCGGGGTGCCCGCCAACACCGAGTACGTCGACCAGAACCGGACCGGCGACCACCAGTGGTGGATCAGCGACACGGCCCGGTTCCAGGAGCACTACCCGACCTGGAAGCACACGTACGACGTGCCGGCGATCCTGCGCGAGATGTACGAGGCGAACCAGGACATCTGGAAGGCCTGACCTCCACTTTCTCGTTTCGACGGCCGTGCGGCGTTTCGCCGCGCGGCCGTTCGTCGTTGTTTCCGGTAATTATTGGCGTTATCGGATTTCTGGGCGAATAACCCTAACTTGCTGTGTTTTACCTGTAAGGAGCGGGTGGGTAATCACCCGTTAACCGCACTTGAGCTACATTTACGAAATGTCCGACTTGACGCAGTCTTTGCGCCGGGACTTGCCGGCGTCCATCGTCGTGTTCCTCATCGCCATCCCGCTGTCGCTCGGCATCGCCGCGGCATCCGGGGCCCCGCTCCTGGCGGGGTTGGTCGCCGCGGTCGTCGGCGGCATCGTCGCCGGAGCCCTGGGTGGCTCCGTCCTTCAGGTCAGCGGCCCCGCCGCCGGCCTGACCGTCATCGTGGCCGGTGCCGTCTCCGAATTCGGATTCGCCGGCACCGCCGCCATCGTCGCCATGGCCGGTCTGGTCCAGATCGTGCTCGGCGTCTCCCGCCTCGGCCGCGCGGCCCTGGCCCTCTCACCCGCCGTCGTGCACGGCATGCTGGCCGGCATCGGCCTGACCATCGCCCTCAGCCAGATCCACGTCATGCTCGGTGGCGCCGCACAGAGCGCCGCCTGGCAGAACCTGATCGACCTGCCGCAACAGATCGTGTCCCACCACGGCACCTCCGCCCTGCTGGGCGTCCTCACCGTGGCGATCCTGATCCTCTGGCCCCGTCTCGTCCGCTTCTCCCTGCTGCCGCCCGCGCTGGTGGCGGTGGCCTCGATGACCGTCCTCGCGATGTTCATCGGCGACGGCGTGGCCCGGGTCGACCTGCCCGACGACCCGCTGGCCGGCATGATCCGCCCGGTCTGGCCGGACGCCCCGATCCGCTCGATCTTCGTCGCCGTGATGACGATCGCCCTGGTCGCGAGCGTCGAATCACTACTCTCCGCGGTCGCGGTGGACCGGCTGCACAACGGGCCGCGCGCCAACCTCAACCGCGAGCTGGTCGGCCAGGGCGCCGCGAACACGCTCTCCGGCCTGCTCGGCGGCCTGCCGGTCACCGGAGTGATCGTGCGGAGCTCGACCAACGTGGCGGCCGGGGCGAAGACCCGCGCGTCCGCCATCCTGCACGGCGTGTGGATCGCGGCGTTCGTGCTGCTCTTCGCGAACGTGCTGGAGGCCATTCCGATGGCGGTGCTCGCCGCGGTGCTCATCGTGGTCGGGATCCGGCTGGTCAGCCTGGCCCAGATCCGCACCTACGCACGGCACCGGGAACTGCCCACGTACGTGGTGACCGCACTCGGCGTGCTCTTCGTCGACCTGCTCACCGGGGTGGCCCTCGGCATGGTGACCGCCGCCCTGATGATCCTCTGGCGGCTCACCCGCTCGGAGATCCACCGGACCGAGACCGCGCCCGGCAAGTGGCTGGTCACGATCACCGGCACCCTGGCGTTCGTCGAGTCGGCCCGGCTCACCCGGGAGTTCGGCGAACTGCCGCCCGAGGCGGACGTCGACGTCGAACTGCACCTCGACTACCTCGACCACGGTGCCTTCGAGACGATCCGGGAATGGAAGGAGGGGTACGAGCGGGCCGGCGGTCACGTCCAGATCCGCGAAGTGCACGACTCCTGGTTCCATCAAGCCACCTCGGGGCGGCTCGGCAGCGGCAAACGGTCGCCGCGGGTGCTCGGATCGTGGAGCCGCTGGCAGGACATGGACCAGCAGCGCCGGGACGCGATGGCGATCGGGATCGCGGAGTTCGAGCGTACGGTCGCGCCCCTGGTCCGCCCGCATCTGGCCACCCTGGCCCGGGAAGGACAGCGCCCGCAGCAGCTCTTCATCACCTGCGCGGACTCCCGGCTGGTCCCCAACATGATCACCGCGAGCGGTCCGGGTGACCTGTTCTGCGTCCGTAACGTCGGCAACATCGTGCCGGCGCACGGCACCGGGGACTCCTCGGTGGGGGCGGCGATCGAGTACGCCGTGGACGTTCTCGGCGTCGGCACCATCACGGTCTGCGGCCACTCCGGCTGCGGTGCGGTCCGGGCCCTGATGAACGGGGCCGCGCGGCCGGGCTCGGCGCTCGGCGAATGGCTGGAGCACTCGCACGTGGGCTTCACCGACGTGACCGACGAGGAGCGCTGCTGCACCGACAACGTGCTCAAGCAGCTGGCCAACCTGCGGACCTATCCGACCGTGCAGGACGCGGAGGCGGCCGGCCGTCTCCGGATCACCGGGATGTTCTTCGACCTGGCCGAGGCCCGGATGTACGAGATCGACCCGTTGCTGGGTGACGCGCGGCCGGTGTCGACGATCCCCGCCGCCTGATCCTTCTCCTCTCCAGGTGGGGAGTGCGCGTGCGCACTCCCCACCTTTCTGTTTCCGCCTTCGTCCGCGCTGTTTCCGCCCGGCCGCGCTGTTTCCGCCCTCGGCCGCTCATCCCACGCGTCCGCGCGTTGTTCGCCCGCTCGTTGTTCGTCCGTTCGTCCGTTCGTCCGTCCGTTCGTGCTTCGTCTGCTCGTGAGGGAGCGCACGTTGCAGGTCACCTGCGGCACGGAGAAAGGTAAGGGGCAGATCCCCCGAAGAATCCGAAAGGCCGAGCCATGCCGCTGCGTCCCGGAGCCCGGGCCTGGGCGGTGTGGGCCGCGGGCCTCGCCGCATACATCGTCGCTGTGCTGCACCGGACCTCCCTCGGCGTCGCCGGGCTGGACGCACAGGTCCGTTTCGACGTCGGCGCGAGTGCCCTGGCCGGGTTCGCCGTCCTGCAACTGCTCGTCTACGCCGCTCTACAGATCCCGGTCGGCCTGCTCCTCGACCGGTTCGGATCACTGCGCCTGGTGCTGGCCGGCGCGCTGTTCATGACCGCCGGGCAGACCCTGATGGCCTTCGCCGACGGGGTGACCGGCGCCGTGATCGCCCGGGTTCTGGTCGGCGCCGGCGACGCGATGACGTTCATCAGCGTGCTGCGCCTGGTGCCGCACTGGTTCCCCGCCCGGCAGGTGCCGGTGCTGACCCAGGTCACCGGCATCATGGGGCAGTTCGGTCAGCTGCTCTCGGCCGTGCCCCTCGCTGCTCTTCTCGCCGGACCCGGCTGGACCACCGCGTTCGCCGGTGCCGCCGGGGTCGGGGTCCTCGCCACCATCGTCATCTTCGTCGCGTTGCGCGACACCCCGGAACGCCGCTTCAACAGCGGTCCGCCGATCAGCTGGCAGCATCTCGGCGCGGAGGTCGGCGCGGCCTGGCGGCACCCGGGCACCCGTCTCGGTCTGTGGACCCACTTCACCACCCAGTTCACGGGCACGGTCTTCGCGCTGATGTGGGGTGTGCCGTTCCTGATCGCCGGCGAGGGTCTGACCCGCGGTCAGGCCAGTTCACTGCTCATCCTGTTCGTGGTGACCAGCATGGTGTCCGGCCCGTTCCTCGGCCTGCTCACCCAGCGGCACCCGCTCCGGCGCTCGTGGATGGTCCTCGGCATCGTCGCCCTCAACATGATCGCCTGGGCCGTGGTGATCGCCTGGCCCGGCCGCGCGCCGATGTCCCTGCTGATCGGTCTGGTGATCGCCATCGGGCTGGGCGGCCCCGGCTCGGTGATCGGGTTCGACTTCGCCCGCACCTTCAACCCACCGAGCCGCCTCGGCACCGCGACCGGGGTCGTCAACGTCGGCGGTTTCGTCGCGTCGCTGCTCGCGATCGAGTTGATCGGCCTGATCCTGGACGCCCGCACCGGCGGCAGTGCCGACTATCACATCTCCGATTTCCGGGCCGCGATGTCGGTGCAGTTCGCCGTCGCCGCCATCGGTGTCGCAGGCATTCTGCGGACCCGCCGCCTGGCCCGCCGCAAGATCACGGCGGAGGAGGGCATCGAGTTCCGCCCCCTCCGTCAGGTTCTGGTCGGTTTAACGACCGGCCGTGAGGTAAAGGCAGAGAGCTTGCGCGATGGAGAGGAGGCACATGACTGACCACGCGCAATCCCGGCTCCTGTCCGGTATCGACATTCCCAAGACCATCGCGGGAACGCTCGCCGCAGTCTCCGCAGCGGTGGTCGGATCCTTCCTCGGCGTCGCCGGCACCATCATCGGCGCCGCCGTGGCAAGCCTGATCAGCTCGGTGGGCACCGAGATCTACCACCGTTCGATCGACAAGGGCACCAAACGCCTGCAGAGTGCGTTCACCGCCGCGCCCGCCGCGGTGGGCACTCCCGAGGTGGTGGCTGCCGCCGACGTCTCACCGTCGTCGGCTCCGGTCTCCGGGGCGCCTGCTCCCGGGGCTTCCACTTCTCCGGATTCCACCGGCGGTGCCGTGGTGTCCGGGGCGGCCGCCGGCGGGGCCGTCCACTCCTCGGCATCCACCTCGACCGGGGTCACCAAGATCCGGTGGAAGCGGGTGGCACTGGTGGCGGGCGCGTTCTTCGTGCTGGGCATGGGCACGCTGACCGCGGCGGAACTGTTCGCGGGCCGTTCGGCGGCGGACGCCACGAGCGGACGGGACAGCGGGTCACCGACGATCCTCTTCCAGTCGGACTCGTCGGACTCGTCCGATCCCGGTTCCGGCTCGCCCGACGACGAGGAGACCACCCCGTCCCCGGACGAGACGACCACTCCGGCACCCGGCGACACCGCGGGGACGACGGAGACGGTCGAGCCCGGCACCGAGTCGACCACCGACCCGGACCCGGCGGAGACCGGCCCGACCGAGCAGCCGACCGAGGCCACCGAGCCGACCGAGGCTCCCGCCGAGGAGGAGACGTCCGACGGCGGTTCCGGCCAGGACCAGACCGACAGTGGAAGCGACACCGGCTCGACAGGTAGTGGTTCGAGCGGCGCCGACTCCAACTCCACCGACTCCGACTCCAACAGCTCCAACCGCTCCACCGGTTCGTCCGATTCCTCCGCCGAGAACTGACCTGCTTGATCACTAAGGAACGAACCACCCCGGGCCCGGCGGTGCCAGCACCCAGAATTGTTCACCTCTGGGCTGGCCCCGTCCGGGCCCGGCGGTGCCAGCACCCGGAATCGTCCACCTCTGGGCTGGTCCGTCCGGGCCCGGCGTCATCGTCCGGACTGATCCACTTTCAGGTCGGACATCGTTTCTCTGCATGAAGGGTGATTTCATGGACGCGAAGGACATCCTCATCGAGGCCCACGGGCGGCTGCCCGAGCTGGTGGAGACCGCCGTCCGCGGCCTCACTCCCGAGCAGCTCCGCTGGGCGCCCGCCCCGGGTGCGAACCCGATCGGCTGGCTGGTCTGGCACCTGACCCGGGTACAGGACCACCACCTGACCGACATGATCGACGGCACGGACCAGGTCTACCTGTCCGGCGGCTGGGCGCCCCGCTTCGGCTTGGAGCCCGAGCCCGACGACACCGGTTACGCGCACACGCCCGAGCAGGTCGCCGCGGTCGCTCCGGAATCCGACACCGTGCTCATCGACTACTACACGGCGGTCCACGAACGCACGGTCGGCTACCTCGAGTCCCTGACCGAACCCGACCTCGACCGCATCATCGACAAGGCGTGGGATCCCCCGGTGACGGTAGCCGTCCGCCTGGTCAGCGTCATCGACGACGACGCCCAGCACGCAGGCCAGGCCGCCTACGTCCGCGGCCTGCTCTGACCCGGAGGACACCGGCCCGCCGTCCGGATGACAGCAGGTGCCCCTCTCCCCCAAGCCGTTGCGGGGTTGAGGAGACGCCGGAGGAATTCATCAGGCGGACGGCGGTGCCGACCGGGTCAGCGTTCGGAGGCTGATCGCCGGGCCGCGCATCGCCGACCGCCCCTGACCGGCATCAGGCCGACGACGGCTCGGTGAGCGGCAACCGGACCAGGAAACGGGTGTCCCCCGGCGCCGACTCGACCGTGATGTCACCGCCGTGCCCGTTCGTCACGATCCGGTAGGAGATGTCGAGGCCGAGACCGGTCCCCTGCCCCACCGGCTTCGTGGTGAAGAACGGCTCGAAGACGCGTTTGCGCACCTCGGGTGTCATCCCCGGGCCGGTGTCCCGGAGCGAGACGAGCACATGATCGCCCTCGCGGGACGTGTGGATCGTCAGCGTGCCGGTGTGCTCCATCGCCTGGATCGCGTTGTCGATCAGGTTCGTCCACACCTGGTTCAGCTCGGCCGGGTGCGCCGGGATCTGCGGCAGGGAACGGTCGTACTCCTTCACCACGCGTACCCCGTCGCCGATCTTGTGGGACAGCATCACCAGGGTGCTGTCCAGGCCGGTGTGTACGTCGATCCACTGGTGCGCGGCCCGGTCCACGTGCGAGTACTGCTTGGCGGCGAGGACCAGCGACGACACCCGGCTGGTGGCGTCCTCGATGTCGCTCATCAGCTGTTCGGTCTCCAGGGCGTACCCGATCCAGTGGATCGCCTGATCGAGCAGTTCCGGCGAGGCCAGCCGGGATTCGATCTCGGCGAGGCAGTCCACGTCGATGCCACCCTGGGCGAAGACCGGGGCGACGTCCCAGGGCGCGGTGACCTCGCGGCTCTCCATCCAGTCGCCGAGTTCGTCCTCCAGGTCGGCGGTCTGCATCGCGGTCAGCACCGGGGCCTTCGCGGCCCGTTCGATGACCTCCTCCTGCAGTTCGAGGAGGGCCGTCAGCCGGTCCGGGGCGACCTTGCCGGCCGCCAGCTTGCCGAGCTTCATCCGCATCGCGGCGACCCGCTGACGCAGCGCACCGGTGGCCCGGGAGGCGGCCGCAGCCGGGTTGTTCAACTCGTGCATCAGGCCGGCGGAGAGCGCGCCGAGTGCCGCCAGCCGCTGGCGTTCCCCGATCGCCGCCTGCGAGCTGCGCATCCCGAGAGCGAGGCCCTCCAGCAGGTGGATGGCCATCGGGAACCAGTCGCGCATCAGGGCGCCGAAGTCGGCGGACGAGAGCACGAAGAACTCGCTGTCGGAGAGCGCCCGCATGGACTGCATGTAGGTGCGGGGCACCCCGTCGTCACGGATGTACGCCTGGGTGGCGCCCATGTAGACGCCGCGCTGCTCGGTGCGGTTGGTCTCCACGTCGTCGGCGCCGACCCGCCGGGTGAGCGCGATCGTCCCGCTGAGCAGCACGAAGAACTTCTCGGCCGGGTCGCCCTCGCGCAGTACCAGGCCACCGGCCGGGACCCGCATGGTGCAGCCGTGTGCGGCGATCCAGGCGAGCTGGTCGTCGGTGAGTTTCTCGAAGAGGAAGAGACCGCGCAGTTCCTCGGTGGTGAGCGCGCCCGGCTCGCACGGTTCGAGCCGGATCTCCTCGGTGTCGGGCATGGTTTACTCCGCTTCCAGGTAGCGATGGACCAGCGCGACGGCCATGGCTCCCTCGCCGACCGCCGAGGCCACCCGCTTGATCGAGTTGGCCCGGACGTCGCCGGCGGCGAAGATGCCGGGGACACTGCTCTCCAGATAGAACGGATCCCGGTCGCGATCCCATCCCCGCGGGCGTTCCCCGTTGGCGAGCAGATCCGAGCCGGTCCGGATGAATCCCTTCGCGTCGCGGGCCACCACGTCGCCGAGCCACTCGGTCCGCGGTTCCGCCCCGATGAACACGAAGAGATAACCGCATTCGACGGTGGCCTTCGTGCCGTCCTTGCTGTCACAGATGGTGATCGCCTGCAGGTGGCCGTCGCCGTGTGCCCCGACCACCTCGCACCGGGTCCGGATCGCGATGTTGTCGATCCGCGCGAGTTGCTGGATGAGGTAGTACGACATCGACGCCTCGAGGGAGTCGCCGCGGACGAGCAACGTGACCTTCCGGGCGTACCGGGAGAAGAAGAGCGCGGCCTGACCGGCGGAGTTCGCACCACCCACGATGTAGACGTCGGTGCCGGCGCACGCCGGTCCCTCGGTGGACGCCGAGCCGTAGAAGACCCCCGAACCGGTCAGCCCGGACACGCCGTCGGCGAGCAGCGGACGGTACGAGACGCCGGTCGAGAGCAGCACCGCCCGCGACGAGATCTCGCTGCCGTCGGAGAACATCAGGGTGTGCGCGGAGCCGTCGGTGCGCAGCCCGGTGACCTCCCGGGTGTTCAGCGTCTCGGCGGCGAACTTGTCGGCCTGCCGGCGTGCCCGGTCGGTGAGCTGGGCGCCGGAGATGCCGTCCGGGAAACCCAGGTAGTTCTCGATCCGGGAACTCTGGCCGGCCTGCCCGCCGACCGCCTGCCGTTCCACCAGCAGCGTCTTGAGACCCTCCGATCCGCCGTAGACCGCGGCGCCCAGACCGGCCGGGCCGCCGCCCACGATGACCAGATCGTAGAAGTCCCGGTCCGGGCTGGTGGACAGGCCGGCTGCCTGGGCCACCTCCTGCACGGTCGGCCGGACCAGCGCCCGCCCGTCGGCGGTCACCACCAGCGGGATCGCCTCCGGCCCGGCGTCGGCCGCCTCCATCAGGCGGCGTCCCTCCGGCTCGTCGGCGCCGAAGTAGCGGTACGGGACCAGGTTGCGCGCCAGGAAGTCGCGGATCTGGAACGACGGCTCGCTCCACCGGTGGCCGACGACCCGGATGTCCGGCATCTCCTTGTCACCGGTCGCCTGCCACGCGTCGAGCAGCGCGTCCAGCACCGGGTAGAGCTTCTCCTCCGGCGGGTCCCAGGGCTTGAGCAGGTAGTGGTCGACGTCGACCACGTTGATCGCCTGGATGGCGGCGTCGGTGTCCGCGTACGCGGTGAGCAGCGCCCGCCGCGCGTGCGGGAACAGGTCCATCGCCTGCTCGAGGAACTCGATGCCGTTCATCTGCGGCATCCGGTAGTCGGCGAGCATCACGGCCACCCGGCCGCCGCGCAGTTTCAGCTCACGCAGCGCGTCGAGCGCCTCGGATGCCGAAGAGGCCCGGACGATCCGGTACCTGTCGCCGTAACGGCGGCGCAGGTCGCGCGCGATGGCCCGGGAGACGGAGGGGTCGTCGTCGACGGTCAGGATCGCGGGGTGTCCCATGCTTGAAAGTCCTCAGCTCTCGGGGTGGCGTTCCAGATATCCGGCCACGAACGGGCAGGTGGCGACGACCGGCAGGGAACGGGACCGGGCGTCGCCGAGGGCGGCCGCGGCGAGCCGGCTCGCGAGCCCTCGGCCGGAGAAGGCCTGATCGATCTCGGTGTGCAGCAGTTCGAGCCGGTCGTCGTGCCGGACGTAGTGCAGGAACCCGGCCACCTCACCGCCGAGCAGCACCTCGTAGCGCCGGCTCTCGAAGCTGTCGACCACCACCGCCTCGGCCGGGTCGGCCGCACCGACCTGGGCGCTGCCCTCCACCCGCAGCTTGCGGCGGGCCCGCTCGTAGAACGAGGTGCGACCGAACCTGATCACCTGGGCGGCGGCCGGCAGCGGCTGGATCTCGAGCCGGGCGCCGGGTTCGGCGTAGCCCTCGATGATCCCGTCGACCTCGATGGCGAGCCGCCCGCTGGTCGGCAGCACGTCCAGGGCGACGTGTTCGGAGGTGTCCAGCACCAGGGACCGGTTGAACGACGAGTGCGCGGCGGCGGCACTGACGATCAGGGCCTCCACGTTCGGCGAGACGATCGGACCACCGGCCGAGAAGCTGTACGCCGTCGACCCGGTCGGCGTGGAGACCATCACCGCGTCGGCCGCGTAGTTGACGAACCCGCGGCCCTCGACCCGGATCCCGACCGCGGCGAGACCGTGTCCCGGCACCCGGACCAGTGCGATGTCGTTGAACGCGGTGACCGTCTTGCCGTCCGGCAGTTCCACCCGCACCGCGGTCCGCGACTCGACCGTGTAACGGTGCTCGTCGATCGCCGACAGCGACTCGGGCAGGTCCGGCAGGTCCACCTCGGCGAGGAAGCCGAGCCGTCCCACGTTCACCCCGAGCACCGGCGTCTTCCGTCCCTCGACCAGCCGCATCGTACGCAGCATGGTCCCGTCACCGCCCAGGCTGACCAGCAGCCCGGCCCGTTCCACCATCTCGTCGGCGGAGACCGGCACCGCGTTGCAGTCGATCCGGGTGATCTCCTCGGGCAGTCCGAGGACGGTCACGTCCCGGTCGGCCGCCCAGCGCACGATGGTGTCGACCGCCGACCCGCAGTCCCGCCGCGGATGCAGCACCAGTCCCACTACTCTCACCATGCCCATGGCCGTCAGCCTTGCACGCGACGATGAAATCGGCGAGAACCGCCCGTCACCGGCGGTCGGCGAGGGCCAGGAACCGGTCGGGGACGTCCTCGTACGACCGCAGGCGCCAGCCGGAACCGTCCAGCAGCGGCCCCAGTCGTTCCTCGCTGAGCGGCTCGCCCGGTCGCAGCGTGCGCCCGTGCCGCGCGGCCAGCTCGGCCCGCCCGGTCGGGTGGAAGATCACCAGCGTGCCGCCGGGACGGGTGGCCCGGGCCAGTTCGGCCAGGCCGGCCGCGGGGTCGGGCAGGTGGTGGACCAGTCCGGCGGCGAAGATCACATCGGCGCTGCCGGCACCGACCGGCAGCCGGCGGGCGTCGGCCACCGCCAGGGTGGCGTAGTCGCCGCGGCCGGCCTTGCGGGCCGCGTCCAGCATGTCCGGGGTGATGTCGAACCCGAACACCCGGCCGGCCGGCCCGACCGCGGTGGCCAGTGGGGGCAGCGCCCGGCCGGTGCCGCAGCCGACGTCCAGCACGACCTGCCCCGGGCGGACGCCGGCCAGCCGAACGGCTTCGGTGTATCGCGGGATGTCGTCGCCGAACCTGCTGTCCCAGCCCGCGGCCCGGGCGGTGAAGAACGCCCGGCTCTCCGACAGATACCACCGGTCGGGGTCGGCGAGGTCGGGGTGCAGGTGCCGGATCACCGGCCACTCCGGGTCCCGGTGGTCGATCACCACCTGGGCGCGGCGCTCGCCGTCGCCCTCGGCGAACCGGTGCCGGGGGCCGCCGCGCAGGTAGACCAGGACCCGGTCGGTGGCCGGCTCGAGCACGTTGAGCGCGGAGTCGAAGCCACCGCGGCCGGGGCCGCTCAGACCGAGGACCGCGTCGACGCTCCAGGCCCGCGCGGCCGGCGGGAAGGCGGCGGCCAGCCGGGCGGCGAACACCGCGGCGGCGCCGGGATCACCTCCGTCCACGATCACGGTGAGGGGGGCCCGCGGCGCCAGCACCTCGGCTAGCAATGCGGTGACTTCGGCGATGCGTTCCGGCACGCCCACAGCATGCCGGGACGGGTGTGACCCGCGCAACGCCTGGTTTTTAGACTGTTTTGTCCGCCAACCACTCCGGTGCGAGCAGCGCCCAGATCTCGGTGTCCCGACGGCGTCCCTGCCAGGGGTACGACTCCCGCTTGCGTCCCTCGGCGGTCATCCCGAGCCGGCGGGCCACGTTCGCACTGGCCGTGTTGTCCGGATCGCACAGCCACTCGACCCGGTGCATGCCCCGCTCCCGGATCGCCCAGTCGATCAGGACCCGGACCGCCGTGGTGATCAGTCCGCGGCCGGTGCCGGCCGGCTCCAGCCAGCAGCCGACCTCGCAGTTGCCGGAGCCGGTGTCGAACGAGGTGAACATCGTGCCGCCGACCAGGGTGCCGTCCAGCCAGATGCCGAACAGGCCACCGGTGTCCGCGGCACGCTTGTCCGCGTACCGCTGGAGGGTCGCCGTGGCACTCGGCAGGTCGGTGCTGACACTCGCCCACGGAATCCACGGGTCGACGGTGGCCCGGGCGCGGTCCATGTGTTCCAGAAACTCGACGGCGTTCCACGGTTCCAGCGGGCGCAGCTCGGCGCCCCCACCCAGAGAGATCGAGAACATGCGCGAAGCCTAGGACCTAGGGGCGAAAGGCCGTACATGACCGGGCGTGTACCGGGCACGATGAAATCATGAGCGAACAAGCACGGGCATTGGCTCAAGCGGCGGACGCGGCCCGGTTCGCCCCCTCCATCCACAACACCCAGCCGTGGCGCTGGGTGGTCCGGGGCGACCGTCTGGAGCTGCACGGCGTCGCCGAGCGGCAACTGCGCGAACAGGACCCGGACGGCCGGATGCTGCTGCTGAGCTGCGGGACCGCCCTGCACCACGCCCGGGTGGCGCTGACCGCCGAGGGCTGGGAGCACGAGGTGGAGCGGCCGGCCGGCGACCCGATCGCGGTGATCCGGATCACCGGACGGCAGCCGGCGCCCGCGGAGGCCACCCGGCACTTCCAGATGCTGCGGGTGCGGCGCACCGACCGGCGGATCGTCACCGACGAGACCGTTCCCGAGGAGACGCTGCGCCACCTGGTGACCGAGACCGAACAGGGTGGCGCCGCGCTGCACCTGCTCGGCGCCGACCAGGTCCTGGAGCTGGCGGCGGCCGTCGACCGGGCGCAGAAGGCCGAGGACACCGACGAGCGGCTGCGCGCCGAACTGGCGACCTGGGTGGGCGGCGAACGCCCGGACGGCACCGGCATCCCGGCCTCGGTACTGCCCGAGGAGGTCCCGCTCTCCACCGTCGCCGAACGCGATTTCCAGACCAGCGGGACACTCAAGGCCGGCGAGGGGCACGGCCGGGGTGCGGCCTACGGCGTTCTCTACGGTACGGGTGACGAAGCCGCCGACTGGTTGCGCGGCGGCGAGGCGCTGAGCCGCCTCTGGCTGGCCGCCACCGAGAAGGCCGTCAACCTGCTCCCGCTGAGCGGTCCGGTGGAGATCCCGTTCACCCGCCACGAGCTGCGCCGCATGCTGGGTGGCATCGGCCACCCGTTCCTGGCCCTGCGCCTGGGGGTGCTCGACCCGGCCGAGTCGGCCCCGCCGCACACCCCCCGCCTCGACACCGACCAGGTCATCGAGGTCGTCGCCTAGCCGCTGGACACCTTTCGCAGTCAGGGTCTGCCTCTGTGGTGATTTCGGGCGCTCAGCACGCCCGAATTCACCACACCCACAACAGCGTGGTGATTTGGGGCGTCCAGCGCGCC
>NZ_JZKF01000034.1 GCF_000962825.1 Actinoplanes rectilineatus
GAGGATCGATGTCGTAGCGGGGTGGGTGGTGCGGACCGTCGCTCCCGCCGAGGGCCCGGCGACTCCCGCTGGCCGCTACGCGTCCAACCCGCGAGAGCCGCCGGGCGGCCTGCGTGAGTGGTGACGCCCGAACCCCGGGTCGCCCGGTGGGGTCAGACAGGTAGCCGGTAGCCGCGTTTGACCACGGTCTGGACCACGCCGGGCAGGGCCAGACCGGCGCGGAGACGGGCCACCGCCATCTCGACCGCGTGCTCGTCGGCGCCCCGGGGCAGCGCCTGCAGCAGCGCCGCCCGGGACAGGACACGGCCGGGGGATTCGGCCAGGGCCCGCAGCACCGCCATCGGGGCCGGGGCCAGCTGGCGCAACTCGCCGTCCACGATCGCCGCGTGTCCGCGGAGGGTCAGCGCATGACCGTTGATCTCCAGATTGACCGCGCGCCGGGGCAACTCGTCGACGACGGTCCGGACCAGCGCACTGAGCCGGGCCCGTCCGGGCGTGACGGCCGGCACACCCTGCCGGCGCAGCGGTTCCGCGGTGACCGGCCCGACACAGGCGGCCATCACGTCGGCGCGCAGTGCGTCCAGCAGGGCGTCCGCGCCGGTCCCGGCCGCGCGCAGCACCGCCTGGACGGCGGCCGCCGAGGTGAACGTCACGGCGTCCACCAGCTTGGCCATGATCAGGTCGACGAGGCGGTGCAGCGGGGCCGGGTCGGCCGGCGGCGCCCAGCGGTAGACCGGCGCCTCGATCACCCGGGCGCCGGCGGCGACGAGCGCGGCGGTGTACTCCGGCTGACTCTCGCCGTGCAGCTGCATCGCGACGGTCAGCCCGGTCAGGCCGCGGGCGGTCAGGTGGTCGACGACCTCCTCGTACCCCTCGCCCTCGGGTGACCAGTGATCCTTCAGGCCGGCGGCACGGACCGCGGCCCGGGCCTTGGGCCCGCGGGCGACCAGGTAGGCGCGGCCGAGCACCGCCCGCAGCGGTTCGGCGAGCCCCCAGCCCTCGGCGGCCTCCAGCCAGCCGCGCATGCCGATGCCGGTGTTGACCAGCACGATGTCGGGTGGATCGTCGAGGCAGGCGCGGGTGGCGGCGCGCAGCTCGGCGTCGTCGGCGATCGGGACGATGCGCAGCGCGGGGGCGATCACCACGCGGGCGCCGCGGGCCTCGAGGAGGGTGGCGAGCTCGTCCTTGCGGCGGTCGGCGGTGACGCCGATCGTGTATCCGGACAGCGACGCCGCCGGTTCGGCAAGCGCGGCCGCGGTCAGCACCGTCCGTCGTGTGCCCGGGGTTCGGTCGATCATCCGATCCCCGGGGCGAGAAGTCGCGGCGTGGCCGAACGGTCCACCGAAGGGCACGCTCGAAGCCCGCCGTCCTCAGCGTCGACCCGCTCCCATGTCACGCCTGCGTTCTTCGCCGTGCCTCCGTCCGGGGCACGCCGCGACTCCTCCTCGCCGAACCGGCGAGCCGGCCCGGCGGACATCGTCAGGTCCGTCCTCAACCCTGACGATGGTCCTCCCATGGAACGCCCGGAGCCGCGGCGTCGGCCATAACCGGGCCGCGTAGTCTTCGGGTCGCCTCCATTGGCCATGCACCGAAGCGTGCCGGGGGCGAATTTCGGTCGAGCGTCCCTTTTGTTTCAAGCCTGCTAAGAGGCGTCGGGGTGACTTGACCCACCCGCTTCGGGGGCGTTCGTCGCATCGAGTATGCTTGCCTCGTTTGGGGTTCCGCCAGGGCTGAGTGTTTGCAACCAGAACGCTCGCCGGGTTCCTAGTGCCCTAGACACTGCCTGTTTTGACCACGCGCCGCGTAGCCGGGTACTGTTGCCTGCTGTTGTGCGACTGTTGCGAGTGGTCCCTATGCGGGGTCGCTTGACGCATCGACTCGATGCGACCAGCGCGCGCCCCAGACCGACGACGAGACAAGGTAATTCTGTGCGTACGTACAGCCCGAAGCCGGGTGAGATCGAGCGTCAGTGGCACATTATCGACGCTTCTGACGTCGTTCTGGGCCGCCTGGCTACCCACACCGCCACTCTCCTGCGCGGTAAGCACAAGCCGACGTTCGCCCCTCACGTCGACACCGGCGACTTTGTGGTGATCATCAACGCTGGCAAGGTCGCTCTGACCGGCAACAAGCGGCAGACCAAGGTCGCCTACCGCCACTCCGGTTACCCGGGTGGTCTCAAGCAGATCGGCTACGAGGAGCTGCTCACCAAGCGCCCCGAGAAGGCGATCGAGCTGGCGGTCAAGGGCATGCTGCCGCACAACAAGCTCGCCCGCCAGATCATCAAGAAGCTGAAGGTCTACCCGGGCGCTGAGCACCCGCATGCTGCCCAGCAGCCGCAGCCGTTCGAAATCACCCAGATCGCGCAGTGAGCGCGGGAGAAGGCACCAGCATGACTGACATCATCGAGCCCGAGGTCGTCGAGACCGTCGAGGAGCCCGCTGAGACGGTCGTCGTCGTCGAGACGGCCGCGCCGGCCCCGGTCCGCGCCCCGCGTCCCGGTGACCGTCCCGTCCAGACCGTCGGCCGCCGCAAGGAGGCCATCGTCCGGGTGCGCCTCGTGCCCGGCAGCGGCAAGATCACCTGCAACGGCCGCGACCTCGAGAACTACTTCCCGAGCAAGGTCAACCAGCAGCTCATCCGTGAGCCCCTGGTGACGGCCGAGCGCGCCGAGCAGTTCGACGTGATCGCGAACCTGCGTGGCGGCGGCATCACCGGCCAGGCCGGTGCGCTGCGTCTCGCCATCGCCCGCGCCCTGATCACCGTCGAGCCCGACGACCGCCCCGCCCTGAAGAAGGCCGGCTTCCTGACCCGTGACGCGCGCGTCAAGGAAAGCAAGAAGTACGGTCTCAAGAAGGCCCGTAAGGCTCCGCAGTACTCGAAGCGCTGATTTTTGCGCCGCTTCTGATCGACGGCCGAGTGCACCCCCGTCTCACGGGGGCTGTGCTCGGCCGTCGGTGTTTCACCGCGGGGCCGTCGTGGTTTCACCGCGGTCGTCGCCGCTTCACCGCGGGGCCGTCGATGTTCCACCACGAGGGCCATCGCTGTTTCACCGCGGGGGCCGGCCACAGCCCCCGCTGTTCCGCCTCGAAGGCTCAGCACAGCCGTCGTTGCTCTACTTCACTTCCCTCCCCAACTAGCCGTTCCGGTACTCCTGAACAGCGGCACCCTTGTTGCAGGCTTGAGGTCAGCGTGTTACCGGCGAAAGGAAGCCGTTATGGGGCGACTCTTCGGCACGGACGGCGTTCGCGGACTGGCGAACGGCGACCTGCTCACTCCGGAGTTGGCTCTGCAGGTCGCCGTCGCGGCCGCCAGAGTCCTGGTCGAGACTGACAGCAGTCACCAGCCGATGGCCATCGTGGGACGTGACCCGCGGGCCAGCGGCGAGATGCTGGAGGCCGCCGTCGTCGCCGGCCTGACCAGTGCCGGGGCGAACGTGGTGCGGGTCGGCGTGCTGCCCACACCGGCGGTCGCGTTCCTCGTCGGGGAGACCAACGCCGACCTGGGTGTGATGCTCTCCGCATCGCACAACGCCATGCCCGACAACGGCATCAAGCTCTTCGCCGCCGGCGGCACCAAGCTGCCGGACGAGCTGGAGGAGCGCATCGAGAAGGCGATCGAGGACGGGCACGGGCTGGTCGGCCGTCCCACCGGAGCCGGCATCGGCCGGGTCCACGACCTGCTCGACGGCGACGCGGCGTACATCAAACACCTCGTCGACTCGATCCCGCACCGGCTGGACGGCATCAAGGTCGTGGTGGACTGCGCGAACGGCGCGGCCAGCGAGGTCGGGCCGGTGGCGTACCGCGAGGCGGGCGCCGAGGTCATCGCGATCCACGCCGAGCCGGACGGCATCAACATCAACGAGAACTGCGGCTCGACCCACCTGGACAAGGTGCGCGAGGCCGTGATCCGTGAGGGCGCCGACCTGGGCCTGGCCCACGACGGCGACGCCGACCGTTGCCTGGCCGTCACCGCGTCCGGCGAGGTCGTCGACGGCGACCAGATCATGGCGATCCTGGCGCTGGCCATGCGCGACGCCGGCACCCTGACCGGCGACACGCTCGTCGCCACGGTGATGAGCAACCTGGGCCTGCGGATCGCGATGAAGCAGTCCGGCGTCAAGCTGATCGAGACCAAGGTCGGCGACCGGTACGTGCTGGAGGAGCTGCAGAGCGGCGGCCTGGCGCTGGGCGGCGAGCAGAGCGGGCACATCGTGATGCCGGAGTTCGCCACCACCGGCGACGGCGTGCTGACCGGCCTGCACCTGATGGCGCAGGTGGCGTCGTCCGGCAAGTCGCTCGCCGACCTGGCCTCGGTCGTGCACACCCTGCCGCAGGTCCTGATCAACGTGAAGGTCGGCGACCGGGAGGCCGGCGCGGCTGCCCCGACCGTGCAGGCCGCGGTGGCGCTCGCCGAGGCGGACCTGGGCGAGACCGGCCGGGTGCTGCTGCGTCCGTCCGGCACCGAGCCGCTGGTCCGGGTGATGGTGGAGGCCGCGACCGAGGAGAAGGCGCGCAGCGTCGCCGAGGTCATCGCGGAAGAGGTCCGGTCGGCCAGCCCGGCCTGACCGATCCTGATCTGACGAACGGCCCCGGAGGACGCCTCCGGGGCCGTTTCGCACGTCAGGTCAGGGATTTGAGACGGCGGACCGCCTCGTCGATCACCTCGGACCGCTTGCAGAAGGCGAACCGGATCAGGTGCCGGCCGGCCTCCTGATCGTCGTAGAAGACCTGTGTCGGCACGGCCACCACCCCGCCACGACGGGGCAGATCGCGGCAGAACTCGACACCGTCGACGCCGCCCAGCGGACGGATGTCGGCGGTGACGAAGTAGGTGCCCTCGGACGGCAGCACCCGCAGCCCGGCCTCGGTCAGCCCGGCGACCAGACGGTCCCGGCGATCCTGCAGGCCGGCGGTGAAGTCGTGGAAGTAGTCGTCCGGCAGTCCGAGCGCCACCGCCACGGCGGGCTGCAGCGGCGCGGCGTTGACGAACGTCAGGAACTGCTTGACGCGCAGCATCGCGGAGACGAGCGGCGCGGGGCCGGTGGCCCAGCCGACCTTCCAGCCCGTACACGAGAAGGTCTTGCCCGCTGAGGAGATGCGCAGGGTGCGTTCGCGCATGCCGGGCAGGGACGCCAGTGGCAGGTGCGGGGTGGCCGCGTCGGAGAAGACCAGGTGCTCGTAGACCTCGTCGGTGACGGCGTGCACGTCGTGTTCCTGGCAGAGGTCCGCGATCAGCTCCAGCTCGGCGCGGGTGAAGACCTTGCCGGTGGGGTTGTGCGGCGAGTTCAGCAGGACCAGGCGGGTCCGCGGGCCGAACGCGGCACGGAGCTCGGCCTCGTCGAACACGAACCGCCCGTCCGGCCCGGGACGCAGGGTGACCGGCCGGCGGACGGCGCCGGCCAGGGCGATCGAGGCCGCGTACGAGTCGTAGTACGGCTCGAAGCAGATCACCTCGTCACCGGTCTCGCAGAGGGCCAGGACGGTGGCGGCGACCGCCTCGGTGGCGCCGGCCGTCACCCCGACCTCGGTGTCCGGGTCGCGGGTCAGGCCCCAGAACCGCTGCTCGTGGTCGGCGATCGCGGCGCGCAGGGCGGGGATCCCGGGCAGTGGCGGATATTGGTTGGCACCTGAGGCCAGCGCCTCGGCCGCCGCGGCGAGCATCTCGGGCGGACCGTCGGTGTCCGGGAAGCCCTGTCCGAGATTGACCGCGCCGGTGCGGACCGCCAGCGCGGACATCTCGGAGAAGATCGTGGTCCCGAACGGGCGCATCCGCTGGACCAGCGGATCTCCCGGCTGCGCTGTGGTCACCGGTCTCCTCGATGTCGTGAGGCGTGGTCCGACGCTCACGTCACCGGTCTTCTCGATGCCGTGGGGCGTCGTCCGACGCTCAGTCGAACACGAACTTGTTGCAGGTCGTGGTGGCCCAGGCGCCGTTGGCCGACCGTTGTGCCGCGATCTCGCCGTCCATCGTGGCCTTGCAGGCGATCTCGCCGTCGTCGCCGCCGCTGCGCTGCGCGGTGATCGAGAGCAGTGCGGGCACCTGCACCGTGGCGGTGAACGTCCACGGCAGGTCGACGTCGTCGAGGACCTGGGGTGCACCGCCGAGCTGCTCGGTGTAGAGGATCTTGGCTGGTCCGTCGCCGGTGACCTCGTAGGTGACCTTGATCTCCCGGCCCGCGCCGATGCCCGGGATGTCGGGCAGCCCGGTGGGCAGATCGGTCGGCAGGTCCGTCGGCAGGCCGGTGGGGAGATCGGTGGGCAGACCGGTCGGGAAGCCGGTGGGCAGCGTCGGGTCGAGGATCGGCGCGACGGCCTCCTTCGCCGAGTCGACGGTGTTGCGGACCAGCAGCACCCCGGAGGTGATCACGCCGCCGCAGAGCAGCACCGTGATGGCCACGATCACGGCGATCAGCGGGGCGTTGCTGCGCCGCGGCGGGGGCGGCGGGGCGTACCCGGGAGGGGCGTATCCCGGCGGCGGGTATCCACCCTGGCCGTACCCCGGCGGGGGTGAACCGGGCGGGGACGCGGTGCCGTAGTCCGGCGGGTGGCCCGGCGGCGCGTAGTTGACCGGCGGGAACGACGAGGTCGGCGGGTAGTCCCCGGCGGGTGCTCCGGTCGGCGGCGCGTAGGGCGCGGGCGGGAACTGCGCCGGCGGGAACTGCGAGGTGGCGGGATCGCCGGACGGCGGTGTGGCCTGACCCGGATTGAACTGCGGCGGACGGGGCGGCTGGGGCGGCTGGGGCGGATCGCTCTGGTCGCTCATCTGTCCTCCCGGTCGGGCCGCCGTGACGGTGCCGTAGCCGACGGTACGTCAGTCGCGCACCGTCCCCGTCACCCACCCATACGGATGACAGGCGTACGCGGCTGTTCCCCGGGCGTCCGAGTTTGCCGGGACGAGCTGACCGATGGGAGGATGCCCGATGTTCCGATCAGATGGGATGCTCGAAAGTGCGCCCCACGAGCATGACGGATGAGCGAAAGTCGGTTACGCTGCCCGTCATGTGTGGGATCGTGGGTTACGTTGGCAATCGACCGGCATTGAGTATCGTCCTGGACGGGCTCCGCCGTCTGGAGTACCGCGGATACGACTCCGCTGGAGTCGCCGTCATCAACGGCGGCAGCGTCCTGACCGAGAAGAAGGCCGGCAAGCTGGCCAACCTGGAGAAGGCGCTCGCCGAGCGCGCCACGGACGGCATCGCCGCCGGCGTCACCGGCATCGGGCACACCCGCTGGGCCACCCACGGCGGCCCCACCGACCGCAACGCCCACCCGCACCTGTCGGCCGACGGCCGGGTGGCGGTCATCCACAACGGCATCATCGAGAACTTCGCCCGGCTGCGCGCCGAGCTCGAGGCGACCGGCGTCGAGTTCCACAGCGACACCGACACCGAGTGCGCGGCCCACCTGCTGGCCGCGGAGATGCGGGCGCTGCGCGAGTCCGGCGCCCAGGACGGGCCGGCCCTGCTCGCCGAGGGCATGCGCCACGTGGTGAGCCGCCTGGAGGGCGCGTTCACGCTGCTCGCCGTGGACGTCGACGTGCCCGGCGCGGTGGTCGCCGCCCGGCGCAACTCGCCGCTGGTGGTCGGCCGCGGCGACGGTGAATACTTCCTGGCCAGCGACGTGTCGGCGTTCATCGAGCACACCCGCGAGGCGATCGAGCTGGGCCAGGACCAGGTCGTCCTGATCACCCCGGACGCCATCGAGATCACCGGCTTCGACGGCACCCCGGCGACCGGCACCGAGTTCCACATCGACTGGGACGCCTCGGCCGCGGAGAAGGGCGGCTACGACTACTTCATGCTCAAGGAGATCGCCGAGCAGCCGCAGGCCGTCGCCGACACGCTGCTGGGCCGCCTCTCCGAGCGCGGCGAGATCATCCTGGACGAGGTCCGGCTCACCGACCAGGACCTGCGGGACGTCGACAAGGTCTTCATCGTCGCCTGCGGCACCGCCTTCCACGCCGGCATGGTCGCCAAGTACGCCATCGAGCACTGGGTCCGCATCCCGTGCGAGGTGGAGCTGGCCAGCGAGTTCCGCTACCGCGACCCGATCCTGGACCGCTCCACGCTGGTGATCGCGATCAGCCAGTCCGGCGAGACCATGGACACCCTGATGGCGCTGCGCCACGCCAAGGAGCAGAAGGCCCGCGTCCTGGCGATCTGCAACACCAACGGCTCCACCATCCCGCGCGAGTCGGACGCGGTGCTCTACACGCACGGCGGCCCGGAGGTCGCGGTCGCCTCCACCAAGGCGTTCCTCACCCAGCTCGTCGCCTGCTACCTGATCGGCCTGCACCTGGCCCAGATCCGCGGCGTGATGTACGCCGACGAGGTCGCCGCCGTGGTCTCCCGCCTGCGCCGCACCCCGGACAACCTGCGGACGCTGCTCGACGGCATGGAGGACGTGCGGGCACTGGCCCGGGACCTCAAAGAGGCCTCGACGATCCTGTTCATCGGGCGGCACGTCGGCTTCCCGGTGGCCATGGAGGGCGCGCTCAAGCTCAAGGAGCTGGCCTACATGCACGCCGAGGGCTTCGCCGCCGGCGAGCTCAAGCACGGCTCGATCGCCCTGATCGACCAGGGCACGCCGGTGGTCTGCGTGGTGCCGTCACCGCAGGGCCGCGGCGTGATGCGCGACAAGATGGTCTCCAACATCCAGGAGGTCCGGGCCCGGGGCGCCCGCACCATCGTCATCGCCGAGGAGGGCGACGACGACGTGGCGCAGTTCGCCGACCACCTGATCCTGGTGCCGCACACCCCGACCCTGCTGGCGCCGCTGATGACCACGGTTCCGCTGCAGATCCTGGCCTGCGAGATCGCCGCCGCCCGCGGCCACGACGTGGACCAGCCCCGCAACCTGGCGAAGTCGGTCACCGTCGAGTGATGCGCCGGTGAGCCGCGGCTCACCGGCCTTCCACGGGTGTGTCGCCCAGGGCCAGGGTGGCCAGGGCATCCAGAGCCGGCCGTCCGGGTTCCCAGTAGCCCAGGTGGCCGGCTTCCGGCTGACTGGCGAAGACCCGTCCGCCGAACGCCGGATCACTCGGGTTGGTGCCGAACCACAGATCCCGCTCCGGCCGGCCGAAGGCGAACGCCGGCCCGACCACCGGTACGGCCCCCGAGATCGCCAGGTCGCGGGCGAGTCCGGCCGGGGCGAGCGCGGCGTACTGGATGACGTCGGTCCTCGACGTCGACGACCAGACCTGGTCGGCCGGGACACTCAACTGCTCGGCTGATCGCACGCCGACCCCGGGCGACCCGACGAACACCAGCCGATCGGCCTCCAGCGGTCCGGTGGCGGCCTCCCCGACGACCAGCGAGCCGTAGCTGTGCCCGAGCACGGTCTGCACCGCCGCCGGGCCCTCGTGGGTGACCCGCAGACCCTCCTGGAACCGGCGCAGACCGGCCGCACCGGCGATCGCCTGCCGGTCGGAGAACGCCTCGTCGAGGAAGTCCGGGGCGTCGTAGTCCAGCCACAGCACGGCGCTCGCCGCACTCGCCGGTCCCAGCTCCGCCGCCCGGTCGGCGACCCGCCCGGCCCGGGTCAGCTCACCACCGATCGAGGCCAGACCGGAGGTCATGCCCGGTACGTGGGTGAGCACCGACCGCGACCGGTCCGGATCACCGAGCGCCACCACGGCCCGGCCCTCACCGGCGACGTCCAGGCCCACCAGGTAGGCCCGGCGTCCGGTGTCGTCGCCGAGCCGGGCGTCCAACTCGTCCAGGCCGTCGCGTAGTCCGCGGTCGGCGGTGCCGGCGCGGTGGTCCGGGAGCAGCAGCCGGTTCGCCAGGTCCCGGTCCGCGATCGGGATGCCGTCGGTGGACCCGAGCGGGCCCGGTTCGGTGACCAGCAGCCAGTTGCGTTCCGCCGGAGTCAGGCCGGCCCACCAGCGGCGGACCTCGGCCGGCGACGCGGTGCAGCCGGGCCGGCCGGCTCGGTGGGGCGCGGCGGCCTCGGGGGAGAGCTCGTGCAACCGGGCGGCAGCGGACTCGTCGGCGTCGGCGGCGACCGTCAGGGCCGCGGCGAGGTCGGCCGCGGCCAGGCCCGCGGCGGCGGAGACCGAACCCGCCGTGGTGGCCGAGGCCGAATCCGCTGACTCCGGTGAACGGGACCGGACCGTGCCGGTGTCGTCGATGATCAGGCCAGCGGCTTCGGCCCGGGTCCGGGCCCGGTCGAGCAGTGCCCGGGCCCGGTCGAGCGCCGCGGCGAACTCGCTGAGCGCCTGGTCGGCCCGCCAGCAGAAGAGCCGGAACAGGGTGAGACGCCGTCGTAGCCCGCGCAGCCGGGACCCGGCGGCCGTGGCGGTGGGACCGGACCAGATCGCCCGCAGGCCCGCGGCGAGCGGCTCGAACTCGGCGGCCAGCACCCCGGCGACGGCCGCCCAGCGGCGCCAGGACAGCGCGGCCGCCCACCACCGGCCCGGATCGGTGACCCTCAACCGGGCGTAGACGACAGCGCTCACCGGGTCACCCGCAACCGTGCGTGGACGAGGGTGCTCACCGGGTCACCCGCAACCGGGCGCGGACGAGGGTGCTCACCGGGTCAGCCGCAGGCGGGTGGCGGCTCGGGCGTCGGCCTCCTCATACGCCCGGGCGGCGGCGGTGATCCGCTGAGCGGTCTCGGCGGTGTCGTCCCCGATCAAGGCGAGCGACCGGCGGGCGGCGCCGGCGGCGAGATCGGCGGCGGTGGCGGTGGCCCAGCGGGGAGTCGTCTCGGTGTGCGGGGCGGCGGCACCGGCGCCGTCCAGTCGACGGGCGGTCGCTTCGACGTCGGCGGCGTGCCGGCGCAGGTCGGCGGTGTCGGCCTGAAAAACCGTGTCGGCCTGAAAAACGGAAGCGGTGTCGGCGTGCGGATCGGGATTCATCGGCGGCCTCCGGTGGCGAGGTGGGCGGGTGGGACGTACGGGATGGGGATGCGCCGACGGTAGGGGCCGGGCCGGGGCGCCGGGGCGGCCCTGTGGACAGCCCACCGGGCGCCGGGATCCGGTTGTCCACAGGCCTTGTGGACCTGGTCGGTGCCGAGGTCTGGGCGGTGCGGTGCGGTCACTCGTACGCTGGAAGCAGCCGGACCCACCGCTAGGGTGACCGGTGTGATCGTGTCTGTCGGCATCGACGTCGTCCTGGTGGAGCGTTTCGCCCGTGCCCTGGACCGCACCCCGCTGCTCGCTGACCGCCTCTTCACCGAGGCCGAACGCGTCACCGGATCCGGTGGTCCCCGGTCCGCGGAGTCGCTGTCCGCGCGGTTCGCGGCGAAGGAGGCCGTGGCCAAGGCTCTCGGCGCGCCGGCCGGTCTGCGCTGGCACGACTGCGAGATCGTCACCGATCCGGACGGCCGGCCGTGGTTGACCGTTTCCGGTACGGTCGCCGCCGCGGCGACCGCGCGCGGGATCGGGCGGTGGCATCTCTCGCTGTCCCACGACGGCGGGATAGCGTCCGCAATGGTGGTCGCGGAGACCGGGACTTGACCCCTGGGAGGGCACATGCGTCAGGCGTGGCGGGTCGCGGACGTCCGTGCGGCGGAGAAATCGCTGATGGCCCGGCTGCCGGAGGGCGTGCTGATGCAGCGGGCAGCGGCCGGTCTGGCCCGGCGATGCGCGCTGTTGCTGGAGGCGGCCGGCGGCGTCTACGGCGCCCGGGTGCTGCTGCTGGTCGGCAGTGGTGACAACGGCGGCGACACGCTCTATGCCGGCGCGGCGCTGGCCCGTCGTGGGGCTCAGGTCCGCGCCCTGCTGCTGAACCCGGACCGGGTGCATCTGGCCGGTGTGGCGGCGTTGCGCGCGGCCGGCGGGTTCACCACCGGGGAGCTGCCCGCCCGGGCCGATCTGGTGCTGGACGGCATCGTCGGGATCGGGGCGAGCGGCGGCCTGCGGGAGTCTGCCGTGGCGATCGTGCGCCGCCTCGGTGACCTGCGCGGGCGGACCGGGGAGCGGGCGACGGTGGTGGCTGTCGACGTGCCCAGCGGGGTGGCCGTGGACACCGGTGACGTGCCGGGTGAGGCGGTGACCGCGGATGTCACGGTGACGTTCGGCTGTCTCAAACCGGCGCACGTGCTGGGCGCCGCGGCCACCCGCTGCGGGCTCATCGATCTGATCGATATCGGTCTCGGGCCGGTTCTGGTGGCCGATCCGGCGGTCCGGGTGGCGGAGGCTGCCGACGTCGCCGGGTGGTGGCCCCGGCCCGGCACCACCTCGGACAAGTACAACCGCGGTGTGGTCGGTCTGGCGACCGGTTCGGAGCAGTATCCCGGCGCCGCCCTGCTCTCGGCCACCGGTGCGCTCGCCGGTCCGGCCGGCATGGTGCGCTATGCGGGCAGCGCCCACCGCGAGGTGGTCCGTGCGCATCCGTCGGTGGTGGTGGCGCCCCGGGTGGCCGAGGCCGGCCGAGTGCAGGCCTGGGTGTGCGGTTCCGGTCTCGGCACCGATGCCGCGGCGCGCACCGAGCTGCGCAGTGTGCTGGCCACGTCGTTGCCGGTGCTGCTGGACGCGGACGCGATCTCGCTGCTGGTCGGAGGTGAGCACGCCGAGGATCTGCGGCGCGACGCCCCGCTGGTGATCACTCCGCACGACGGTGAGTTCAAGCGGCTGGCCGGGGAGGCGCCGGGCGCGGACCGGGCCGGTGCGGCGGCCCGGCTGGCGGCCTGGACGAACGCGGTGGTGCTGCTCAAGGGCGACCGGACGATCGTGGCGTCGCCGGCCGGCGAGATCTGGGCCAATCCCACCGGCAGTCCGGTGCTGGCCACCGCCGGGACCGGGGATGTGCTGGCCGGGCTGCTGGGGTCGCTGCTGGCGGCCGGGGTGCCGCCGGTGCGGGCGGCGGTCGCGGCGGCGTACGTGCACGGTCTCGCCGGCCGCCGGGCGGCGCAGGGCGGTCCGGTGTCGTCGTCGGACGTGGCGTGCGCCCTACGCCCGGTACTCGCTGATCTGCTGGACTGACCCGGGGCGGCCGGAAACTGTCGTACGCCTCAGTAGGGTGGAAGACATGTGGCAGGCCGAAGTCCGCGTCGATCTGGACGCCATCCGCGACAACGTGGCGGCGTTGCGCGCCCGCACCTCGGCCGAGGTGCTGGTCGCCGTCAAGGCGGACGGTTACGGCCACGGCATGGTGCCGGCGGCCCGCGCCGCGCTGGCCGGCGGTGCGACCTGGCTCGGTGTCGCCACCCTGGACGAGGCGCTCGAGCTGCGCCGGGCGGGTCTGCCGGCCCGGGTGCTGGCCTGGCTGCTGGCGCCGGGTCTGCCGCTGCACGAGGCGGTCGCCGCCGACATCGACCTGGCTGCGGCGTCGCCGGAGCTGCTCGACGAGATCGTCGTGGCGGCCCGGCGGGTGGGCCGGCCCGCGCGGGTTCACCTCAAGATCGACACCGGGCTGGCCCGGGGCGGCGCCACCCCGGCGGAGTGGCCGGTCCTGGTGGACGCGGCCGCCAAGGCGCGCGACGCCGGTGACATCGAGGTGATCGGGGTGTTCAGCCACTTCGCCTGCGCCGACGAGCCCGGCCACGAGTCGGTCGACCGGCAGTTGGCCGCCTTCACCGACGCCCTCGCGGTGGCCGAGCGGCACGGGGTCGTCCCGACGCACCGGCACATCGCCAACTCCGCGGCCACCCTGACCCGGCCGGACACCCACTTCGACCTGGTCCGGATCGGTGTGGCGGCCTACGGCCTGTCCCCGGTGGCCGGCGAGACGTTCGGCCTGCGCCCGGCGATGACCGCCCGGGCCCGGGTGACCATGGCCAAACGGGTGCCGGCCGGCCAGGGCGTCTCCTACGGCCTGACCTATCGCACCCCGCGCGAGACGACGCTGGCCGTGGTGCCGCTGGGCTACGGCGACGGGGTGCCCCGCCACGCGTCCAACACCGCGCCGGTGCTGATCGGCGGCGTGACGGCCCGGATCGCCGGCCGGGTCTGCATGGACCAGGTGGTGGTCGACGTCGGCGACGAGCCGGTCCAGCCGGGCGACGTGGCCACCCTGTTCGGGCCGGGCGACGACGGCGAGCCCACCGCGATCGACTGGGCCGCGGCGACCGGCACGATCCACTACGAGATCGTCACCAGGTTCGGCAGTGGCCGGGTGCCACGGCGTTACACCGGGGAGGTCGAGCGGTGATCCGGGGCAGGGCGGTGGCCGGCGTCTTCGGCGCCGCCGTCGGTGTGGCGGCGGCCGGCCTGGCCACCGCGTTCGCGGTCGAGCGGGTGCTGGTTCGGCGGTCGGTCAACGCGCCCGGCGACCCGTACACCGAGGAGCCGTTCGGTGAGCAGGTGTTCGACGAGGAGCTGACGGTGACCGCGGCCGACGGCACCGACATGCACGTCGAGATCGTCGAGCCGGCCGAGGCGAACGACAAGCCCACCATCGTCTTCGTGCACGGGTTCGCCCTGGACATGGGCACCTTCTACTTCCAGCGCAAGCTGCTCACCGAGCGCGGCGACCAGCGCCTGGTCTTCTACGACCAGCCGGGTCACGGCCGGTCCGGGCGTCTGCAGTCGGGCACCTACGACATCGCCGCGCTGGGCCGCTCGCTGGCCGCGGTGCTCGATGAGGTGGTGCCGGACGGGCACATCATCCTGGTCGGCCACTCGATGGGCGGCATGACCATCATGGCGTTCGCCGAGCAGTACCCGGAGTGGTTCGGCAACCGGGTGACCGGCGTGGTGCTGATCTCCACCTCGGCCGGGCTGGTCGACAAGACACAGCTCGGCATCACCAACCTGGTGGCCCGGGCCAGCGCGCCGTTCTTCCCGCTGTGGGACAAGGCGGCGCACCTCGGCGGCGGCACCATCGACCGGGCCCGGATCGCCTCCTCCGACCTGGCCTGGTTGCTCACCCGGCGGTACGGGTTCGGCGAGCCCAAGCCGAGCCCGACACTCGTCACGTTCGTCGAGACGATGAATTCCAGGACCTCGGTCGAGACGCTGACCAAATATCTGCACACCCTCTACACCCACAACCGGTTCCCGGCGCTGTCCGCGTTGCGGGGCGTGCCGGTGCTGGTGATCGTGGGCACCCGCGACTACCTGACCCCGGTCACCCACTCCGAGGAGATCCTGCGGCACCTGCCCGAGGCCGAGTTGTTGAAGATCGACAACAGTGGCCACGTGGTGATGCTCGAGAAGGCCGACGAGGTCAACGCGGCACTGCTCCCCTTCCTGGAGAAGATCTCGTGAAGTTCACCACGGTCGACGAGACCCGCGACTTCGGCCGGCGGCTCGCCGGTCTGCTGCGGCCCGGCGACCTGCTGCTGCTCACCGGCCCGCTGGGCGCCGGCAAGACCGCCCTGGTGCAGGGCATCGGGGCGGGGCTGGGGGTGCAGGGCCCGATCACCTCGCCGACCTTCGTGATCGCGCGGGTGCACCGCGGTCCGGTGCCGCTGGTGCACGCCGACGCCTACCGGCTGGGCGACCGGCCGGACCCGCGCGCCGAGATCGACGACCTCGACCTGGACGCCTCGGCGGACGACGCGGTCACGGTCGTGGAGTGGGGCGCCGGGCTGGTGGAGCAGCTCAACGACGAATACCTGCAGGTCGCCATCGACCGGCTGGACGACGACACCCGAGTGATCGACCTGGTGCCGCACGGCGGCGACTGGGCACACCGACTGGAGAACATGTGAACCTGATCGAGCTGCTGCCCGCCGAGTGGCGGACCGAGCTGTCGCCCTTCCTCGACGAGGCCGCCACGGCGACACTGGGCGAGTTCGTCGAGGCGGAGTACGACTCGCAGACGATCTACCCGCCGCGGGAGGACCTGTTCAACGCGTACCGGCTGTGCCTGCCGGAGCAGACCCGGGTGCTGATCCTCGGCCAGGACCCGTACCACGGTCCCGGCCAGGCGCACGGCCTGAGCTTCAGCGTCCGCGAGGGGGTCCGCAAGCCCCCGTCGCTGGGCAACGTGTTCAAGGAGCTCTCCGAGGACGTCAACATCGCCAAGCCGGCCGACGGCGACCTGACCGGCTGGGCGCGGCAGGGTGTGCTGCTGCTCAACGCGGTGCTGACCGTCCGGGCGGGCAAGGCCGGCTCGCACGGCAACAAGGGCTGGGAGGCGTTCACCGACGCCACCATCAAGGCGCTGAACGAGCGGGACGAGCGGATCGTCTTCCTGCTCTGGGGCAGCTACGCCAAGAAGAAGGCGTCCCTGATCACCAACCCGGTGCACGCGGTGCTGGAGGCGGGGCACCCGAGCCCGCTCAACCGGGTCGGTTTCCTGGGCAGCCGCCCGTTCAGCGCGGCCAACAAGGCTCTCGCCGACGGGGGACGGCCGGTCATCGACTGGGACCCGAAGGCCACCGTCTAGGGTCAGCCTGTGCTCGTACTAGCTCTGGACACCGCAACGCCCGCGTCGACGGCGGCGCTGGTCGAGGTGACCGCTGACGGCCTGTTCGGGGTCGTGGAGCAGCGGACCGTCGACCCGCGGGCGCACGGGGAGAAACTCGCGCCGGAGATCGCGGCGGCGCTGGCCGAGGCCGGCGTCCGCCCGCGTGACCTGGGCGCGATCGTGGCCGGGCTCGGTCCCGGACCGTTCACCGGCCTGCGGGTCGGACTGGCGACCGCGGCGAGCATGGGGCAGGCGCTCGGCATCGCGACCTACGGCGTCTGTTCGCTCGACGCTCTGGGCCGGGCGGCCGGTCCGGGCCGGGTGCTGGTGGCGACCGATGCGCGGCGTCGTGAGGTCTACTACGCGACCTATCAGGACGGTGAGCGGGTCAGCGGGCCGGACGTGGACAAGCCCGCGGCGGTGTCCGTCGAGTCGGTGGAACGGGCCTGTGGTGAGGGCGCGCTGAAATACGGGGACGTTTTCGGCGTACCCGTGGAGGAGCATCTTCTGCACCCGCCCGGCGCCGCCCTCGTCGCGATCGCCGCGCAGCGGATCCGCGAGGCGGCGCCGAGCGAGATCCTGACCCCGCTCTATCTGCGGCGGCCGGACGCGGTCGAGCCGTCGGCGCGCAAACCGGTGCTGACCTGATGCTTGTCGAACGCTTCCGCTGGTGGCACATCGACGAGATCCTCCCGGTCGAGGAGGACCTGTTCGGGGCGGAGAAGTGGTCCGCCTCGATGTTCTGGAACGAGTTGGCGCAGCGGCACTTCTACGTCGTCGCGACCGACGAGCCCGGCGGCCCGGTGCTGGGCTATGCCGGCCTGTCCGTGGTGGACGCCGACGAGTCCTGGGTGCAGAACATCGCGGTACGCCGGGACGCCCAGCGCCGTGGCGCCGGCCGGCTGCTGCTGGAGACGCTGCTCGCCGAGGCGGCCCGGCGCGGCGCCCGTAAGACGCTGCTCGAGGTGGCGGTCGACAACGGGCCGGCCCAGAAGCTGTATGCGACTTACGATTTCGAGCCGGTCGGCATCCGGCGCGGCTACTACCAACCGAGCAACACCGACGCCCTGGTGATGATGCGTGATGCGTGACGAGCCCCTGGTCCTCGGGATCGAGACCTCCTGCGACGAGACCGGCATCGGCATCGTCCGCGGGCACACTCTGCTGGCCGACGCGATCGCGTCCAGTGTGGATGAGCACGCCCGGTTCGGCGGGGTGGTGCCCGAGGTGGCCAGCCGCGCCCACCTGGAGGCGCTGGTCCCGACCATGCAGCGGGCACTGGACACGGCCGGGGTGACGCTCGCCGACATCGACGCCATCGCGGTGACCAGCGGCCCCGGACTGGCCGGCGCGCTGCTGGTCGGGGTGGCCGCAGCCAAGGGGTACGCGCTCGCCGCCGAGAAACCGATCTACGGCGTGAACCACCTGGCCGCGCACGTTGCGGTGGACACCCTGGAACACGGTCCGCTGCCCGCCCCGGCGGTGGCGATGCTCGTCTCCGGCGGCCACTCGTCGCTGCTGCTCGTCGACGACCTGACCGCCGGGGTGACGCCGCTCGGCGCGACCATCGACGACGCGGCCGGCGAGGCTTTCGACAAGGTGGCCCGGCTGCTCGGCCTGGGCTTCCCCGGCGGCCCGGTGATCGACCGGACGGCGCGTGACGGTGACCACGCCTCGATCGCCTTTCCGCGCGGCCTGACCGCGCCGAAAGACCAGGCGGAGCACCGTTTCGACTTCTCCTTCTCGGGTCTCAAGACCGCCGTCGCCCGCTGGGTGGAGGCCCGGGAACGGGCCGGTGAGCCGGTCCCGGTGGCCGACGTGTCGGCCAGTTTCCAGGAGGCGGTCTGTGACGTGCTGACCGCCAAGGCGATCGACGCGTGCCGCAGCAACGGCGTGGACACCCTGGTCATCGGGGGTGGGGTGGCGGCGAACTCCCGGCTGCGGGTGCTCGCCGAACAGAGGGCCGCGAAGTACGGCATCACCGTGCGGGTGCCCCGGCCGCAGCTGTGCACCGACAACGGCGCGATGGTCGCCGCGCTCGGCTCGCATCTGGTCGCGGCCGGCGTCGCCCCGAGCCGCCTGGACCTGCCCGCCGACTCGTCGATGAGTTTGACCGCGGTGAGCGTGCCGGGGTAGGAAGCCATCATGATCGCGCGGATGTGGGAGGTTCGGGCCTCCCGGACCGGCTTCGACGAGCTGCTGGCCTGGGTGTGTGACACGGCGGTACCCGGACTGGAGGTACTGCCACAACATGTGTCGAGTGACGTCTATTCGTCCACCGATCTTCGCATCGTCGTCATCACCAAATGGCGTAACAGCCCGGAGAACATGCCGGTGCCACCGGAGAACCTGGTGGCACGCACTCCGCATGTCTGGGATTTCAGTCCCGTCGATCGCTGAGTAGTCGCCGTCCCCGTGCTCCGGCCCTTACCGTCGGGGCCTGATGCGAAGATTGCCCGTGGCCGATCCCGGCCGTCCCGTTGACCGGTCCGCCGCCCGGTACCTCTGCTGGCTCGTGCGGCGCTCCCGCCTGACCACCGCGGCCGCCGTCGGCCTGGCCGTCACCTGGATGGGATTCCAGGCGATGGTGCCGGCGATCGTCGGCCAGGCGATCGACGCGGCCGCCCAGCGGCGGGGCACCGCCCTGCTGGGCTGGGGACTCATCCTGCTCTTCGTCGGGGTCGCGCACGCGCTCGCCGGCATCGCCCGGCACCGGTTCGCGGTGGCGAACTGGCTGGGCGCCTCCTTCCGGACCGTGCAGGTGACCGTCCGGCACGCCAACCTGCTCGGCGCCACCCTGCCGCGACGGCTGGACGCCGGTGAGGTCGTCGCGATCGGCACCTCCGACCTCACCCACATCGGCGGGGCCATCGACATCGCGGCCCGCAGCCTCGGCGGGCTGATCGCGATCGTCACCGTCACCGTGCTGCTGCTGCACGTCTCGGTGCCGCTCGGACTGGTCGTGCTGCTCGGCGTACCGGTGTTGCTGCTGGTCGCCGGGGCGCTGATCCGGCCGTTGCACCGGCAGCAGGAGGCGTACCGCAGGCAGCAGGGCCGGCTGACCGGCAACGCGGCCGACCTGGTCGCCGGACTGCACGTGATCCGCGGGGTGGGCGGCGAACAGGCGATGGCCGACCGGTACGCCACCGAGTCCCGGGCGCTGCGGGACGCGGGGGTGCGTACCGCCCGGGTGGAGGCGCTGCTCGAAGCGGCCCAGGTGCTGCTGCCCGGGATCTTCCTGGTGCTGGTGACGTGGCTGGGCGCCCGGTTCGCCCTGCAGCAGCGGATCACCGTGGGGGAGATGGTGTCGTTCTACGCGTACGCCGCCTTCCTGGTCGCGCCGATGCGGCAGCTCACCGAGGCGATCGACAAGCTGACCCGGGGACACGTGTCGGCCCAGCGGGTGGTGACGATGCTGGGGGTGCGGACGGACCTGCCCGATCCGGCGGCCCCGGTGCCGCTGCCCCGGGGCGAACTGGCCGACCCGGAGTCGCGGGTGGTGATCGCCGCGGGCCGGCTCACCGCGATAGCCGCGGCCGACCCGGTGGACGCGGCCCGGGTCGCCGACCGGCTGGGCCGGTACGCCGACGGCGCCACCCTGGACGGCCTGCCGCTCGCCGCCGCCGCGTTGTCCGAGGTCCGCCGTCGGATCCTGGTGGTGGAGAACGAGGCGCGGCTCTTCTCCGGCCGGCTGCGGTCCGATCTGGACCCGGCCGGTGACGGTGCCCTCCCGGAGGCGCTGGAGGCCGCGGCGGCCACCGAGATCGTCGAGGCGCTGCCGGCCGGGGTGCAGACCCGGGTCGCCGAACGGGGCCGGTCCTTCTCCGGCGGCCAGCAGCAGCGCCTGCGGCTGGCCCGGGCGCTGCTCGCCGACCCGGAGATCATGATCCTGGTCGAGCCGACGAACGCGGTCGATCCGCACACCGAGGAACTGATCGCCGAGCGGCTGCGAGCGGCGAGGGCCGGGCGGACCACGGTGATCTGCACGTCCAGTCCGCTGGTGCTGAACCGTACCGACCACGTATTCTACCTGGAGCAGGGCCGGGTGGTCGCGTCCGGTACCCATCACGACCTGCTCGTCGCGGAGCCCCGCTACGCCGCCATGGTGTCGCGCGGGGACCTGCCGTGAACCGACCGCTCCCGGTGGCCGGCACCGCCCAGGTACGCCGGTACGCCCGCGACCTCTACCGCGGTCATGCCCGGATGTTCCAGGCCGCCGTCGGGCTGCACCTGCTCGCCGCCTGCACCGGGCTGGCCGGTCCCCGGCTCCTCGGCGAACTGGTGCAGGGCATCCAGGACGGTGCGCGGATCGCCGAACTGGACCGGCTGGCACTGGCCATCGCCGGGTTCGTGCTGGTGCAGGCGGTGCTGATCCGGTTCGCGCACGTGGCGTCGGCCCGGCTCGGCGAACGGGTGCTGGCCCGGCTGCGGGAACGGTTCATCGCCCGGGTGCTGTCGCTGCCGCTGGGCACGGTCGAGGCGGCCGGCACCGGTGACCTGCTGACCCGGACCACCCGGGACGTGGACGCGCTGTCGAAGTGCGTGCGGTTCGCGGTGCCGGAGACGATGATCGCGCTGATCACCACGGTGCTGATCGTGGTGGCGCTGCTGGTGCTCGACCCGTTGCTGGCGGCGCCGCTGCTGGTCGGGGTGCCGCTGACGGTGGCCGGAACCCGGTGGTATCTGCGCCGGGCGCCGAAGGGGTACCTGCGGCAGAACGCGGCGTACTCGGAGGTGACCGACGGGCTCAGCGAGACCGTCGAGGGGGCCCGGACGGTGGAGGCCCTCGGGCGGCAGGGGCAGCGGGCCGGGCGTACCGACGCCGACCTGCGGCGGTCCTGGATCGCCGAGCGGTACACGCTGCACCTGCGGACCGTCTGGTGGCCGGTGCTCGAGGTGAGCTACGTGCTCCCGCTGGTGATCACGCTGTTGGCCGGTGGCTGGCTGTATCTGCGGGGCGCGGTGACCCTGGGGCAGACCGCGGCCGCGGTGCTCTACGTCCAGCAGCTGATCGACCCGCTCGACCGGTTGCTCAACTGGCTCGACGAACTGCAGGTGGGCGCGGCCTCGCTGGCCCGTCTGCTGGGGGTGGCGGCCGATCCGCCGGCCGGGCGGACACCGGCGCGGGAACCGGAGAACGACCGGATCGAGTTGCGCGACGTCCGGTTCGGTTACGTCGCGGGCCGCGAGGTGCTGCACGGCATCGATCTGACCCTGGAACCGGGCGAGCGGATCGCGGTGGTCGGCCTCTCCGGCGCCGGCAAGTCCACCCTGGGCTGCTTGCTCGCGGGCCTGCACCGGCCCACGTCCGGCAGCATCACGGTCGGCGGGGTCCCGCTCGGTGAGCTGTCGCCGGACCGGCTCCGCGCCCACGTGGCGCTGGTCAGCCAGGAGCATCACGTCTTCGCCGGCACGCTGCGCGAGAACGTCGCGATGGTACGCCCAGCCGCCCCCGACCCGGAGATCCGCGCCGCCCTGGCCGCGGTGCACGCGCTGGACTGGGTGGACGGCTGGCCGGCCGGGCTGGACACGCCGGTCGGCGCCGGTGGCCGGCTGCTCACCCCGGCGCAGGCGCAGCAGGTCGCCCTGGCCCGGCTGATCCTGGCCGATCCGCACACGCTGGTGCTGGACGAGGCGACGGTGCTGCTGGATCCGCGGTCGGCCCGGGACCTGGAACGGTCGCTGGCGGCGGTGGTCCGCGGCCGGACCGTGGTGGCGATCGCCCACCGGTTGTTCTCGGCGCACGACGCGGACCGGGTCGCGGTGGTCGAGGACGGCCGGATCGTGGAACTGGGTTCGCACGACGAGCTGGTGGCCAAGAACGGCGCCTACGCGGCGCTGTGGCACTCCTGGCAGGGTGAGGACCAAAAAGAGCGCGCCCCGCAGGACGCGCCCTTTCCGTGAGCGGACGATCAGTGGCTGTGGCCGTGACCGCCGTGGCTGTGGCCGCCGGCCGGGGCCGGAGCGGCCTCGACGGGCTTCTCCACCACGAGGCTCTCCGTGGTGAGCAGCAGGCCGGCGATCGAGACGGCGTTGGAGACCGCGTTACGGGTCACCTTCACCGGGTCGATGATGCCGGACGCGGCCAGGTCGACGTACTCGTCGGTGGCGGCGTTGAGGCCGTGGCCCCAGCCCAGCTCGTTGACCTTGCCCACCACGACGTAGCCGTCGTGGCCGGCGTTCTGCGCGATCCAGCGCAGCGGCTCCACCAGCGCCTTGCGGACGATGGCGACACCGAGGGCCTCTTCGCCGGTCAGGCCGAGGCCACCCTCGAGTTCCTTGGCGACCTGGGCGAGAGCGGCGCCGCCGCCGGGGACGGTGCCCTCCTCGACCGCGGCCTTCGTCGCGGCGATGGCGTCCTCGATGCGGTGCTTGCGCTCCTTCATCTCGACCTCGGTCGCGGCGCCGACCTTGATCACCGCGATACCGCCGCCGAGCTTCGCGAGGCGCTCCTGGAGCTTCTCGCGGTCCCAGTCGGAGTCGGACGCCTCGATCTCCTTGCGGATCTGCGAGACCCGGTCGGCGACCTCGGCGGACTGGCCGCCACCGTCGACGATCGTGGTGTTCTCCTTGTCGACGACGATGCGCCGGGCGCTGCCCAGCTGCTCGAGGCCGACCTGGTCGAGCTTGTAACCGAGCTCGGGGGCGATCAGCTCGCCACCGGTCGCGATCGCCAGGTCCTGCAGGATCGCCTTGCGGCGGTCACCGAAGCCGGGCGCCTTCACCGCGGCGACCTTGACGGTCTTGCGCAGCGCGTTCACCACGAGGGTGGACAGGGCCTGGCCCTCGACGTCCTCCGCCACGATGAGCAGCGGCTTGCCGGTCTGCAGGACCTTCTCCAGCAGCGGGAGCAGCTCCTCGATGCTGGAGATCTTCTGGGTGGTGAGGAGGATGTACGCGTCCTCCAGCACCGCCTCCTGCGACTCGGCGTCGGTCACGAAGTTCGGCGAGATGAAGCCCTTGTCGAACTGCAGACCCTCGGTGACGTCGAGCTCGGTGTGCAGCGCCGAGCCCTCCTCGACGGTGATGACACCGTCGCGGCCGACCCGGTCCATCGCGTCGGCGATCAGCTCGCCGATGGTGGCGTCCTGGGCCGAGATGGTGGCCACGTTGGCGATCGCCTTGTGGTCGGAGACCTCGACGGCCTTCGCCAGCAGAGCCTTGGACACGACCTCGCTGGCCTGGTCCATGCCCCGCTTGAGGCCGATCGGGTTGGCACCCGCGGTCACGTTGCGCAGGCCCTCGCGGACCAGCGCCTGCGCGAGCACGGTGGCGGTGGTGGTCCCGTCGCCGGCGACGTCGTTGGTCTTGGTCGCCACCTCCTTGACCAGCTGCGCGCCGAGGTTCTCGTAGGGGTCGGTGAGCTCGATCTCCTTGGCGATGGTGACGCCGTCGTTGGTGATCGTGGGCGCACCGAACTTCTTGTCCAGGACGACGTTGCGACCGCGCGGCCCGAGGGTGACCTTGACCGTGTCGGCGAGCGTGTTGACGCCGTGCTCCAGCAGGTGCCGGGCGTCGTCGGAGAAGCTGAGGATCTTCGCCATTTATGGTCCCTTCACGCACCAGCGCCCTGCCCCGAGTTATCGGAACAGGGCGCGAGCGCAATCAGTTAGGTCTTACTTCTCGATGACCGCGAGGACGTCGCGGGCGGAGAGCACCAGGTACTCCTCGCCGGCGTACTTGACCTCGGTGCCGCCGTACTTCGAGTAGAGGACCACGTCGCCGACCTTGACATCGAGCGGGACGCGGTTGCCCTTGTCGTCGATCCGGCCGGGGCCGACAGCGAGGACGGTGCCCTCCTGCGGCTTCTCCTTGGCGGTGTCGGGGATCACGATGCCGGACGCCGTGGTGGTCTCAGCCTCGTTCGCCTGAACCACGATGCGGTCTTCGAGCGGCTTGATCGCAACCTTGGTCGCGGTAGTCACGGGCATACCCTCCTGGGTACAGGTTTCGCCGACCTTGAGTCAGGCCGGTCAGATGCCTCATGCCACCGGGCGGGGCCGTCGTCGCGGGTGCCGGTCCGCCTGGTGCCTAACCGCACGGACGGGCCGTGCGGCTGGCACCCTCATGTTGAGAGTGCTAACGGGGAGACTATTCCGGATCTAGCACTCCGTCAACCAGAGTGCCAACACGTCACGCCAGGGAGAATGCCTGGTGTGACCCCTGAGCTGCTGCGCGTGCTGCGTTCTCCCGACGGAGAGAAAGCCCTGGCCACGGCCGACGAACTGGCCGGTGCCGACCCACTCGTGGCGGCCTCGGCCATGCGGTCGCGGGGCATCCCCGCGGATCTGGCCGCGGCCGCTCTGACCCAGGCTAGTTTGCGCGGGCGCGCGGCATGCAAGTTCGGCCCGGACGCCGCCCGGATGTTCTTCACCCGCCCCGGATGGGAGCAGGCGACGCGGTCGGTGGTGGCGGACCGGCGGGCGGCGCGCCTCGCGGATGCCGGGGTGCGGTCCCTGGTGGATCTGGGATGCGGGCTGGGCTCCGACGCGCTGGCCGCGGCCCGGCGCGGCATCCGGGTGTACGCCGTGGAGGCCGACCCGTTGACCGCGGCGATCGCGGCGGCCAACGCCGAGGCGGCCGGTCTCGCCGAGCTGATCACCGTCGAGTGCGCCGACGCCACCACGGTCGAGGTCGAGCGCTACGACGCGGTCTTCGCCGACCCGGCCCGCCGGCAGACCGGCCGGGGGCGGGTGTTCAATCCGAAGTCGTACTCGCCGTCCTGGGACTTCATCGCAGGCCTGCCCGGCCGGGTCCCGCTGACCACGTTGAAGCTCGCGCCCGGCATCGACCACGATCTGCTGCCGCCGGGCGCCGAGGGCGAGTGGGTCAGCGTCGGCGGCGACCTGGTCGAGGCCGCGTTCTGGTGCGGCCCGCTGGCCGCGGCGCCCCGGCGGGCGACGCTGATCGGCGCGTCCGGCGAGGTCCGCGAGCTGACCGGCACCGGCGTCGAGGCGGCGCCGGTGGGTGCGGTGGGCGGCTACCTGTACGACCCGGATCCGGCGGTGGTCCGCTCGCATCTGGTGGCCGAGTTCGCCGCGACGGTCGGCGGTCGGCTGGCCGACCCGGAGATCGCGTATGTCTACACCGACGAGCCGGTGGACACCCCGTACGCGCGCCGGCTGACCGTCACCGACGTGCTGCCGTTCTCGCTCAAGCGCCTGCGGGCCCTGTTGCGCGAGCGGGGCGTCGGCCGGCTGGAGATCCGCAAGCGGGGCTCGGCGCTGGTGCCCGAGCAGCTGCGCAAGGATCTGAAGCTGTCCGGTCCGAATCCGGCCGGATTGGTGCTGACCAGGATGAACGGCGCGCCAGTGGTGTTGTTGACCTCCGCGGCGTAACGGCGGTCACCAGGGGAGTAGCGTGCCCGCATGGCCAAGAAAGCGGCGGGCACCCCGGCCACCGTCCTGCTGATCAAGGAGCGGGTGGAGCACACCCTGCACCCGTACGACGTCTCGCCGGACGCGCCGAACTACGGCGCCCTGGTCGCCGAGGCGCTCGGGATCGAGCCGGGCCGGGTGTTCAAGACGCTCGTCGCCGAGGTGGACGGCGGCCTCGTGGTCGGTGTGGTGCCGGTGACCGGCGATCTCGACCTGAAGGCGCTCGCTCACGCGGCCGGCGGCAAGCGTGCCGTGCTCGCCGACCGGGCCGCCGCCGAGCGCAGCAGCGGCTATGTCCGGGGTGGGATCAGCCCGCTCGGCCAGCGCCGGCGCCTGCCCACCGTGATCGACGACTCGGCGACCGGCCTCGATCTGATGTACGTCTCCGCCGGCCGCCGTGGCCTGCAGGTGTCCCTCGCTCCGGCCGATCTGATCCGGCTGTCCGACGCGACGGTGGCGCCCATCCGATCCTGACTTGTCCCGTTATCTCGGGACTGTCCTTCGGGATCACCGCACAGCCATGTTGCCGGATTGTTATCCCTGAGTACGGGATCGACGCTCGTTGTGCCTTGTGTTCCAGGCCACTACGGGAATACGTTGCCGGGCACAACAAACCGGTTCCTGATCCATCGGCGTCACCAGGGCGGCGGCGTTCCCAGGCAGCACGCACCCTGACAAATCCGAAATAAGGCTCCGGATTTACCCCCCGAAAGGACACAAGGAATGCGTAAGGGACTGTTCGCCCTTGCCGCGGTCGGCCTGCTGGCCACCGGAAGCACGGCCGCTTGCGGCAGCAACAGCGACAGTGACGAAGGCGGCGCCGAGGGCGGCTCGGCCGTCGGCAAGGTCGGCGTGATCCTGCCCGATACCAAGAGCTCCGCGCGGTGGGCGACCGCCGACGTGAAATACCTGACCGACGCCTTCAAGGCGGCCGGCGTCGAGGCCGACATCCAGAACGCGCAGGGCGACAAGACCCAGTTCCAGACCCTCGCGGACGGCATGATCTCCAGCGGCGTCAAGGTCCTGGTGACCGTCAACCTGGACTCCGGCACCGGTAAGGCCGTCCTGGACAAGGCCAAGGCCGCGGGCATCGCGACCATCGACTACGACCGTCTGACCCTCAACGGCGGCGCCGACTTCTACGTGTCCTTCGACAACGTCAAGGTCGGCGAACTGCAGGGCCAGGGCCTGATCGACTGCCTCACCGAGAAGAAGGCCGTCAAGCCGGTCGTGACGTACCTGAACGGGTCGCCGACCGACAACAACGCCTCGCTGTTCAAGCAGGGCTACGACTCGGTGCTCAAGCCGAAGTTCGACTCGGGCGAGTACCTCAAGGGCCCGGACACCGACGTTCCGGACTGGGACAACGCCCAGGGCGGCACCCTGTTCGAGCAGAACCTGACCACCAACAAGGACATCAAGGGTGTCCTGGCGGCGAACGACGGCCTCGGCAACGCGGCCATCCAGGTGCTGAAGAAGAACAAGCTGAACGGCCAGGTCCCGGTGACCGGTCAGGACGCCACCGTGCAGGGCCTGCAGAACGTCCTGGTCGGCGACCAGTGCATGACCGTCTACAAGGCGATCAAGGACGAGGCCGACGCCGCCGCCGAACTGGCGATCGCGCTGGCCAAGGGCGAGGCGCCCACCACCGCCACCAGCAGCGTGACCGACCCGGAGTCCAAGAAGGACGTCAAGTCCGTGCTCCTGACCCCGAAGTCGATCACCAAGGCGAACGTCAAGGACGTCATCGCCGACGGCTTCGTCACCAAGGAGGAGCTCTGCACCGCGGACTTCGCGGCGGCGTGCACCGAGGCCGGCATCAGCTGACCCAAGGCTGACGACCAGCCTGCGACAGCGACTCGCGACGGCGCCGTCCACGGATCCCGTGGGCGGCGCCGGAGTCGCTCTGTGTCACCCCTCCCGCTGTCGGCGGAGCCACGACGAGGTGGCGGAGCCGGGCACCACGGTCACCGGACGAAGGAGAACCATCAGTGACCGCGACACCCCTTCTGGAACTGCGCGGGATCGACAAGAGCTTCGGTCCCGTCCAGGTCCTGCACGACGTCGGACTGAACGTCTACCCGGGTGAGGTCACCGCCCTGGTCGGCGACAACGGCGCCGGAAAGTCCACGCTGGTCAAATGCATCAGCGGTATCTACACCATCGACGCCGGCACGGTCACCTTCGACGGTGACGAGGTCGCGATCCACAGCCCGCGGGACGCCTCGGCGCTCGGCATCGAGGTCGTCTACCAGGACCTCGCGCTCTGCGACAACCTGGACATCGTCCAGAACATGTTCCTCGGCCGGGAGAAGAAGTCCGGCCTGGTCCTGGACGAGGCCACCATGGAGGAGATGGCCGGGGAGACCCTGCGCAGCCTCTCGGTCCGCACCGTCAAATCCCTGCGGCAGCTCGTCGCCAGCCTCTCCGGCGGCCAGCGGCAGACCGTCGCCATCGCCAAGGCGGTCCTCTGGAACAGCCGGGTCGTCATCCTCGACGAGCCGACCGCCGCCCTCGGCGTGGCGCAGACCGCCCAGGTCCTCGAACTGGTCCGGCGGCTCGCCGACAACGGCCTCGGCGTCGTGCTGATCTCGCACAACATGAACGACGTCTTCGCGGTCTCCGACCGGATCGCGGCGCTCTACCTCGGCCGGATGGCCGCCGAGGTGAAGGCCGCGGACGTGACCCACTCCCAGATCGTCGAACTGATCACCGCGGGACGCAGCGGCGACCTCGGCCTGCCGGCCGAGAAGCCGGCCGAGTTCATCGACATCACGCCGGGAGAGGCGCCATGACCACGACGACCACCACGACCACGGCCGGCGGCATCCAGGCGGTCAAACCCACGGTCGCCAGCCACGTCCGCGATTACTGGGCGCGGGTCCGCGGTGGTGACCTCGGCGCCCTGCCGGCCGTCCTCGGCCTGCTCGTCCTCACGCTGATCTTCAGCGTGGCCCGCAGCGACACGTTCCTGTCCGCGCTGAACTTCGCCAACCTGTTCAACCAGAGCGCCCAGGTGGTCTTCATCGCCATGGGCCTGGTGTTCGTGCTGCTGCTCGGCGAGATCGACCTCTCCGCCGGCTTCGCCAGCGGCGTGTGCGGCGCGGTCCTGGCCATCCTGCTCACCAACGAGGGACTTCCCTGGTCGGTGGCGATCCCGGCGGCCATGCTCACCGGTGTGGTCATCGGTCTCGTGCTCGGTCTGCTGGTGACCAAGCTCGGGATCCCGTCGTTCGTGGTGACCCTGGCCGCCTTCCTCGGCTTCCAGGGCATCCTGCTGACCCTGCTCGAGGGCGGCAAGAACATCTCGATCACCGACGAGTTCGTCAACTCGCTCAACAAGTCGAACCTGTCGGTGACCTGGAGCTGGGTGGTCACCCTCGTCGGCGTCGCCGGATTCGCCCTGGCACAGCTCAACCGCTACCGGGCACGGGCGTCCCGCAACCTGGTCACCGAGCCGTTCGGCATCGTCGCGACCCGCATCGTGGCGCTCGGCCTGCTGCTGGTCGCCGGCACCTGGGTGCTCACCCAGGAACGGTCGATCAACCCGGCGATCAACTCGCTGAAGGGCGTGCCGATCGTCGTCCCGATCATCGCGGTGTTCATGGTGATCTGGACGTTCGTGCTCGGCCGCACCACGTACGGCCGGCACGTGTACGCCGTCGGCGGCAACACCGAGGCGGCCCGGCGCGCCGGTATCCCGGTCGACCGGATCCGCATCTCCGTCTTCGTCATCGGCTCGTTCATGGCCTCGATCGGCGGCATCCTCATCGTCAGCCGGGCCGGCTCGGTCGACCCGAACACCGGTGGCAGCAACGTGCTGCTCTACTCGGTGGGCGCCGCGGTCATCGGCGGCACCAGCCTCTTCGGCGGCAAGGGCAAGGTGATCAACGCGGTGATCGGTGGCGCGGTGATCGCGGTCATCGACAACGGCATGGGCCTGATGGGTTTCAGTTCCGGCCAGAAGTTCATCTTCACCGGTCTGGTGCTGCTGGCAGCGGCGAGCGTCGACGCGCTGGCCCGGCGCAGAGCAGCGGCAACGGGCAACCGATGAATCGAGCGCCGGCACGGGGGACGGTGCTCCGCTGATGCGTGCCGGCCCCAGTCAGGAAGAGGTACGCCGGCACAACCTGGGAACACTTCTGCGGTACGTGCACGTCCACGGCGCGACGTCCCGGGCGGAACTCACCTCCCGTCTCGGACTCAACCGCAGCACCATCGGGGCACTCACCGCCGACCTGATCAGTGCGGGACTGGTCAGCGAGGCGGTGCCGAACCGGATCCACCGGGCCGGGCGGCCGTCACTGGTCGTCCGGCCCGAGTCGGGCCGGATCTACGCGTACGCGCTGAGCATCGAGGTGGACCGGCTGCGGGCGGCCCGGATCGGTCTCGGCGGCCGGATCCTGGAGCAGTACGAGACCGAACGCCCACCCGGGATGACCGCCGAGGACGCGGTGCGGCCCCTGGCCCGCTACGTCCGGGCGATGCGCACCGGGGTGCCGGACGACGCCCGGTGTGTGGGCACCGGACTCGCGGTGGCCGGCATGGTCCGCGGCGAGGACGGCATGGTCCGGTTGTCCCCACCGGCCGGCCGGATCCAGGAGCCGGCCGGGGCGGCCCTGCGCGCCGAACTGGGCGATCTCGGACGGCTCACGGCCGGCAACCACGCCGACGTCTGCGCCCTCGCCGAACACGCCCGTGGTGCGGCGGTGGGCTGCGACAACGTCATCTACCTCTACGGCGACGCGGGTGTCGGCGCCGGGATCGTGGCCGGTGGCCGCCGGGTCACCGGGCACGGCGGGTACGGCGGCGAGGTCGGGCACATGGTCGTCAACCCGTACGGGCGGCCGTGCGGCTGCGGCTCGCGCGGATGCTGGGAGACCGAGATCGGTGAGCACGCGCTGCTGCGGCTGGCCGGGCGGACCGGCGACAGCGGCCGGGAGGCGGTACTCGGCGTGGTGGAGTCCGCGCAGCGCGGCGACAGCCAGGCCCAGCACGCGATGCGGCAGGTCGGCGACTGGCTCGGGTTCGGCGTCGGCAACCTGGTGAACATCTTCAACCCGGAGGTGGTCATCTTCGGGGGCACGCTGCGGGACGTCTATCTCGGTGCGGCGGCGCAGATCCGCAGCCGGCTCAACGGGGTCGGGCTCGCCGCCTGCCGGGAACACGTGCGGTTGCGGACGCCGGAACTCGGTCCGGACGCCGGGTTGATCGGGGCGGCCGAACTCGCCTTCGAGCATCTGCTCGGCGATCCGTTGCTGTCCTGAGTGGCCTGTCCTGACAAAGGCCTGATCACCCGAAATCCAGGGGCCATCGCGGAAGCTCTATGCTGCCCGCCATGCCCCCCCACCACCCGGTTCTGGACCCGGCCGTCGCGTACCCGAAGATCGCGGGACTGCGGACGGCTCTGGACGACGGTGACTGGCCGGCCTGCCGGGGACTGCTCGACCCGGCCGAGCCCGCGGAGCGCACCGCGCTGATCCAGGCCGGCGCGGACGAGCCCGGCTTGGAGGACTTCCTGCGCGGCGTGCTGCGCGCCGACCCGGCCGACGGCGCGGCCGGCGCCCTGCTCGGCCGGCACCTGATCAACGTGGGCTGGGAGGTGCACGCCGAGGAGCGCGCCGAGCCGGGCTGCCCGGAGTGCTTCCGCAAGGCCGAGCGGGTGCTGATCTCGGCCGCCGCGCACAGCCCCGGCGACCACGCGGTCTGGGTGTCCCGGCTGATCACCGCCCGGCGCCTCGAACTGGGCCGGTCCGAGGCCCGCCGGCGGTACGACCGGCTGGCCGAGCTCGACCCGCACCACCTGCCCGGACAGGTGGAATTCCTGCACCACCTGACGCCTCGTCGCGGTGGTTCCTGGGAGCGTGCCCACCGGTTCGCCGTGGAGGCCGCCGAGGACGCCCCGCCCGGCGCGCACCAGCCGGTGCTGATCGCCGAGGTGCACCTCGGCCGGTGGCGGGAGACCGGCCGGGGCCACCTGGCGGGCGAGACCGTCCGGGCCGAGCTGTACGACGCCGCCCACCACGCGGTGTGGCACCCGGACTTCCGGCGTACCCATGGATGGGTCGAGGTCGTGAGCACTTTCGCGATGGTCTTCGCGCTGCTCGACGACCAGCAGGCAGCCGCGTCCCTCTTCGCCGAACTGGGCGAGCTGGACTCCGCGCACCCGTGGAACCTGCTCGGCGACCCCGCCACCGTCATCACCAAGTACCGCCGCAACGCCGAGCGGGCCGCCGGAGGAGACCGATGATCAGGCTGACCGAGGTGGACGGGATCCCCGCCGTGGTCGCCCGGACCGGCGGTCCCACCCACGCCGGCCTGGTCTTCCGGGTCGGCATCGCGGACGAGCCGCTGGCCCGGCGCGGCATCACCCACCTGGTCGAGCACCTGGTGCTCGGCCGGCCCTCCGCCGGTCACCACCGCAACGGCGCCACCGGCGTGGAGCACACGTACTTCCACACCCAGGGCACCGCTGACGAGATCACCGCCTTCCTGGAGGGGGTCTGCGCGGTGCTGCGCGACCCGCCGGCCGACCGGATCGCCGAGGCGGCGGAGGCCCTGCACGCCGAATCGGCCGGCCGGGGACGCGACCGGCTGCCGATGTGGCGCTACGGCGCCCGCGACTTCGGCATGGCCAGCTACCCCGAGTGGGGCCTGGACCGGATCACCGGCGAGGACCTGCACGACTGGATCGGCCGGTTCTTCACCAGGGAGAACGCGGCGCTCTGGGTGGCCGGTGACGGTCCCGCCGAGAGTCTGCGCCTGGACCTGCGCTCCGGCGTCCGGCAGGCGCCTCCGGCACCGTCGGCCGCACCCCCTGGCGCACCGGCCTGGTTCGCCGGCGACAGCGACATGGTGGGGTGGGACACCGTGGTACGCCGTGAGGCCCGTGCCGCGGTCTTCGCCAACGTCCTGGAGCGCCAGATGTTCCGTGACCTGCGCCTGCGGGGCGGCATCTCGGATCAGGTACGCACCGAGTACGAACCCCGGGCCGCCGGTTCCGCCCGGATCACCGCGTACGCCGACTCCCTGCCCGGACGGCGGGAGGCGGTGCTCGGCGGGATGGTCGACGTGCTGGCGGGGATGCGGGCCGGCCGGATCGACGACGAGGACGTGGCCACCGTCGTCGGCCTGACCTGCGACGGTCTCAAGCACGCCGAGTCCCGGGGCGGCCGGCTGCCGGGGCAGGCGTTCAACCTGCTCGCCGGCCGTGGCGTGCAGGGCATCGGTGAGGTGCTCGCCGAGGTCCGCGCGGTCACCGCGGCCGACGTGGCGGAGGTGGCCGCGGACGCGTACCGGGAGGGTCTGCTGATGACCCCGGAGGGCACGGCCGCCGACTGGGCCGGGTACGCCGCCGCCCCGGTCTCGTCCGGCCCGGTGGTGAGCGGCCGGGCGTACCGGGGGCGTAAGGACCGGGCGCTGCGCCTGATCCACGGCGACGAGGGTGTGAGTGTGATCACCGGCGATGCCACCGCGACCGTCCGGTACGACACCTGCGCCGCCCTGCTCGCCTGGCCGGACGGCGGACGCCATCTGGTCGGTGAGGACGCGATCGTGGCGAAGGTCGAACCCACCCTGTTCCGCGGCGCCGAAGAGGTCGTCCGGGACCTCGACCAGCGCTTCCCCGGTGCGCTGCGGGTGGTGATGCCGGCCCGTGACCCGTCGGCGGTCCCGGCCCCGGTGGCCGGCCGGCCGTGGTGGCGCCGAGAGACCTGAACCGTCGGTCGAACGGCTGAGGCCGGTATCGCCGATGCGTCGACGGTTGATCGACGCTTATGCTGCGCGCCATGTCGCATCCCTCCGACGTGGTCTTCGACCCCGCCGCCGCGTATCCGGACATCCCGGTGCTGACCGCGGCCCTCGCCCGGCGGGACTGGTCCGCGTGCCGTGCCCTGCTCGACTCGGTGAGCCCCGCGGACCGGACCTCGCTGATCCGCACCGCCGGCGACGAGAAGGACCTGGAGGGCTTCCTCCGCGAGGTGCTGCGCAAAGACCCCCGGGACGGCGCCGCGTCGGCGCTGCTCGGCTTCCACCTGATCTACCTGGGCTGGGAGATCCGCACCGCGGCCTGGGCCAAGGACGTGACGCCGGAGCAGTGGGCCGGTTTCCGGGACCACCTGTGCCAGGCCGAGCAGGCGCTGATCGACGCGAGCGCGTACGACCGGTCCGACGCCGCGGTCTGGACGGCCCGGCTGCTGGCCGCCCGCGGACTGTCGCTGGGCAGCGCCGAGAGCCGCCGCCGGTACGACCGTCTCTCCGCCGCCGTGCCGCACCACCTGCCCGGCCAGATGGAGCTCGCCTGGGGGCTGGAGCCCAAGTGGTTCGGCAGCTGGGAGGAGCTGCACGAGTTCGCCCGGGACTCGGCGCTGGCTGCCCCGCCCGGCAGCCCGCACGGCCTGCTGCTCGCCGAGGCGTTCTTCGCCCGGTACACCACCGCCGACAACGACGCCGAACGCGGCTCGCTGCTGCACGACCAGCGGATGCGCAACGACCTCTACCGGGTGGCCGAGCATTCGGTGCTGCACCCGGAGTTCCGTCGCGACTACGGCTGGGTCCGCGCGGCGAACACCTTTGCGGCATACTTCGCGCTCGTCCAGGACCAGCCCAACACGGCCCGGATGTTCGGCGTCCTCGGCAACCTCGCCGTCGCCGATCCCTGGTCGCACCAGGAGGCGGACGCCGCCGTCCGGATCCGGCAGGCACGCACGTGGGCGTTCGGAGGCGCACGATGATCACTGAGCTCGAGGTCGGCGGCATCCCCGTGGTGCTGGCGCCGACCACCGGACCGATGCACGCCGGCCTGGTCTTCCGGGTCGGCTTCGCGGACGAGACGCTGGCCCGGCGGGGCATCACCCACCTGGTCGAGCACCTGGCGCTGCACTCGTTCGGGGTCGCCGACTACCACTACAACGGCGCCACCGGGGTGGAGTTCACCTTCTTCCACATGCAGGGCGCCGAGGCGGACATCGTGGCGTTCCTCAACGGCGTCTGCGCCGCGCTGAGCGACCTGCCGATGCAGCGCCTGGTCACCGAGAAGGAGATCCTGCGCACCGAGGAGAACGGGCGGGGCGAGGGACCGACCGAGGCGATGGCGCTGTGGCGGCACGGGGCCCGCGACTACGGCCTGGCCACGTACCCGGAATGGGGTCTCACCGGGATCACCCCCGACGACCTGCGCGCCTGGGTCGCGCAGTACTTCACCAAGGAGAACGCGGTCCTCTGGATCGCCGGTCCGGGCGTTCCCGAGGGCCTCGAACTCAACCTGCCGTCCGGGCGGCGGCAGCCGGTTCCGGCACCGTCGTCGGCTCTTCCGGTACGCCCGGCGCACTTCTCCGGTCCGTCCAACGTGGTCGGCTGGGACACCGTGGTCCGCCGGGAGGCCCGGTCCGCGGTGTTCAGCGGCGTCCTGGAACGCGCGCTGTTCCGTTCCCTGCGGCAGGAGAGCGGCCTGTCGTACACGGTGCAGACCAACTACGAGCCGCGGGCCGACGGCAGTGCGGTGGTCACCGCGGTCGCCGACGTGCTGCCGGAGAAGCAGTCCGCGGTGCTCGGCGGGTTCGTCGACGTGCTGGCCGGGTTCCGGCTCGGCCTGATCGACGAGGCCGACGTCAAGACCGTGATCACCCAGCGGGCCGAGGAGGCCACCCGGGCCGAGGAGAGCGGCGCCCGTCTGCCCGGACAGGCGTTCAACCTGCTCTCCGGCCGGCCCGTGCAGACGCTCGAGGACTCGCTCGCCGAGCTGCGCGCGGTCACGGTGGCCGACGTGGCGGCGGTCGCGGTGACCGCGCACGCCGACGGCCTGCTGATGACGCCGGGGCGGACCCGCGCGGACTGGGCCGGATACGCCGAGGCACCCCGGGAGTCCGAGTCGGTGGCGCAGGGCACGGCGTACCCCTCGCTGGAGGACCCGTCCGTCGTGGTGGTGGCCGGTGAGCGCGGGATCAGCCTGGTCGGTGACGGCTCGGCGGCGACCGTCCACTTCGACGAGTGCTCGGTGCTGCTGATCTGGCCGGACGGCGCCCGCCGGTTCGTCGGCCACGACGGCATCCAGGTGCACTTCGAGCCGACCCTGTTCACCAACGGGCACGCCCTGCTGCCGGCCCTGGACTCCCGGGTACGCCCGGAGCTGCACGCCGCCATGCCGGCCCGTGACCCGTCCCGCATCCCGGCCCCGCAGCCGCCGGGGCAGCGCGGGTACGGCCACCCGCAGGCGCCGTCGCAGGGTGGCAAGGCCGGCCCGATCGTGGGGTTGGTCTTCGCCGTTCCGGGGCTGCTCCTCTTCGGTGGTCTCGGCCTGCTGATGCTGCTCGCGTCGACACTCGACGACGTGGACAGGGGCTTCGAGGTCGTCCTCGGACTGATCTTCCTGGCCTTCGCGGCCGGTGCCGGATACGGCGTGTTCAAAGCTGTCCGCAGCCTGCGAGGGCGCTGAGAGTTTCGGCCGCCGGTCCCGGTGCGGGGGCAGGATGGTGAGGTGAAGGCAACGGTACGGTCCGGCCTGGCCGGAGTGGCGGCGGCCGCAGTCGCGCTGGGCGCGGCCGAGTCGGTCGCGGCGGGCACGGGGGCGGATTCGTCCCCGCTGGTCGCGGTCGGTGCGGTGGTGGTCGATCACGTGCCGGCGTCGGTCAAGGACTTCGGCATCGCGGTCTTCGGGGTGCACGACAAGACCGCGTTGCTGGTGGGCACGACGATCCTGCTGGCCTGCTACGCGTACGGGCTGGGCGTTGTCGGACGTCGCCGGTGGCCGTGGGCGGTGGCCGGGATCGGGCTGTTCGCGGTGGCCGGCGTGGTGGCGGCGGTGACCCGGCCGGGCGCGGGTGCCACGGCGGCGCTACCGGCCCTGATCGGTGCCGGTCTGGCGGTCCCCGTTCTGCGCTACCTGCTGGCGGCGGCGGACGGGCGGCCGGAGAGCGGGCACCGGGGTGCGGCGGCGGCCGGCGGCACGGACCGCGGTGGCGCTCCCGCCGCGGAGGCGGGACGGGACGAGGGGGCCGGGACGGCCGTTCACGCGTACCCCCGAGAGAGCCGCCGCCGGTTTCTGAAAGGTCTGGGGATCGCGGGTGTGGCGGCCCTGGCGGCCGGGGGCGCGGGACGGCTGATCGGCTCGCGCCGCGCGGTCACCTCGGCCCGGCAGTCGGTGGTGCTGCCGGTGGCCGCGGAGCCCGCCCCGGTCGTGCCCGCCGCGGCCCAGGTCTCCGGCGCGGTGCCCTGGGTGACGCCGAACCGGGAGTTCTACCGGATCGACACCGCGCTGGTCACCCCTCAGGTGGACCCCTCGTCGTGGACGCTGCGGATCCACGGGATGGTCCGTAACCCGATCACCATCACCTGGGCGGAGCTGTTGCAACGCCCGATGGTGGAGCGACACGTGACCATCGCCTGTGTATCGAACGAGGTGGGTGGCGATCTCATCGGGAACGCGCTGTGGCTGGGTACGCCGATCAAGGCGCTGATCGACGAGGCGGATCCGCTGCCCGAGGCGGATCAGGCCGTGCAGCGATCGGCGGACGGCTGGACCTGTGGCACGCCGACCTCCGTGCTGCGGGACGGGCGGGACGCGCTGCTCGCGATCGGGATGAACGGTGAGGCGCTGCCGGTGCCGCACGGGTTCCCGGTCCGAATGATCGTTCCCGGACTCTACGGGTACGTCTCCGCCTGCAAGTGGATCACCGAGATCGAGCTGACGAGATTTGCCGATTTCGATGCCTACTGGGTGCCGCGAGGCTGGTCGGCGCAGGGCCCGATCAAGACCCAGTCACGAATCGACAGTCCTCGGGACGGTGCCTCGAAGCCTGCCGGGGCGGTCACGGTGGCCGGGGTGGCCTGGGCGCAGCACCGCGGGGTCGCCAAGGTCGAACTGCAGGTGGACGAGGGGGCTTGGGAGACCGTCACCCTCGCGCCGACGGTGTCCGCCGACACCTGGCGGCAGTGGACGCACACCTGGCAGGCGACTCCCGGGACGCACACGCTCCGGGTGCGGGCGACCGATCTCGACGGTGCCGTGCAGACCGCCGACACCGCGCCACCGGCGCCCGACGGCGCCACCGGGTGGCATCAGGTCAACATCGACGTCGAGTAGCCGGAAACCGCACTTTCGGTCCGACTCGAGAACGCAAGTCGCTCATACGGTGGGTTGCATGTCCACCGATGCGGTTGAAGAACCGCGGAACCAGTCGACACGGCCCCCCGGGGAGGACCGTGTCGTCAGTCGCGTGGTGATGCCGCGCTCCGGACGGCGTCAGGCCGCCGGGGCCTGCCGCTGCGCGGGAACTGCCGTCTTGTGGGGCCGGCCGAGGCGAGCCTCGAGCCGGAGCAGGTCGACCCGTCCGTGACGATCGGCCAGGTCCTCCCAGCCGACCGCGAGCAGCCGCAGCCGCTCCGACTCGCTGAGACCTCCCCAGACACCGTACGGCTCGCGTACCGCGAGGGCGTGCGCGGCGCATTCGGCCCGGACCGGGCAGGCACCGCACATGGTCTTCGCCTTGACCTCGCGGCGATTGCGGGACGACCCGCGTTCGCCGTCGGGGTGGAAGAACTGCGCGCTGTCCCGGCCACGGCAAATACCGAGTCGTTGCCAGTCCCAAAGATCGGCGATGGGGCCGGGCAGTCTGCGAACGTTCGACATCTACACCCTCCTCCCGCGCGGCACCGCGGAGCGTTCCTCATGAGGGGCCTGGGTCAGGCCTTTGGCGGCTGTACCCAGGTTGACGCCGACTCACACGCGCCATGTCGATGTCTTCGTGAGCGGTATCGCAAAGGGGTGGCAAGTCATACCTATCTTTCCCGTTTTTTCCATCTAAAGCGCGTAATGCTGCGGCCCTCGCGTGATCTCCTCTGAGAGAGAAGGAGGATCACTGTGCGTACCGTCCTCGTGTGCGTCCGAACCCCGCTGGCGGCCCAGACCGTCGCGTCCACCGCGGCCCGGCTCGGCATGACCGGCGTCGTCCGGACAGCGGTCAGCGAGACCGAGGCCATGATCCGACTGGCGGAACGGCCCGCCGAAGTGGTCCTGGCCGACACCGCCGTGACCCGACCCGACAGCGTCGGTTTCACCCGACGCGTACTTGCCCGCGCCCCCCAGGCGCAAGTGGTGCTCTTCGGTGCGGAAGACCCTCGGGTAGCCGCGGCGGCTGTCGCCGCGGGTGCCCGAGGAGTCATCCGTGGCGTCGAGCACGACCTGGTCAGCGTCGTCGCGAAGGCGCTGCTCCTGTTGCTGTTGCCGGTACGCCCGCAGGGCATGCCGATCAACGGCGCCAACGCACAACCGGCCACCGTGGCCGGCGGCGTCCGCAACACCAACTCACCGGCCGCACGCGGCCAGTACCGCGACGGGCTCGGCATGGGAGTGCCGAACGCGTCCGCGGTGCCGGCGATGCTGCCCAACTCACCGATGGTCCCGGCACAGCGCGGCGACGCACCCATCGATCCGGCCACCGGCCGGCCGATGGTGGCCTGGCCGGGCAACGAGGGCGGCATGGGCGATGCCGCACCGGCCGGGCGGCGGCTCACACTCACCGAGCGTGAACTGCAGGTCCTGCGAGGCATGGCCGACGGCAAGAGCAACGCCGAGATCGGCCGGGAGCTTTTCGTCTCGGAGGACACCGTCAAGACCCACGCACGGAGACTGTTCCGCAAACTGGGCGCCCGCGACCGGGCGCACGCGGTGGCGGCGGGGTTCCGGGCGGGGTTGGTCGCCTGATTCCTCCCGGGGGGTCGAGAGGGGGCGGCGGTCACCGGTTCTTCCGGTGGCCGCCGCTCGCGTTCCCACCCGCAAGCCACTCTCACCCTGGAATCCGGGACGCCAGTCGTTGGTGGCATGCACCGATAAAAAACGATAAATCAGGTCATCTGGCGAAAATTCGTCCCGACGGAGCCGATGACGGGACGGCAGATGGACGACGACCACCGGCAGGACCGGTCAGTCGTCGTCGGTGCCCTCGGTCAGGGTGTCGTGGACGCCGTCGGCGTAACCGCGGGCATACTCCCAGGTCACATAGTGATCCGGGTCCGGGTCGTACGCCGGCTCGTGCACCCGTGGCCGCCCACTGCTCAGTAGGTGACGCAGGTTGCCGCGGAGCAGGTCCCAGTCGAAGTAGTGCGGCTCGTGACAGTCCTCGCACTCGATGACCAGGCCGCGGATGCCGGTCGGACTCAGCAACGCCTGGTAGATCTCCAGGTCGGAGAGGTCCTCGAGGACGTCCTGCCGCTCGTCCTCGGTCAGCGGTTCGTTCTCGGCGTCCTCGTTGAGGTCGTCGAGTCCGGCGGCCGGGTCGGCGGGATCGCCGTTGAACGGGTCGATCGGCTCATCTTGCACCCTCACACCGTACTCACCTCCCGAGCGGGTGTGCTGGCCCGCACGTTCTGTCCGCCGCCTGGGTGCCCCGTTCCAGCTGGGTAGGATGATGGGACCCCGCCTCTTCTCTAGGGATGATTTGTGGAAACTGACAGCGCCCGCACCGTTCCGCTCGGTTTGACCTTCGACGACGTGCTGCTGCAGCCCGGTGAGTCGGATGTCGTTCCCAGCCGGGTCAACACCGTGACGCGCCTGACCCGCAACGTCGAGCTCTCCATCCCGCTGCTCTCCGCGGGCATGGACACGGTCACCGAGGCGCGGATGGCGATCGCCATGGCGCGGCAGGGCGGCATCGGCGTGCTGCACCGCAACCTCTCGGTCGAGGACCAGGCGGCTCAGGTCGACCTGGTGAAGCGTTCCGAATCCGGCATGATCACGAACCCGGTGACGTGCAGCCCGGACGACACCCTCGAGCAGGTGGACGCGCTCTGCGGGCGTTACCGGATCTCCGGCGCCCCGGTGGTGGACGCGTCCGGCGTGCTGGTCGGCATCGTCACCAACCGCGACATGCGGTTCGTCAGCGATCACAGCGCCAAGGTGCGTGACGTGATGACGAAGACCCCGCTGATCACCGCCCCGGTGGGGGTGACCAAGGAGCAGGCACTCGCGCTGCTCAGCAAGCACAAGGTGGAGAAGCTTCCGCTCGTCGACGACGGCGGCCGGCTGCGTGGCCTGATCACGGTGAAGGACTTCACCAAGAGCGAGCAGTACCCGAACGCCGCCAAGGACGCGCAGGGCCGGCTCCGGGTGGCGGCCGCGGTGGGCGTCGGCGACGACTCCTACAAGCGGGCGCGGGCCCTGGTCGACGCCGGTGTGGACGTGGTCATCGTCGACACCGCGCACGGTCACCAGCGCGCGGTGCTGGAGATGGTCGCCCGTCTGAAGAAGGACACCACGATCGACATCGTGGGCGGCAACATCGCTACGTACGCCGGTGCCAAGGCACTGGTCGAGGCGGGTGCCGACGCGGTCAAGGTCGGTGTCGGCCCGGGCGCGATCTGCACGACCCGGATCGTCGCGGGTGTCGGCGTCCCGCAGATCACCGCGATCATGGAGGCGGCCCGGGCCTGTGCCCCGGCCGGCGTCCCGGTGATCGGCGACGGTGGCATCCAGTACAGCGGTGACATCGCCAAGGCGATCGTGGCCGGCGCGAGCACGGTGATGCTCGGCAGCCTGCTGGCCGGTTCCGAGGAGAGCCCCGGCGAGCTGATCTTCCTGAACGGCAAGCAGTACAAGTCGTACCGTGGCATGGGTTCGCTGGGCGCGATGCAGTCCCGCGGTCAGGCCAAGTCGTACTCGAAGGACCGTTACTTCCAGCAGGATGTGAACGAGGACAAGCTGGTCCCCGAGGGCGTCGAGGGTCAGGTGCCCTATCGTGGTCCTCTGTCCAGGGTGGCGCACCAGCTCATCGGCGGGCTGCGCGCGGCCATGGGCTACGTGGGCGCGGAGACCATCCCCGACCTGCAGGAGCGGGGACAGCTCATCCGGATCACCGCGGCCGGGCTCAAGGAGAGCCACCCGCACGACATCCAGATGACGGTCGAGGCTCCCAACTACCACTCCCGCTAATAAGGAACAGGTCCAATGCGTGACGTCGTGGAGATCGGCTTAGGCAAGACCGCCCAGCGCGGCTACCACCTGGACGACATCGCCATCGTTCCGAGCCGTCGCACCCGCGACGTCGACGACGTGTCGACCGAGTGGAAGCTCGACGCGTACCCCTTCAAGATCCCCTGCGTCGCGCACCCGTCGGACGCGACCATGAGCCCGGAGTCCGCGATCGCGCTGGGCCGCCTCGGCGGCCTGGGCGTGCTCAACGCCGAGGGCCTGTGGACCCGCTACGAGGACCCCACCAAGATCCTCGAGGAACTCGCCTCGCTGGGCGAGGACGCCGACGCCACCAAGCGTCTGCAGGAGGTCTACGCCGAGCCGATCCGGCCGGAGTTGATCGGTGAGCGGGTCCGGCAGATGCGCGCCGGCGGCGTCACCGTGGCCGTCCGGGTGTCGCCGCAGCACACCCTGGCCCTCGCCCCGGTGATCCTGGACGCGGGCGTCGACCTGCTGGTCATCCAGGGCACGCTGGTCTCCGCGGAGCACGTCTCCACGACGGACGAGCCGCTCAACCTCAAGGAGTTCATCGCCGACCTCGACCTGCCGGTCATCGTCGGCGGTTGCACCGACTACAAGACGGCCCTGCACCTGATGCGTACCGGTGCGGCCGGCGTGATCGTGGGCGTCGGCGCCGACGAGTGGTCGACCACCGACACCGTGCTGGGCATCCGGGTGCCGATGGCGACCGCGATCGCCGACGCCGCGGCCGCGCGCCGCGACTACCTGGACGAGACCGGTGGCCGTTACGTGCACCTGATCGCCGACGGCGGCATCGCGACCTCGGGCGACATCGCCAAGGCGATCGGCTGCGGCGCCGACGCGGTGATGCTCGGCGAGCCGCTGTCGCTGGCCGAGGGCGCTCCGGCGGGCGGCGCGTGGTGGCACTCGTCGGCCAGCCACCCGGACCTGCCGCGCGGTGGCTTCTGCATCGCGGGCGAGCCGGACGGCACGCTCGACGAGGTCCTCTACGGTCCCGCGGCCCGCGCCGACGGCCAGCTCAACCTGTTCGGCGGACTGCGCCGGGCGATGGCCAAGTGCGGTTACCGCGACGTCAAGGAATTCCAGAAAGTCGCGCTCGTGCTGGACCGATGAGCTGCGGGGAGAGCTGAGCGACGGGCCTTCGGGTCCGTCGCTTCTCCTTTTCTCGTACGCGTGACAGGACGCACCGTGGTGGCACCGGGGACGGGGGCGCTTTACGCGTACCGATGAAGAAGGGTCTAGGGGAGCGGGGGACGTTCGGCGCTGAAGAGCCAGTCCTGGAAGAACGTGCCGAGATCGCGTCCGGAGGCCTTCTCGGCCGCCTCGATGAACTGGTCGGTGGTGACGTTGCCGTCCTTGTGGTCGGCGGCCCACGCCTTGATCAGCGGGAAGAACTCGTCGTCGCCGATGGTGCGGCGCAGCGCGTGCACGGTCATCCCGCCGCGCTGGTAGACCGCGTCGCCGAAGATCCGGTTGGGTCCGGGGTCGCCGGGTGGTTCGGCCCAGTTGAACGCCTTGTAGTTCTGGTCGAACAGCTCCTGTGCGGTGTCCTGGCCGTCGTGCTCGGACCACAGCCACTCGGCGTAGGTGGCGAACCCCTCGTTGAGCCAGATGTCCTGCCAGCGGCTGATCGCCACGCTGTCGCCGAACCATTGGTGTGCCAGTTCGTGCGCGACCACGCCGGTGTTGACGCCCCCGCTGAAGAAGGTGTCGCCGTAGACCGGCCGGGCCTGGGTCTCCAGGGCGTAGCGGATCTCGTCCTCGTCGACGACGACACCGCCGTTGGCGGCGAACGGGTAGGGCCCGAACTGTGTCGCCAGGTAGTCGGTGATCTCGCCGGTGCGGGCCAGGGACCGGGCCGCGGCGCCGTCGGCGGGCAGTGACTCGGGGATCGCGGTGACCATCGGCAGGTCATTGTGGGTGGTCGTGGCGATCCGGTACCGCCCGATCACGACGGTGGAGAGATAACTGGCCATCGGCGCGTTCTCGGTCCACCGCCAGGTGGTCCAGCCGTCGACGGTCTCCCGGGTGCCCGGCACGCCGTTACTGATCACCTCGAGGCCGTCCGGCACCTCCATGGCGAGGCGGAAGGTGGCCTTGTCGGAGGGGTGGTCGTTGACCGGGTACCACGTGCTGGCGGACTCCGGCTGTCCGAGAGCGATCGCGCCGTCCGTGGTCCGGAACCAGCCGCCGTTGCCGAGGGTCTTGTTCTCCAGCTGGCCGGGCTGTCCCGCGTAGGCGACCACGACGGTGAACGCCCGGCCGGACCGGATGCCGGTGGCCGGGGTGATCACCAGCTCGGTGCCCTCGGCGACGGCGGTGGCGGCGGCCCCGTCGACGGTGACCGCGTTGCTGGTCAGATGGGACAGGTCGAAGTTGAAGCGGGACAGGTCCTGGGTCGCGGTGGCGGTGATGGTGGCGGTGCCGCTCAGCTTGCCGGTGGCCGGCTCGTAGCGCAGGTCCAGGTCGTAGCCGGCGACGTCGTAGCCGCCGTTGCCGTACTTCGGGAAGTACGGGTCGCCGGCGCCGTCCGCGCCGGGCTGGAAGTTCGCCGCGGACGGCTCCGGCGGCGTTTCCTTCTCGTCGGCCGAACACCCGGCCGAGCCTCCGGCCAGCAGGAGAACGAGTACCAGCCCAGCCCGTCGCCTCATGTCTGAAGGTTACTTATCGATCAGCTTGGGATGGGCGTCGAGGTACTTCGCGGCCTGCCCCTTGGCCAGTGCCTTGATGAATCCCTTGCCCTCGCTGGTGAGCTGTTCGCCCAGGTAGCCGCTGCCGTTGCCGACACCGGAGCCGGGCAGATCCACCATGGTGATCTTCTCGGGGGTCAGGCCCCGGAGGGCGTACGCGTACTCGAACGGGGTACGCCCGCCGACGTAGACCAGGGACTTGCCGAGCGCGTCGACGACGTCGCCCAGTTTCGCCGAGTCGTCGAAGCCGCCGGACAGTGCCTTGCCGAGGATGGCCTCGACCAGCTGCCGCTGGTGGTGCTGGCGGTCGTAGTCACCGTTCGGCAGGCCGTACCGCTGGCGGGCCAGGTCGATCGCCTGCCAGCCGACCAGGTGCTGCCTGCCGGTCGGATAGACGGCCTGAGGTCCGGTGTAGTCGCCGCCGCCGGAGGCCAGCGGCCGCATCGTGCCGTCCGGTTTGCGGTGCCGTGACTTCACCTTGCGGTCGAGGGTGATGTCGACGCCGCCGAGCTGGTCGACGAGTTTCGCCATGCCCCCGAAGTTCAGGATGGCGCCGCCCTGGAACGTCTTGATCCCGGTGTAGCCGCTGACGGTCTTGCTGAGCAGCTCATATCCCTGCTCGACGCTCTTCTTGTCGGTGCCTTTGATCCGGGCGCCGCGGCTCATCGCCTCGGTGATCTTGTGGCGGCCGCCGCCGAACCCGGATTTGCTGTAGGCCGGGATGTCGACGCGCAGGTCGCGGGGCAGCGAGTAGAGGTAGGCCTTCTCCAGGCCGGCGTCCACGTGCAGCAGCATGATCGCGTCGGCGTGCGGGTCCCAGTCCGGGATGCTGACCCGGGTGTCGACGCCGACGAGCAGCAGGTCGAGCGGACCCTTGATGTCCGCGCCCGCCGACGGGGCCGGTGACGTCGGCGCGGCGGCGGGTGCGGACGAGGCCGTGGTGCCGGCCGGCGCGGCGGCCGGCTCGGCGCCACGGTTGACCGCGATGGCGACGCCCACGCCGATCAGCAACGCGAGGGACGCGCCGATGACCACCGCCCAGGTGATCTTGCTGTTCCGCATATCGCGAACAGTAGTCGGCACACGCACGGCGGCTCAACGACGAATTAGACCCCGCTGAATGGCCGATATTGCCAGTGGTGAGATCGCTGGTACCTTGTCCCGGCGACGCGTCGGTACGCGACCGTCGCTACGGGGAGGCATTCAAGGTATGAAATCTTCCAACCGGCGTGCTGTCGTCGGCGTCGCCGCTGCATCGCTGCTCGCCGGAGTGAGTTTCGCTCCCGTGTCCGTCGCGTCCGCGGCCGAGGGCCGGGCCGAGCCGGTACGCCTGGTGGTGAGTCTCAGCGCCGGTGTCGACGCGGAGGCGACACTGCCGAGCCTGTCTCGTCTGGGGCTGGCAAGCGCGGACGCCAAGGGCGGCTCGTTCGCCCGCAAGCTCCTCGCCGAGGTACGCGCGAAGTCGATCGAGGTGCCCGGCAACAAGGCGTCGGCCGTCATGGCGGCGCTGCGCAGCGACCCGGCCGTGGCCTCCGTCCGCATCGACCCGGTCGCCACGGCGTCCGCCGTGACGCCGAACGACCCGCTCTACACGGCCGGCAACCAGAGGGAACTCGGCCAGGTCAACGTGCCGGCCGCGTGGGACACCACGACCGGCGCGAAGATCAGGGTGGCCGTGGTGGACACCGGCGTCAGCTCGGTGGGTGACCTGGCGGGCAAGGTCCTGCCCGGGCGCGACTTCTACAACTACGACGACGACGCGAGTGACGACGGGGTCTTCCCGCACGGCACGGTCGTCGCGTCGCTGATCGCCGCCGCGCCGAACAACGGCTCCGGCATGGCGGGCGTCTGCGCGCAGTGCGAGATCCTGCCGGTGAAGGTGCTCGGCTCGGGTGGCTCCGGCCACTACACCGACATCGCCGAGGGCGTCATCTACGCGACCAAGCAGAACGCGAAGATCATCAACCTCTCGCTCGGTGGTCCGGCATCGGACCCGGTGCTGAAGGACGCCATCGCGTACGCCAACGGCAAGGGCGCGCTCGTCGTGGCCGCCGCGGGCAACGAGGGCAACACCGTGAAGCAGTACCCGGCGGCGTACGCCGACGTGCTGGCCGTGGGTGGCACCAACACCCGGACCGGCACCAACTCGCGGGTCAGCTTCTCCAGCTACGGCAGCAGCTGGGTGGACGTCGCCGCGCCGGCCATCACCGCCGGTATGTACAACGACGCGACGTACTGCTACGACACGACCAGCAGCCCGGCCTCGTGCCGCAAGGACGGGAACTACAAGGTGCAGGGCACCTCGTTCTCGGCGCCGCTGGTCTCCGGCATCGCCGCGCTGGTGGCCTCCAAGAACCCGAAGTACGCGGGCTGGAGCCTCGGCAACGCGATCACCCAGTCGGCCAAGCCGATCGGCAGCTGGGTGAAGTACGGCCTGGTCGACGCCAAGGCCGCGCTGGCCAAGGGCAACGACACCACGGCGCCGACCTTCACCTCCTTCTCCCCGGCGGCGAACGCGAAGGTGCACGGCACCGTCGCGGTCTCCACCACCGGACTGAAGGACGCCTGGTCGGGGATTCGCAACGTCGACCTCTACGTCGACGGCAAGTGGCACAGCTGGGACTACACCTCGCCCTTCCAGCCGAAGCTGAACACGGCCAAGCGGAACGGCGCCATCAAGATCCAGGTTCGGTACACCGACAAGGCGGGCAACATCCGCTGGAGCGCGGTCCGGACCGTGATCGCCGACAACAAGGTGCCGACCGTCACGGTCACCAAGGCCCCGGCCAACAAGGCCAAGGTCAAGGGCACCGTCACGGTCAAGGGCAAGGCCAGCGACGCCAACGGCATCGCCAAGGTCCAGCTCATGGTGAACGGCAAGGTCGTGGCGACCACCACGAAGGCGAGCTACTCGCTCTCCTTCAAGGTCGCCAAGCAGAAGAAGACGATGAAGGTCCGGGTCCGGGCGTACGACAAAGCGGGCAATGTCAAGTACACCGCCACGCGGACGTACAAACGCGCCTGACCTAGCGTGATCACGAGGGGGCGGTCCGTACGGGCCGTCCCCTCATCGCATCCCGGCCTCATCGCCGCCGGTAAACTCGCCGGGTGAGTACACCGCGTCCCGTTCTCGTCGTCGACTTCGGCGCCCAATACGCTCAGTTGATCGCCCGTCGGGTCCGTGAGGCCCGCGTCTACTCCGAAATCGTCCCGCACTCGATGCCGGTGGCCGAGATGCTGGCCAAGAACCCCGCCGCGATCATCCTGTCCGGTGGCCCGTCCAGCGTCTACGAGCCCGGTGCTCCGACGCTCGACCCGGCCCTGTTCGACAACGAGGTCCCGGTCTTCGGCATCTGTTACGGCTTCCAGGCGATGGCCCAGGCGCTCGGCGGCACCGTCGCCCAGACCGGCTACCGGGAGTACGGCCGGACCGTTCTGGCCGCTCAGGGCGGCACTCTGCTGCGTGACCTGCCCGCCGACCTGCCGGTCTGGATGAGCCACGGCGACAGCGTCGCGGTCGCCCCGCAGGGCTTCGCGGTCACCGCGTCGACCCCGGGCGCCCCGGTCGCCGCCTTCGAGGACCTCACCGCCAAGCGCGCCGGCGTGCAGTTCCACCCCGAGGTGGCGCACACCGAGCAGGGCCAGGAGATGCTCAAGCGTTTCCTGTACGACATCGCGGGTCTCGAGCCGACCTGGACGCCCGGCAACATCATCGAGGACCAGGTCGCCCTGATCCGCGAGAAGGTCGGCGACAAGCAGGTCCTCTGCGCGCTCTCCGGCGGCGTCGACTCGGCGGTCGCCGCGGCCCTGGTGCAGAAGGCCATCGGCGACCAGCTGACCTGTGTCTTCGTCGACCACGGCCTGCTGCGTGCCGGTGAGCACGAGCAGGTGGAGAAGGACTACGTCGCCTCCACCGGCGTGCGGCTCGTGGTGGTGGACGCGGAGGAGCAGTTCCTCGGTCACCTGGCCGGCGTCACCGACCCGGAGCAGAAGCGCAAGATCATCGGCCGCGAGTTCATCCGGACGTTCGAGGCCGCGGCCCGCGAGCTGGACGCCGAGCGGCACATCGAGTTCCTGGTGCAGGGCACCCTCTACCCGGACGTGGTGGAGTCCGGTGGCGGCACCGGCACGGCCAACATCAAGTCGCACCACAACGTCGGCGGTCTCCCCGACGACCTGCAGTTCTCCCTGATCGAGCCGCTGCGCACCCTGTTCAAGGACGAGGTCCGCGCGATCGGCAAGGAGCTCGGCCTGCCCGACGAGATCGTGCAGCGGCACCCGTTCCCGGGTCCGGGCCTGGCGATCCGCATCATCGGCGCGGTGGACCGGGAGCGGCTGGACATCCTGCGCCAGGCCGACCTGATCGCCCGCGAGGAGCTGACCGCGGCGGGTCTCGACCGGGACGTCTGGCAGTTCCCGGTGGTGCTGCTCGCCGACGTGCGCAGTGTCGGGGTGCAGGGCGACGGCCGGACCTACGGGCACCCGGTGGTGCTGCGCCCGGTCTCCAGTGAGGACGCCATGACGGCCGACTGGTCCCGCTTGCCGTACGACGTGATCGCCACCATCTCGAACCGCATCACCAACGAGGTTCGGGAGATCAACAGGGTCGTTCTGGACGTCACGAGCAAGCCCCCGGGCACCATCGAGTGGGAGTGACGGTCAGTAGTGGATCAATAGCTCAGGGCGGGTAAAATCGCCCTGAGCTGCAGTTACAGTCCGCTATCCCACTGTCAGGAACCCGACAGAAGTTCTCGAGAGTTAACATAATCCGGGCAGAATGCCTGCCCGTGACCCCCGCACTGGAACCGCTCCGCAGGATCGCCGCCTACGCCGTCGCCCGCGACGACGCCGGCCGCGTCCTCCTGGTCCGGGCCTCGTCCAAATCCGGCACCCCCGGAGTCTGGTCGCTGCCCGGCGGCGCCGTTGATCACGGCGAAGATCCCAACCACACCGTCGTCCGCGAGACCGCGGCGGAGACCGGGCTCTCCGTCGCAGTCTCCGGGCTGCATGACGTCCTGGCGGACATGCGCTCCCTGCCGCACCGCGGCGTGACCATCCACACCGACCGTCTCATCTACTCGGTGTCCGTCCGCGGCGGCAACCTGATCGACCGGGTCGGGCACCCGACCGACCTCGCCCGCTGGCACACCCTCGAAGAGGCCGAGAGGCTGCGGCTGCGCCCGTTCACGGCGGCCGCCCTCGGACTGTCCGCCGCCTCGGCCGACCTGCGGCCCGAAGAAGCGCCGGACTTCCCGTCCTTCTACGCCTACCAGGGGCCGGACGGTCTGCACCGGTCGCAGCGGTTCGCGGCGTACGCCATCGCCACCGACCCGTACGAGAACCTGCTCCTCACCCGGATCTCCCCCGGATACCCCGGAGCCGGCTGCTGGCACCTGCCCGGCGGCGGCACCGACTACGGCGAGCAGCCCGGCGCGGCCCTGATCCGCGAACTGGTCGAGGAGACCGGCCAGCAGGGTCGGCTGATCGAACTGCTCGGCGTGGCCAGCCACCGCGACGCGGCATCCCTCGGCCCCGAGGGCTACCCGATCGACTGGCACGGCGTACGGGCGTTCTACCGGGTCGTCGTCGACGCCCCCACCGAGGTGACCATCCACGACGTGGGCGGCTCGACCGACGAGGCCCGGTGGATGCCGCTCAAGGAGGTCGCCGAACTCGCCGCCGACCAGCTGACCGAGGTGACAGCCGATGCGCTGCGGGCCGCGCGGCTGATCTAGACGCGACTATTCTCGGCTTGGTGAAGATCAGGAGAAGGGCTGCGGCGTACGGCGTCTGCCGCTCGTCCGACGGCCGGGTGCTCATCACCCGAGCCTCGGAGGCGGCCGCGTTTCCCGGAGTGTGGTCACTGCCCGGCGGTGGCATTGATCACGGTGAGAACCCGGACGACACCATCGTCCGGGAATTCACCGAGGAGACCGGTCTCGCCGTCCGGGTGACCGGCCTGCGCGCCGTCCTCTCCGACCTGACCCGGCTGCCCGACGACTCGGTCGAACACACCGACCGGATCATCTACGACGTCGCGGTGACCGGCGGCGACCTGCGGCCGGAACTCGACGGCACCAGCGACATCGCCGAATGGGCGGACCCGGAGCAGGTGGCCACCCGGCCGCTGCTGCGCTTCACCGCCGGTGTCCTCGGCGTCCGGTTCGACGACCCGGCCCTGGAGCTCGACGGGCCGGTCGACGTCACCCGCCCGGACGGGCCGGTCGACGTCACCCGCCCGGACGGGCCGGTCCAGCGGTTCGGGGCGTACGCCCTGGCCACCGACCCGGCCGGCCGGATCCTGCTGACCCGCATCGCCGACGGTTACCCGGGCGCAGGACAGTGGCACCTCCCCGGCGGCGGCACCGACTTCGGCGAGACCCCGGAGACCGCCCTCGCCCGCGAGCTCTATGAAGAGACGTCCCAACACGGCCGGATCACCGGACTTCTCGGCGTGTCCCACCGCTACGACCCGGCCGCCCTCGGCCCCGAGGGCGTACCGATGGACTGGCATGTGATCCGCGCGTTCTACCAGGTCACGGTCGACGCACCGACCGCCGCCACGGTCACCGAGGCGGCCGGCGGATCGACCGCGGAAGCCGCCTGGCTCACCCCCGCGGAGGTCGCCACACTGCCGCTCACCGAGCTGAGCCGGGAAGCTTTGCGCCGAACGGGTTAAAATCGTCTACGGAAGGCTCGAGGCGACATCCGCCGGTCTGCGCGGCGGCTGCAGGGGTGGAGTTCCACCACTGTTCGCCCTCTCGCCAAGGCCGTCCGGCTGTGCGATGGTGTAACCCGCAATTTCGCCGGAACCCGCGACGGTGCCGACGGAACAACCGAACACCATGGAGGAAGCACGTGCCGAGAACCCCTTGGCGCCGGCGTACGACGGATAGTCCCCGTCCCGCAGGGCGTCGTTGGGCTGGCCGTCTGCGCCGCAGTGGGACGCTCGCGCGCCAGGCCCTGCTTGTTCGGGTGGGCCGCCGCAGCGTCGCCGACACGGGTGGCCGTGCCGCCACGGCGACGCGGGCCGAGGTGCTCTACACCGGTCCCGAACAGCACGTGCGGCCGCACGTCTCCGCGCCCGGCATCCCCATGGAAACGCCCACCGTCGCCGACGACGGGGCCTCCATCCCGCTACTCCCGGGCGAGCACACGATGTCCCGTCGTGTCTCGTTCGCCCTGGTCAACGCGTGCACCCTGAGCAGCCTCGGCCTCGGCCTGATGGCGATCTTCCTGGCCATGGACGGCAACGCCCGCATCGCGGCCGCCTGCCTGGTCGCCTGCGTCGCCTTCGACGGCCTCGACGGCGCGCTGGCCCGCAAACTCGGCGTCTCCAGCCCGTTCGGCGCCCAGATGGACTCGCTGGCCGACATGTGCTCGTTCGGCCTGGCCGCCCCGGTGGTCGTCTACGCGTCGCTGGCCGGCTCCGTCCCGCAGTACGCGGCGGCGATCGCCAGCGCCCTCGTCGCGGGCTGCGCGGCGATCCGCCTGGCCCGCTTCAACGTCTCGCCGAAGGACGGCCGGTTCTTCTGCGGCGTCCCGACGACGATGGCCGCGGCGGTGCTGGCCCTGACCGTGCTGATCGGTCTGCCCCTGCCCGGCATGGTGATGCTGGGCGGCGTGACGCTGCTGGCCTTCGCGATGGTGTCGAGCTTCCCCTACGCGAAACTGGCCCGGCTGCTGAAGCTGCCGCCGTGGCTGTGGCTGCTCCCGATCGTGGGCGCGCTGCTCCAGCCCCGCATGACGTTCGTGCTGATCGTCGCGGTCTACCTGGTCAGCGGCCCGATCCTGTGGATGCGCGCCAAGCGCGTCTGACCACCCGACTCCGCGCAGGGGCCGTCCCGTTTCGGGGGCGGCCCCTGCGCGCGCTTTCCGCCCGGACGCCTGGTTTCGCACCTGGCTGGCGCTTCGTCGAAGAGGTTCCGGTCGATCACTTGCCGCTGTAACGGAGCCGTCCAGAATCGAAGCGGTTCGGATGTATGTCAGACCCCCGAGCCGTCGCTCACGGTCCTCTCTTACGACGTCACGCAACCACTATCGGCGGCCGTGCCTCATGGTTGCTGTCGCCTCGACGGGGTGGGTCGTGGCGGACGGCCGGGTCGGTTGAGCCGTTGTTCACGGCTGTTCGCGAGGTGTGATCGAGCCGCCTGCGACGGCTCGGAGGTGTCGGCCGCGGTTGACGGTCGTTCGGAGCGCGGGTAGGCCGTGTTCGGCGGCTGGGTTGGTCGGGCCGTATTCGACGGCTGGGGTTGGTCGGGCCGTCGTCTATGCCTGTTCGGGAGGCGCAGTTCAGCGGTCATCGACGGCTCGGCTTGCGGGCCGCCGGCTTCGTTCCGCTCTCGCGACGTCTCGCTGCCACCACCGACGGCTGGGGGTTGTCCGCTTTAGTTGATCATGGGTCTGCCCATCGACTTCGCCGCGGCTGTGATCATGTCTGCCGGGCGCCGTCTCCGGTCGCCCCGGTGCGTCGGCGCCGTTCAGCAACGCGCGGCCTTACCGGGCCGTCACCGAGATCGGAATGGGTTCGGTGACGTTCCGGTCGGCTCGGCCGTCGGTCGCGGTCCGCCCATGGGCCGAATACGACCGTGGGCGACGGCTGGGTGTCCTTGAGCCGTCGTTCACGGCTGGTTTCCGCTCTGCCGAGCAGCCGTAGTCGACGGCTCGACCGGCTTGGCCGTCAGCTGTGGTCCTTCCGCGCGCCGAATACGACCGTGGGCGACGGCTGGGTGCCCTCGAGCCGTCGCTCACGGCTGGTTTCCGTCCTACCGAGCAGCCGTAGTCGACGGCTCGACCGGTCCGGCCGTCAGCTGTGGTCCTTCCGCGCGCCGAAAACGACCGTGAGCGACGGCCGACGGTCGCGCCGCGCCACCCAGCTTAAGTTGATCACGGACATGACCCCACGCTGCGACAAACAGCTGAGTTGAGCTGCGCTGATGCGACCGCCATCGCCATCGCCGCCGTCAACGGCCGACGAGTCGCCGCGGCGAAGGGGATCGCATGGTCACCGGCCACGGCGTTGATCAACTTAAGCTGAGCGGCATCGGGGGGTGTCCGCCGTGGTCCAGGGCTGGTGCCGCTTCGACAGGTGGGCCGTGGTGGGGTCGGGTTGGTTGAGCCGTCGTCCATTGCTGTCTGCTCGATCGATGCCCATGCCCATGCCCATGCCCATGCGCGACGTCAGCAGAGCGTCACGGGACGTCACGGGGTGGTGCGGGGCGATCATCGTTCCAGCCAGCCAGCCAGTGAGCAAGCCAGCAAGCCAGCAAGCCAGCCAGCAAGCCAGCAAGCCAGCCAGTGAGCAAGCCAGCCAGCCAGCCAAGCAAGCCGGCCGACTGGTGTAGGTCTGCGAAAAGTGATGCGGGTGGTGGTGGACCACCGATCTCAGCCCGGCGGTCGCGGCAAAGGCCGGACCACCGGGGAGACCGCGTGGAGCCACGGTGCTGGGGCCAGGTCGTACCCCAGAAAGAGCGTGACCGAAAAAGGTCAGCTAGACCGATCGGTCTTCCAGCGGGCGATCACCGTGGAGCCGCCGACTACGCGCTCGTTGACGCTCACCAGGGCCTCGGCCTTGTCGGCCGGCAGGTAGACGTCGGTGCGGGAGCCGAAGCGGATCAGGCCGTAGCGCTCGCCCTTGGCCAGCAGGGTGCCGACGGGGGTGCGCTGGACGATGCGGCGGGCGATCAGGCCGGTGCGCTGGACGACCGCGACGGTGCCGTGGTCGGTGTCCAGGACCGTGTAGGCGGCCACGTTGTGTTCGGCCGCGGCGGTCGCGGCGTTGGCGTAGCCGCCCTCCTCGACGAAGTAGTCGGCGACGCGCCCGGCCACCGGGGCGCGGTTGACGTGCACGTCGAAGACGGAGAGGAAGACCGCGATGCGCAGGAACTCGCCGGGGCCGAAGCGCTCGTCGTGCATGCGCTCGACGGAGAGGACCTTGCCGTCGGCGGAGGAGATGATCGTCGTCGGGTCGGTCGGGACGTCGCGTTCCGGGTCGCGGAAGAAGAGCGCGACCGGGGCGGACAGCAGCGCCGGGACCAGCCACAGCTTGGACTTGGGCCGGGCGCGGCGGGCCAGCGCGGCCAGGCCGAGTGCGATGCCGGCGGCGGCGACGCCGTTGGAGTCGATGTGCATGGTGCGGGTCACCGGCACGCTGGACGGCCGGTAGGCGGGGGCGAGGGTCGCCGCTGTGGACACCTCGGCCGGGGTGAAGCGCAGCTTGTGCACCCGCAGCGGCGGCTGGTTGCGGACCACCAGGTCGGAGCCGACGCCGAAGAGGGCGCCCTGCCGGAACAGTTCGGCGGCGGCGCCACCGGTGCGGCCGGGCGTCGCGGGCGCGGCGACGGAGAGGACCGCGCCGTCGGCCAGGTATTTGCCGAGCCGGTCGAGCAGGGTGCGGGTCTCGTCGGCGGTGCCGGTCAGCGGCTCGGCGACGATCACGACGTCGGCGGGCTGCGCCTCGTCGAGGGCGTCGACGACCTTCACCCGATCGGCGACCCAGCTGCCGAGGCCGGTGATGTGGCCGCGGAGGAGTTCGGCGCTGCTGTGCTCGCCGGGGACCAGGGTGAGCGTGTCGCCGGGGAGCAGCGCCTCGACGGCGGCGGCGACCACGGCTGAGGCGTGGTCGGCGCCCACCAGCAGGGCGGACGTGGCCGCGTTCTGCCGGGCGAACTCGGCGGTCAGGACACGGGCGGCCCGGGCGCCCACGCCGGGAACGGATGTGGAGGACACGGCGGGAAACGGGGTCATTCCGCGAGCATATTGCCCCGCCCGCCGGTTGTTTCCCGGTGGGCGGGGCAGTGGCACGTTCATTCCTTGCGCTGATGGTCGCCGGGGTGGTCCTTGGCGAAGCGGTCGGACGGGTCGTCGAGGAGTTCCTGGACGATCGAGGCGTGCATCTCGGGCGGGAGGTCGCCGGGGGTTTCGGCGCGGGCCACGACCGGTTCCGGGACGGGCTGGTCGCGGCGACCTGAGCGGATCGCCCCGAGGAGTCCGATCACGCCGAAAAGGATCAGGCCGCCCGCGACGATCCAGCCCACCGCGGGCAGGTGCACGGTGACCACCTGGGAGACCGCCCACCATGCGGCGACGCCCAGGAAGATCAGAGCGAAGGTCAGCGAGACGCCGTCGGTGCGGTGTGCCCTCATCGGGTCACCTCCAGGTTTCCAGTGTCGAGGTGCAGGCCGAGGGTGAGTCTGCCGCCGCCGGCGCCCTCGGTGCCGAGGTCGGTGACGCTGCGGGTCTCGGACTCGGAGCCGTTCCACTCGTTGCCGAACAGGAAGGTCCGGCCGCCGCCGACCTGGACGTCGACGGTGGTGTCGACCTCCGGCGGGAGCAGCACCCGCAGCTGGCCGACCTTCATGTCGATCGCGGTGTTCTGCTCGGCGCCGGCGAAGTCGACGTCGCGCAGGTCGAGCGTGACGTTGCCGAAGGTGAACTCGTAGCGGTCGGCGACCTCGGCCAGGCTCGCCGGGTGGACGACGCTGTCGCGGAACTCGGCGCCCCAGCGTTCGGTGCCGGTGGAGACCACCAGGCCGATGGTGGTGAGCAGGGCCAGGAAGATCAGCCCGCGGGCCCGGCCGAACCAGGCGCCGACCAGCAGGCCGAGTCCGATGGTGACCAGGGCGGCCGCGAAGTAGGCGGAGACCGCGACGCCGGCGCCGGCCATGTCGGCCGCGGCGAGCACACCCATCACCATGACGACCGCGAAGAACGTCAGACGGCCGAGGATCGAGCGCTCCTTGGGAGGCTTCGGCGTCTTCGGCGGGCGGGGCGCCGCGGGAGGCGGCGAGTAGGGGGGCTGAGAGCTCGCGTACGGCCCGTGCGGGGCGAACGGCGGGCGGACACCCTCGCTCGAAGGAGTGAACGTAGGCGGCTCGTAACGGGGCGGAACCGGCGGTTCCTCGGTCGTGTCCGTGGCGGGCGGGACCGGCGCCGGCGCAGGCGTGGTGGCACCGCCTCGTTTGATCAGCAGGAACGCGCCGACGATCACCGCGGCGGCGAGCATGCTGGCCCGCGCCCCCGAGTTGACGATGAAGGCGAAGGTCAGCAGGGCGGCGCCGCCGAGCAGGACCACCGACAGCGGGGTCATGCCGGAGTGGCCCTTGCCGAGCAGCGACTCGATCGGCGAGGCGGTGTCGCCCTCGGACGCGATGATCAGCCAGCCGATCAGGTAGAGCAGGACGCCGGTGCCGCCCAGGATGCCGAGCACGGCGAGCAGGACCCGCCAGAGCACCGGGTCGGTGTTGGTGGCCCGGGCCAGGGCGCCGCAGACGCCGGCCACGTAACGCCCCTCGCGGGGGCGGACCAGCTGCTGGCGGGTGAAGGCGGCATGGGCCTGCGCCACCCAGGGCGGGACGTTGGTGAACTGTTCGGTCCGTTCGGTCGACGGCGCCGGCCCGTCCTGCGGACCGGCGCCCGGCGTGGAAGGTCCGCGGGGTTCGGCAGCTTCGTCGTTCATGCCTTCGATCCTGCTGGCCGGGCCACCCGAGTCGCTTCCGGAACCGACCCTGAGGCCACCCTGAGATATCCGGTCCCGGTTTCCCCGGGTACTTACCCGTGGCCGGGTGGGGCGGCACGTGTGACGATCGGAGGGTGACCACCACAGCCACGCCGACCACGGCCCCGACGCGCCGGTTGTTCCGGCCGCGCGACCACCGGATCGTCGCGGGCGTCGCCGCCGGCCTGGCGCGTCATCTCGGCGTGCCGGTGCTGGCCGTGCGGATCGCCCTGGTGGTCCTTCTGGGTTTCAACGCGCTGGGCCTTCTGTTGTACGCCGCCTTCTGGGCCGTGCTGCCGCAGGAGGCCCGTGCCGACGAGCAGCCGGCCCGTCGCGACTTCGCCGCCCTGATCCCGTTCGCCGCGATCGGCCTCGGCGTCGTCCTGCTGCAGGCCCTGGTCTTCGACGACCAGGTCGCCACCACCGCCGGCTGGATGGTCGCGGTGATCACCGTCGGGGCCGGCGTGATCTGGCACCAGTCCGACCCGAGCCGCCGTGATCAGCTCGCCGACGGCCTGACCGCCCCGGCGCCCTGGCTGGCCGCGATCGTGGCGGAGACCGACCGGCGTTCGTTCCTCTTCCGGTTCGTCGGCGGCGGCATCCTGGTCGCCGTCGGCATCATCGGCCTGGTCGCGGTCTACGCGCCCGGCGACTCCCTCTCGGCGGTCCTGAACGGCGTGATCTTCGCGTTCGTCGGCCTGCTCGGGGTCGGCGTGGTGGTGGCTCCGCTGGCCTGGCGCACCTTCGGGCAGCTGCGCGCCGAGCGTGAGGGCCGGATCCGGGAGCAGGAGCGGGCCGAGCTGGCCGCCATGATCCACGACCAGGTGCTGCACACCCTGGCGCTGATCCAGCGCAACTCGGCCGACATCAAGGAGGTGCAGCGGCTGGCCCGGGGCCAGGAGCGCAGCCTCCGCAACTGGCTCTACAAGCCGGCCGCCTCGCCGAGCGAGCGGTTCGCCGCCGCGCTGGAGCAGGCCGCGGCCGAGGTGGAGGACACCTACGCGATCTCGGTGGAGACCGTGGTGGTCGGCGACACCCAGTGCGACGAGCGGGTCGCGGCGCTGGTCGCGGCCGGCCGGGAGGCTCTGGTCAACGCCGCGCGGCACGCCGGGGTGCAGACCGTCTCCCTGTACGCCGAGGTCGAGCAGGACGAGCTGAGTGTCTTCGTCCGGGACCGGGGTGCGGGTTTCGACCTGGGTGGGGTGGCGGATTCGCGGCACGGCGTCCGGGGGTCGATCATCGGGCGCATGCAACGCCACGGCGGCCGGGCGGAGATCCGCAGTGCGCCGGGCGACGGAACGGAGGTGCGGCTCATGCTCCCCGTTTCGCGGGAGAGCGTGACCGCCGGTAAGGAGTCAGCACGATGACCGAGCCCATGATCGAGCCCGCGGCCCGCCGGCTGAGTGTCTTCCTGGTCGACGACCACGCCATGTTCCGTGCCGGGGTGCGCGCGGAGCTGGGGGCGCATGTCGACGTGGTGGGCGAGGCGAGCACGGTGGCCGAGGCGGTCAGCCGGATCGCGACCATCCAGCCGGATGTGGTCCTGCTGGACGTGCACATGCCGGACGGTGGTGGCCGCGCGGTGCTGGAGCAGGTCCGGCGCACCCATCCCCAGGTGCGGTTCCTGGCCCTGTCGGTGTCGGACGCGGCGGAGGACGTGATCGGCCTGATCCGGGCCGGTGCCCGGGGGTACGTGACGAAGACCATCTCGCCGGACGAGCTGGCCGCCGCGGTACGCCGGGTGGCGGACGGCGACGCGGTGTTCAGCCCCCGGCTGGCCGGGTTCGTGCTGGACGCGTTCGCCTCCCGGCCGGACGTGCCGGTGGCCGACCCCGAACTGGACCAGTTGACCAATCGGGAGCGCGAGGTCCTGAGGCTCCTGGCCAGGGGTTATGCGTACAAGGAGATCGCCAAGGAGCTGTTCATCTCGATCAAGACGGTGGAGACGCACGTTTCCAACGTATTGCGGAAGCTGCAGATGAGTAACCGTTACGAGCTGTCACGATGGGCCGCTGACCGGCGTCTGGTCTGAAGGTCAACCAAACGTTCACCAGTTTCGATCGTTTCGGCGGCGTACTGTACCCGAATGGACACCCAGGGGAGTACCCGCAGCTCAGAGGGGTCGGATCTGACCGATGGACGATCTTCCGGCTTGCGTACGGACGTAAACGGCTAATATCGGCTTGATAACGGCGCTCTTTGGTTTCCGTGCCTCTGTGTCACAGTGGCAGCTACTCACACAACCCCTCGTGAGCGCCCCTGAAGGAGGCACTCCCATGCCTGGGAAAAGCCCATGGAAGATGGCGGTCGGTGCGACCGCCATCGCCTTGTTGGCCGCCGGTTGCGGAAGCGGCGGGTCCGACGACTCGGCCGCTTCTTCGAATACAGCCATCATCGGTATCGGCGAACCGCAGCACCTGATCCCGTCGAACACGACGGAGTCGAACGGTGCCGAGGTTCTGTCGTCGCTGTTCTACCCGCTGGTGGACTTCGACGACAAGAACAACCCGACTGAGGTTGCCGCCGAGTCGATCACCGCTGACGCCACCAACAAGGTGTGGACCGTCAAGCTGAAGAGCGGCTTCACGTTCCACAACGGCGAGCCGGTCATCGCTGACAACTACATCGACGCTTGGAACTACGCCGCCTACGGCCCCAACGGCCAGGGTGGTTCGTACTTCTTCACGCGTATCGCCGGCTTCGACGACCTGCAGTCCGAGGACCCGGACGGCGAGGAGGGCCCGCAGAAGGCCCCCGAGCCCAAGGCCAAGAAGCTGACCGGTCTGAAGAAGGTCGACGACACCACCTTCACCGTGTCGCTGTCCGCCCCGTTCGCGAGCTTCAAGTCGCTCCTGGGCTACACCGTCTTCTACCCGCTGCCGAAGGCTGCCTTCTCGTCGGACGGCGTCATCGCCGACGGCTTCGAGGACTCCATCATCGGCAACGGCCCCTTCAAGCTGAAGGGCAAGTGGGAGCACGACGCGCAGATCGTCGTGGAGAAGGTCACCGACTTCAAGGGTCAGATCCCGAAGGTCGACGGCATCACCTGGAAGATCTACCAGGACGACCAGGCGCAGTACGCCGACCTCGTCGCGGGCAACCTGGACGTGCAGACCACCATCCCGATCGAGTCGCTGGCCTCGGCCTCGGCCGACCTGGGTGACCGGTTCCAGAAGAGCCCGAACTCGGTCTTCCAGTTCGTGGGCTTCCCGACGTTCCTGAAGGAATACCAGAACGTCGACGTCCGTAAGGCGATCTCGATGGCGATCAACCGCCAGGAGATCACGGACCAGATCTTCCTGGGCTCCCAGACGCCCGCCACCTCCTTCGTGTCCCCGGTCGTCGCCGGTTACCGCGAGAACACCTGTGGCGCGAACTGCGAGTACAACCCGACCGAGGCCAAGAAGCTGTACACCGCAGCCAAGGGCCCGGCCGAGATCAAGATCACGTACAACGTCGACGGTGGCCACAAGGCCTGGGTCGACGCCACGTGTAACCAGATCAAGGCCTCGCTCGGTGTGAACTGCACCGGCCAGGGCGAGCAGAAGTTCGCTGACCTGCTCACCAAGGTTGAGAAGAAGGAGAACGTGGGTCTGATCCGCCTCGGCTGGATCATGGACTACCCGCTGATGGAGAACTACCTCGGCCCGCTGTACGGCACCGGTGGTTCCTCGAACTACTACGGCTACAGCAACACCGCGTTCGACGCGCTGGTCAAGGAAGGTTCCGAGGCGGCGACGCCGGAGGAGGCCATCGCCAAGTGGCAGGCCGCCGAGGACATCCTCGCCAAGGACATGCCGGTCATCCCGCTGCGTGTCGGCCAGAACGTCTTCGGTTTCTCCGAGAAGGTCACCAACGTGACCGTCGACCTGTTCCAGAAGGTCGACATCTACGCGATCGAAGTAGTCAGCTGATTTAACCGCTCGAACGGTGGTGGCGTCACGGAGCGTAAGATACCGTGGCGCCACTACTGTGTTAGACCCCCTACCTCTCGTCGCCGTGCTCACGAGGCCGGCGCTCTTCCGCGGAAGAGGCTAAACCCGTATGTTCCGCTACATCGTGCGGCGCTTACTGCAGATGGTCCTGACTTTCTTCGGGGCGACATTTGTGGTCTTCGCGCTGACGTTCGCCAACCAGGACGACCCCCTCCAGGCCTTGGCGGGCGAACGACCCATCACTGAGAGTCAGCGCCTGGCGCTGACCGAGCGTTACCACCTGGATGAGCCATTCCTCACCCAGTACTGGTACTACATGAAGGGCCTGCTCACCGGAGACCTCGGCACGTCGCTGACCGGTCAGAAGATCGGGGACATGCTGGTCAACGCATGGCCGGTCACCATGCGGCTCGCCCTGATCGCCATCGTCCTGGCCGTGGTGATCTCCGTGACCGCGGGCGTCTACTCCGCGATCCGTCGCGGCGGGGCCTTCGACAACATCACGCTGTTCCTGACCCTGGTCCTGCTCGCGATGCCGATCGTCGTCCTGGCGCCGATGGCTCAGCTGCTCTTCGGCATCCAGCTGGGGTGGTTCCCGCCGACCGCGACGCGGGACGCGAGCCTCTATGCGCTGTTCCTTCCGGCCCTGGTGCTCGCCACGCTGGCCATCGCCACCGAGTTGCGGGTCACCCGGACCTCGGTGGTGGAGAACCTGCGAGCCGACTACGTGCGGACCGCCCGGGCCAAGGGCCTCACCGGCCGGCGGGTCATCTGGGTGCACGTGCTGCGCAACTCGCTGATCCCGGTCGTCACGCTGATCGGCGTGGACCTGGGCGGCCTGATGTCCGGCGCCATCGTGACCGAGAAGATCTTCAACATCCCCGGCGTCGGCTTCAACATCGCCCGCGCGATCAGCACCGAGGACGGACCCCTGGTGGTGGGATTCGTCAGCATTCTGGTGATCATCTTCTTGGTCGTGAACCTCGTCGTCGACCTGCTCTACGCCGCCCTCGACCCCAGGATCCGTTATGAGTGACCCCACCTCCATCACCGCCGTCGAAGCGCCCGGGGCGGGCGTCCCCGCGCCGACCGGGCCGGTCAAGACGGACAAGCCGCGCAGCCTCGCCGGCGACGCGTGGAACGACCTCCGCAAGCGCCCGGTGTTCTGGATCTCGATCGTCCTGGTGGCCGTGATCCTGCTGATGGCCGCATGGCCGACGCTGTTCACCTCAATCGACCCTCGTGCCTGCACGCTGGCCAACCAGCACAAGGGCCCGAGCGGTTCGGCGTACTTCGGGTACGACTTCCAGGGTTGTGACGTCTACGCCAAGACGATCTACGGCGCCCAGAACTCGATCATCGTCGGTGCGCTGTCCACGCTGCTGTCCGGCGTGATCGGCCTGGTGTTCGGTCTCGCGGCCGGGTACTACGGCGGCTGGCTCGACGCCGTGCTGTCCCGCGGCATCGACATCATGCTGGGCATCCCGTTCCTGCTCGGCGCCATCGTGCTCTCGTCCCGCCTCGCGGCGGACCCGAACTCCGACGGCGTTCTCGCGGTGACGATGACGCTCGGCCTGCTGACCTGGACCTCCGCGGCCCGGGTCATGCGATCCGCGGTCATCTCGTCGAAGAACCAGGATTATGTGGCGGCCGGCCGGATGCTCGGCGCGACCCCGGCGCGACTGATGCTCCGGCACATCCTGCCGAACTCGATCGCGTCCTTCATCGTCATCCTGACGATCCTGCTGGGCACCAACATCGCCAGTGAGGCGACGCTGTCGTTCCTCGGCGTCGGGCTCAAGGGCGACGCGATCAGCTGGGGCATCTCCATCTCGGAGGCCTCCCGGTACGCGCGTGTCGCGCCGGGCCCGCTGGTCTACCCGTCGCTCTTCCTCGCTGCCACGGTGCTGGCCTTCATCATGCTGGGCGACGCCATCCGCGACGCCTTCGACCCGAAGTTGCGGTGACCCTGTGACTGTTACCAAAGCGCACATCGACGTCCTTCCCGGCGCCGATCCGCGTGCACCTCTGCTCGAGGTGAACGATCTGCACGTCGAGTTCCGCACCCAGTACGGCGTGGCCAAGGCCGTCAACGGCGCGAACTTCCGCCTCGCGGCCGGCGAGACCCTGGCGATCCTGGGCGAGTCCGGCTGTGGCAAGTCGGTGACCGCCCAGGCGATCATGGGCATCCTGGACAGTCCTCCCGGGTTCATCACGAAGGGTCAGATCAAGTACCGCGGTGTCGATCTGCTCGGCGTCGCGGAGGAGCAGCGCCGCAAGGTGCGCGCCAACCAGATCGCCATGATCTTCCAGGATGCGCTCTCGGCTCTCAACCCGGTTTACACCGTCGGGTTCCAGCTGGCCGAATTGTTCCGTATCCACCGGGGAATGTCCCGGAAGGACGCCAAGAAGCGCGCCATCGAACTGCTGGACCAGGTCAAGATCCCGGCCGCGAAGACCCGGGTCGACGACTACCCCCACCAGTTCTCCGGCGGCATGCGGCAGCGCGTCATGATCGCCATGGCGCTGGCCCTCGACCCCGAGGTGCTGATCGCCGACGAGCCCACCACGGCTCTCGACGTGACGGTTCAGGCGCAGATCATGGGTCTGCTCGCGGACCTGCAGAAGCAGCGCAACATGGGCCTCATCCTGATCACGCACGACATGGGCGTGGTCGCGGACGTCGCCGACCGGATCTCCGTGATGTACGCGGGCAAGGTCGTCGAGGAGGCGGGCGTCTACGACATCTACTCCCGGCCGGCCCACCCGTACACCCGGGCCCTGCTCGAGTCGATCCCTCGCCTCGACATGAAGGGTCAGCAGCTCAACGTCATCCAGGGCCTGCCGCCGGCGCTGACGTCCATCCCGCAGGGGTGCGCGTTCAACCCGCGCTGCCGGTTCGCGAAGGACCCGTGCCGCCAGGACCCGGCGCCGCCGGCCTACGCCGTCGCGCCGCAACGTACCGCCCGCTGCCACTTCTTCCGGGAGGTCCTCGGTGAGTGACGTCGTTCTCGAGACCAAGAGTCTCGTCAAGCACTTCCCGATCACCCAGGGCATCGTCTTCCAGACCAAGGTCGGCGCGGTCCGGGCAGTCGACGGTGTCGACATCCAGCTGCGCCGTGGTGAGACCCTCGGCGTGGTCGGCGAGTCCGGCTGTGGCAAGTCCACCCTGGCCAAGCTGCTGGTCGGCCTGGAGAAGCCGACCTCCGGCTCGATCATGGTGCGCGGCCAGGACATGGTGAAGCTCAAGGGCAACGCGCTGCGCCGCGCCCGCCGCAACATCCAGATGGTGCTGCAGGACCCGTACACGTCGCTGAACCCGCGTATGACGGTCGGCGACATCATCGGGGAGCCCTTCGAGATCCACCCCGAGGTCGTCCCGAAGCGGGGACGGCAGGCGGCGGTGCAGGACCTGCTCGACACGGTCGGCCTCAACCCCGACCACATCAACCGGTACCCGCACCAGTTCTCCGGCGGTCAGCGTCAGCGCATCGGCATCGCCCGTGCCCTGGCCCTCAAGCCTGAGATCATCGTCTGCGACGAGCCGGTCTCCGCGCTCGACGTGTCGATCCAGGCCCAGGTGATCAACCTGCTGGAGCGTCTGCAGAACGAGCTGGGTCTGTCGTACATCTTCATTGCGCACGACCTCTCGGTGGTCAGGCACATCTCCGACCGGGTCGCCGTGATGTACCTCGGCCGGGTCGTCGAGGAGGGGCACGACCAGCAGATCTACGAGCAGCCGACGCACCCGTACACCCAGGCGCTGCTCTCCGCGGTGCCGGTTCCGGACCCGCGTCTGCGCGGCCACCGCGACCAGATCGTGCTCGAGGGCGACGTGCCGTCGCCGGCCAACCCGCCGTCGGGTTGCCGGTTCCGGACCCGGTGCTGGAAGGCGCAGGACATCTGCTCGCAGCAGGACCCGTTCCTGCAGATCCGCGATCGGTCCGCACACCCGAGCGCCTGCCACTTCGCGGAGGTTCGCGACGTGGTGCGCGGCCACTGAGCACCACGGCCGGTCCTCCCGGCCGGGCCGATCTCTGATCGGCCTGATCAAAGGCGGTCAACGGGCCGGGCGATCTTGGATCGCCCGGCCCGCTTTCGTCAGACCCTTCCGGGGTACGCCGTGAGCAGTTTCGTCGCTGTTCGTCCTGTTCAGATGATGCCAATTAAGGCGACGGGTTCGGCTTTTCCGGCCGGGATCGCGATCACGGCTTTTCGGCGCCGATGACCGGTCCCGGATCGATCGGGTGATCGCGGTCGGCGGTGATGACCGGGCCCCGCCGGGCCGGCCGGGGTGCCGGGCGGTTCCCCGTCCGATCACCCGCGGACATCACCCGCGGGACGGCCGGGCGGGCGGTCGGTGTGGCGCCGATGACGCCGCCGGCCGGGACCACACGGTGCGGGGGCAGCGGTTCCGCGGCGATCCTCCCGAACCGTGACTCCGGCCCGGCCGGCGCGGACTGTGCTGCTGGTCCGGGTCCGGGCTGCCCGGCCTGTGCTCCTGATCCGGCATGCGGTTCCGTCCCCGCCTGCGCGGCCACCGGCTGCGATCCGGCCGGCCCGGATCGTGTCCTCGAACCGGCCTGCGCCGGCCCCGAGCCGATGATGCCGTTCACGGGGAAAGTCCGGCGGACGGTCCTTCTCCCCGCCGTGTCCCCGCGGGAAACCGCATTGTCGGCCGTCATTCCCGCCGTTGCGGGAAAGACCGCCGCGGAAATGGCCGCCGCCGCGATGCCAGCCGCCGGAATCAATCGTGGATCCGGCGCCCGGGATTCGCCGTTCGGTGTTGTGGCGGCCGCCGGCCGGCTCCCGTCGTCACCGATCGCGGTGCGGGTGCCCGGCGTAACGGCCGGCCCGGGACCGGCCGCCGGAGCCGGTGCGGCCGTCGGCCCGCCGGCCCGGTAGCCGCCGGGGGTGACCAGGGCGGCCTGGGCCTCGGCCAGCTCCCGGCACAGACCGGACATCAGCACCCGGGCCCGGCGGGTCAGCTCCGCCTGCCGTCCCGGCTCCACCGGCGACCGTGGCGGCGGGCCGAGCGCCTTGCCCGGACCGGACATGGCCAGCTGCTTCGCCTCCTCGAACGCGGCCAGGGCGACCCGGTTGGCGGTGTGTTCCCGGTGGATCCCGGCCAGTTCCCGCCGGACCGACTCCAGGGCGACCGTGACCGCCCCTAGCAGCCGGTGACCGGTCAGCGCGGCCTCGGACGTCTCGCGCAGGCTGGCGATCAGCGCGTCCAGCCGTTCGAGGTAGGCGGCCGCCGCCCGGTTGCCCCGCGGCGGCCACACGGCGACCAGCGCCTCCCGGTACCGCAGAGCCCCGGCCAGGTGCTGCTGGGCCAGCTCGGCCGACCGGCGCCAGCCGACCAGGACGCGGCGGTGGCCGGAACCGTCGTGGCGCTCCAGCATCGCCCACATCTGATCCACGTTCCGGGTGGACCAGTCGGTGCCGGCCGGGACGTCGAGCATCAGGACCCCGTGGCCGGATCGGCGCCGCCCCGCCGTGAACCGGGCCCCGCGGTGCCGAGTTCGGAGCCGGCGGCGCCGATCCGGGACCGGGCGGCCTCGTCGGACTCCCGGAAGCGGGCGGCGATCTCAGCGGCGGCCGTGGCGAGGGCGTGCGTGCCGGCGGCGTACCCCTGAATGTTCCGCAGGGTCACTTCCTGTGCCCGTCCGTGTGCTTTCAGGAATTGTTCGAGTTCGGAAAATGGCGATTCCGTCCCCAGTGTCTCGATCATTGCGCTGACGACACCGGCCGCATGCGGTGCGTAATCGTGGTCGGCGTCCGCTTTCCACCGGGCCGCGTATTCCGTCATCGCGTGCGGGTCAGCCTCGACGGCGGCGAATGCCATGTGACCGTAATCGCGCAGCCGGTCAGGGTCGCGATCTTCTGTGGGGATCATCCGGAACTCCTCGAACACGGTCGGGATGAACTCCGCGAGATTATCCGGTCACACCGCGTGTCATCGGCCCCTGTGGACAGGCCGGCCGGCGGCTCGCCACGTGCGCGGCGCGGCTCCCGGACGGGCTGATCGGATCCAGTCCGGGGCCGGGACCTGCGAAGTTCCGGAATTGACCGAAGTGGATCGCGATGCCAGGATGGCGACCAACGCGGCCAGCTCATGATCGTCTAGGCTTCCCCGTACGACGCTGACCAGCGGTTCCTCATTCATCGGCCGAGCGTACGACGGGTGCCCGGAGATCCGGTGACACGTGTCCCACACTCGGCTGATCAATTCGCGGCCGCTCGACAGAACCAGGTATTTTCTGCGTGATGTCTTCTTCTCTCCCCACCGTTGTCGCTGATCGGTACCGGCTCGTCGCGCCGCTCGGTCAGGGCGGGATGGGGCGTGTCTGGCGAGCGACCGATGTCGTGCTGCACCGTGACGTCGCGATCAAGGAACTCGTGCCGCCCCCCGGGCTCACCCCGGCGGAGCGGCAGGAGATGCGCGAGCGCTCGCTGCGCGAGGCACGTGCCATCGCCCGGCTCAACAACATCAACGTGGTCCGCGTCTTCGACGTGCTGCGCACGGACGCCGACCCGTGGATCGTCATGGAGTACGTGCCCAACCGCTCGCTGCAGGACACCCTGGCCGCCGACGGGCCGTTCAACGCGTTGCGTGCCGCCGAGATCGGTCTCGGCGTGCTGAACGCGTTGCGCGCCGCCCACCGTGCCGGCGTGGTGCACCGCGACGTCAAACCGGGCAACGTGCTGATCGCCACCGACGGTCGCACCGTGCTGACCGATTTCGGTCTCGCCACCGTGCCCGGCGACCCCAACGTGACCCGGACCGGCCTGGTGCTCGGCTCCCCGGCCTACATCGCGCCGGAACGCGCCCGGGACGGCACCGCCGGGCCGGCCGCCGACCTGTGGTCGCTCGGCGCCACCCTGTTCGCCGCGGTCGAGGGGCAGTCGCCGTTCGCCCGTCCGTCGGCGATCGCGACCCTCGCCGCCCTCGCGACCGAGAACGTCCCGGTGTCGCGGAACGCGGGGCCGCTCAAGCCCGTACTCAACGGTCTGCTGCGCAAGGATCCCGCCCAGCGGATGGACGCCGAGGAGGCCGAGCGTCTGCTGGCGCGCGCCGCCGGCCGCCGCTCCAAGATCTCGTTCCCGATGAGCCCGACCATGCGCCGGCCCGGCGTCGGCCGGGAACGCCCGTCGCTGCCGAGCGGCCCGGGCGGGCCCCCGGTGCTCCCGGGCAGCGGCTGGGGGACCGCCACCGGCTCCGCGCCGGTGGTGCCGGGTCCGCGCCCGCCGGTGACCGGTGGACGCCCCGGCGACCCGCAGCAGGGCCGTCCGGCCGCCGCGAGCGGTCGTCCCGACCCGCAGCAGGGCCGGTCCACCATCGGTGGCCGTCCGCAGGATTCGCAGCAGGGCCGGTCCGCGGTCGGTGGCCGTCCGGGTGACCCGCAGCAGGGTCGTCCCACGCCGCCGATGCCCGCGGGCCCGCCGCCGTCGTTCACGCCCGGCAAGGCGACCGTCGGCCGCACGCCGGTGCCGCCACCCGGCGCACGCCCACCGGCGAAACCGCTCGACGCCACCCGCTTCGACACGCCCCAGGTCAAGGACCAGGGACGTCAGACGCCGCCGACCGCGCCGATGGGTGCCCCGGGCCACCAGATGCCGCCGACGACGCCGATGGGTGTCCCGGGTCATCAGGTGCCGCCCACGACGCCGATGGGTGTTCCCGGCCAGGCCCCGCCGACCACACCGATGGGCGCCGCGGGTCTGCAGGCGCCGCCGACCACGCCGATGGGTGCTCCGAACCGGCAGGCTCCGGCGACCACACCGGTGAACCCGCAGTCGTCGCCGTCGCAGAACCCGCCCGCGCAGTCGATGGCGGCCGGCAACGCCCCGACGAACGCCCTGCGGACCGGTTTCACCGCCGCCGACGTGGTGGCGCACCGGCGCAAGCAGGCGGCCCCCGAGCACGAGCAGTCCCTGGCCCAGGCCACCTCGGGCTATCCCGTGGTGACCCCGCGCGGCCAGCAGCCCGCCGCGGACGAGGCCGAGCAGGCGACCACCGCCATGCCGGCCGACGCCGCCCAGTCCGACGCTGCTCAGGCCGGCGCGGCCCAGGATGACGCTGCCCGGGCTGACGCTGCTCAGTCCGGCGCTGCTCAGGTTGATGCTGTTCAGTCCGGCGCTGCCCAGTCCGGCGCTGCCCAGTCCGGCGCTGCCCAGGCTCCGGCCACCACGCCGGTCCCGGCGCCCGGCGAGGACGCGGGTGCTACTGCTGACACCGAGGCTGCCGCCGCCGATTCCGCCACGGAGAAGTCCGCGGTGGAGACGTCGGCCGCCGAACCGGAGGCCGGTGCAGCACCGACCGGCGCAGCACCGACCGGCGCAGTACCGGCCACTGCCGCGCTGGCCACTGCCGCGCCGGCCGATGCTGTGGCGGTCGATGATGCGACCGGTCCGGCGGTTGATGCGGAGTCCTCGGACCCGTCGGCTGACGCCACCGGATCCGCTGACGAGGCACCGGCAGCCACGACCGAAACGCCTGCCGAGGCCGCCGGCGCGACGGCCACCACTGGCGCCACGGCCACCGCCGGCGCCACGGCCGCAACCGGCGCACCGGTCGAGGCGGACGCAGCGTCCGAGACTGACGGCGCGGCCACGGCTGCTGAGACGGAGCCTGCGGTGCAGGCGGCCGAGCCGGACACGACTGCCTCCCCGGCCGTCGTCGAGGGCTCTGCCCCGCCTGCCGAGGAGGCCGTCGCGGCTTCCCCGGCGGCGAAGGACGTCCCGGAAGCGACTCCGGAGCAGCCTGCCGCGATCTCCGTCCCGGCTGCCCGCCCGGTCGCCGATCCCGCTCCGGTGTCTCCCGCCCCGGTCTCCCCGGCCGCGGTCTCGCCGGCACCGGCCTATCAGGCTCCCGTGTCTCCGGCGCCGACGTATCAGGCTCCCGTGTCTCCCGCGCCGACGTATCAGGCCCCGGTCTCGCCGGCCGCGACCTACCAGGCTCCGGTGTCGCCGTCGCCCGTCTATCAGGCGCCGGTTCCGTCGGTCGACAGCGACAAGACCTCGATGGTGGACTTCACCACCGTGGTGCCGCAGTCGCCGCCGGCCGCCGGAGCGACCCAGATGGTCGACTACCGGTCGGTGCCGAACTACTCCTCCCGGCCGCCGCGTCGGGCCTGGAATCCGGCCGAGGTTCGTTCCGAGCAGCGCAGGCCCGGTGGGATCACGATCCTGGGCACCACGCTCACCCGTCAGCAGGCGATCATCGGGCTGGCCATCCTGCTCACCTTCGTCCTGTTGATCGGCATCATCGTGGTGCAGGCGTTCGGCGGTTCCGACGACGAGCCGACCGGCCTCGACCAGAACGGGATCAGCTCGTCGCAGGGTGTGGACCCGGCGGCCACCACCGGTCAGGGCGGGGCGACCAGTGCGGCGCCCAGCCCGTCGGCCACCACGTCGGCGGCCGCGACGATCCCGGCGAACTGGAAGACGTACAGCGGCAGTGGGTTCAAGCTTCCGGTGCCGTCGAGTGTCAGCGGCGGTGGTGGCGGCAACGGCACCCAGCTGCGGTGGAAGAACCGGCTGCTGATCATCAACAAGGTGGACGGCGAGCCGGGCGACCCGGTGAACTACTGGCGCTCGCAGGACACCGGCCGGTACCCGCAGTACGAGGAGATCGGTATCAGCGAGGTCGCCTACAAGGGCGAGGCCGCGGACTGGGAGTTCTACTACACCACCTCGTCGGGCAACCGGCAGCGCGTGGTGAAGCGGGTCTTCGCGATCGGCGGGACGACGTACAACCTGTCCTGGTACACGACGCCGGAGGACTGGGACAAGGCAAAGTCCGACATCGAAGCGGTTTTCGCCGGTTTCACGGCAAACTGATCAGACCTCCCATGCGTGGGATCCGGGTGGTTGGGTAGTTATCCAGCACCACGGATGGGAGGTGTGACATGAGCTGCCGACGATATGGCAGTAAGCCCACGATCGCGCTGTGGATGCTGGTGGCGGTGGCCGACGTGATCATCATCGTCGCGTCCACCGGGCTGCTCCTCGCGCTCTTCTTCGTCCTCGCCGTGGCGGTGATCGCCGCCGGTGCGGTGGTGGCCGGCCGGGCACTCGGACGGCGGGAGGCCGAGCCTGTCGAGGTGGCCGTGCGCCGCCGCGCATAGCGGAATCGGCTACAGTCCCCGGCGTGTCGATCGACGGTGTGACTGACCTGTGGGACCAACTGCTCGGCGCGCAGCCGGATCCGCCCGGCCTGCTGGTGTTGATCACCGCGGTCGCCGGATTCCTGGCGGTGGCGATCCGCCCGGTGTGGCGGGTGGCCCGTAATGCGGTGACCATCGCGCACGAGGGCGGGCATGCGCTGTTCGCCCTGGTGACCGGGCGCAAGCTGCGCGGCATCCGCCTGGAGTTCGACACGTCCGGGCTGACGCTGTCGGCCGGCCGTCCGACCGGGCCCGGCATGATCCTGACCCTGCTCGGCGGTTACATCGCACCGTCGCTGGTCGGTGTTCTCGGCGCGTGGCTGCTCGGCGGCAACCGGATCACGTTGCTGCTCTGGCTGGCGGTGGTGTTGCTGCTCCTCATGCTGATCAACATCCGGAACCTGTTCGGTGTGATCTCGTTGCTGATCACCGGGGCGATCGTCTTCGTCGTGTCCTGGTATGCCGAGCCCGAGGTGCAGGCCGCGTTCGCGTACGCCGGCGTGTGGTTCCTGCTGTTCGGCGGCATCCGGCCGGTCTTCGAGCTGCAGCAGCTGCGCTCCCGCGGCCGGATGCGGGACTCGGACGCCGACCAGTTGTCCCGGCTGACCCACCTGCCGGCGCTGTTCTGGGTCGGTCTCTTCCTCGTCGTCAACCTGGTCGCCCTGCTCGCCGGCGCGTTCCTGCTGGCCGGCCAGTGGCTCCCCACGCTGACTGTCTGAAACCCGCGGTCAGAGGGGGATGTTGCCGTGCTTCTTGGGCGGCAGTGTCTCCCGCTTGCCGCGGAGCATCCGTAGCGCCCGGGTCACCTGCGCGCGGGTCTGGGACGGGCGGATGACCGCGTCGACGTACCCCCGTTCCGCCGCGATGTACGGGTTCGCCAGCGTGTCCTCGTACTCCGCGATGAGCTCGGCCCGGCGCTGAGCCGGATCCTCCGCGGCGGACAACTCACCCCGGTAGAGGATGTTGACCGCGCCCTGGGCGCCCATCACGGCGATCTGCGCGGTCGGCCAGGCGAAGTTGACGTCGGCGCCCAGGTGCTTGGAGCCCATCACGTCGTAGGCGCCGCCGTAGGCCTTGCGTGTGATGACGGTCACCTTCGGGACGGTGGCCTCCGCGTACGCGTAGATGAGCTTGGCCCCGCGCCGGATGATGCCGTCCCACTCCTGGCCGGTGCCGGGCAGGAAGCCGGGTACGTCGACGAAGGTCAGCACCGGGATGTTGAAGGCGTCGCAGGTGCGGACGAACCGGGCGGCCTTCTCCGAGGCGGCGATGTCGAGGGTGCCGGCCAGGCTGATCGGCTGGTTGGCCACCACACCGACCGGGCGGCCCTCGACGCGTCCGAAACCGACCACGATGTTCGGTGCGTAGAGCGGCTGCACCTCGAGGAATTCGTCGACGACCGTCTCGACGACCTTCTTGATGTCGTAGGGCTGGTTCGGCGAGTCCGGGATCAGGGTGTCCAGGGCCAGGTCGGTGTCGGCGGCCTCGAGGTCGGCCGGCTCGTCGTAGGTGACCGGCTCGTCGATGTTGTTGCTCGGCAGGTACGACAGCAGCGCCCGGACGTAGTCGATCGCGTCGCCCTCGTCGCTGGCCAGGTAGTGCGCGTTGCCGCTGCGGGTGTTGTGGGTGCGCGCCCCGCCCAGCTCCTCGAAGCCGACCTCCTCCCCGGTCACCGTCTTGATCACGTCGGGGCCGGTGATGAACATGTGCGAGGTCTGGTCGACCATGACCGTGAAGTCGGTGATCGCGGGGGAGTAGACCGCGCCGCCCGCACACGGGCCCATGATCAGTGAGATCTGCGGGATGACGCCGCTGGCGCGGACGTTGCGGAAGAAGATGTCGGCGTAGAGGCCGAGCGCGACCACGCCCTCCTGGATGCGCGCGCCGCCGGAGTCGTTGATCCCGATGATCGGGCAGCCGATCCGCATGGCCAGGTCGAGCACCTTGACGATCTTCTCGCCGAACACCTCGCCGAGGGATCCGCCCATCACCGTGAAGTCCTGGGAGAACACGCAGACCTGCCGGCCGTCGACGGTGCCGTGCCCGGTGACCACGCCGTCGCCGTAGGGGCGGTTGCGATCCATGCCGAAGGCGGTGGAGCGGTGCCGGGCGAGTTCGTCGAGTTCCACGAACGATCCCTTGTCGAGCAGCAGCTCGATCCGTTCGCGGGCGGTCCTCTTGCCGCGGGCGTGCTGCTTCTCGATCGCGCGCGCGGAGCCCGCGTGCACGGCCTCCTCGGTGCGGCGGGCGTGGTCGGCGAGTTTGCCGGCGGTGCTGTGGATGTCGGGTTCCGTGGTCACGGTGGTCTCCAACGCGTCGGCGGCGGCGGGGCACTCGCGATGATCGTAGCGATATCGGCGACGCTGTGCCGGGCGTCGTTACGGGTGCGTTTCGTACCCAATGCCCCATTCGTTACATCCCCCGTGACGAACTGGATGACCGCGGCCGGGCTCGCCTTCATCGCGGGCGGACTCGCCACACTGATCAGTTTCCGCACCGTGTTGTTCGGCGGTGGCGGCGAACGCACGGCGCGGGCGGCCAAGCGCCGGGCCGCCGCAGGGGCGGAGCCGTCGTTCTTCGAGGAGGGCCCGTTCTTCCCACCGGAAGTGCCGGAGGCGCCCGAGGCGCGGCAGATGCCCTTGCCGCCACCGGCCGTCCCGGAACAACCGGTCGCGGCGCGACAACCGATCGCAGCGGATCAGTGGGAGAGCGAGACACCCTGGACCCTGCGGGACGCTGATCAGCTGGGCGACCTCTTCCCGGAGATCTCCGAGGAGGTGATGGCCGAGCAGCCGGTCAACGCGCCGTATCCCCCACCGGATGTCGTCGAGACGGACGACCGGCCGCCCACCGGCGACTACTGGACCCCCGTGCCGGATCACCTGTACGCCGATCCGGAACGGCCGGAGCGGGCCCGTCCGCCCCGCTCCTGGGAGACCCAGGGTGGTGTCTCGCGCCGTAACCGCCGGGTCGCCGACGAGCAGCAGCCGAGGCGCCGCCCGCGGCCCCGGCCGTTCGCCCAGTCCGACAACGGCCCGTCCTACGTGAGCCGGCACTCCCGGGGAGCATGACCAGGCCACCGCCGAGATCGCCGGAAGCCTAGGCTTGCCGGATGGCCTCGTCGTACTCCGAGTCGTACTCCGATCTCGACCGCCCGCCGCTCTCCGCCCGGTCCCTGTCCCGGGCACTGGTCACGCCGGGCGCCCTCTGGAAGCGGGTCGAGGTGCTGCCGGAGACCGGCTCCACCAACGCCGACGTGGCCGCGGCCGCGGCCACGGGCGAGCCGGAGGGCCTGGTGCTGATCGCCGAGAGCCAGGTCGCCGGCCGGGGGCGCCGCGACCGACAGTGGTTCTCCCCGCCGCGGGCCGGTCTCACGCTGAGCGTGCTGCTGCGGCCCGGCGCGGCCGACCCGGCCCGGGACTGGGCGCCGGTGCCGGCGGCCCGGTCCGGCTGGCTGCCGTTGCTGGCCGGGGTGGCACTGCGGGAGGCGGTGATCCGCACGACGGGTCTGGAGGCGACCCTGAAGTGGCCGAACGATCTGCTGGTGCCGTCCGGCGACGGTGACGGCAAGTGTGCCGGCCTGCTCGCCGAGATGGCCGGCGACGCCGTGGTGATCGGGATCGGCGTCAACGTCGGCACGCGCGCCGAGGAGCTTCCGGAGACGACCGGTCTGCCGGCCACGTCGCTGCGGGTGGCCGGTGCGGCCGAGTTCGACCGGGACCCGCTGGCCCGGGCGCTGCTGCGCGGCCTGGACCGGTGGTACTCCGGGTGGCGGGAGGCCGGTGGGGACGCGGAGATGTGCGGCCTGCTCGGTGAGTACCGGCGGGGGTGTTCGACGATCGGCCGCACCGTGCGGGTGCTGCTGCCGGGTGGCGGGGAGGCGACCGGTGAGGCGGTCACCGTGGACGGTGACGGTCAGCTGGTGATCCGTACGGGCGACGCCGCCGATCTTCGAGTCTCGGCCGGTGACGTCCTGCACGTACGCTGACCACGTGGCGTTCCCGGACGATGTGCTGTCGGACGAGGAGGAGCTGGTCCTCCACCTCCGTCCGCACTGGAGGGCGTCGGTGGCCCCGCTGCTGGTGCTGGCCCTGACGGTGACCGGCACGGTGATGGCGCTGGTGCTGCTGCCGCCGACCGAGGGCGGCCGGATCGGCCTGCTGCTGGTCGTCGCCGTGATGCTCTGGTACGGCGTCCGGTACGCCCTGCATCCGCTGCTGGCCTGGCGTTGCACCCACTACGTGTTCACCGACGAGCGGATCCTGCTGCAGGACGGGGTGCTCGCCCGGGAGCGGCGTGACCTGCCGCTGAACCGGGTGAACGACCACGCGCTGCACCAGTCGCTGCTGGACCGGATGCTGGGCAGCGGCACCCTGACCGTCGACTCGATCGGTGAGCAGAAGGCGGTGCTGGCCGGCGTCCCCGATGCCCAGCAGGTGCAGTCGCTGCTCTATGAGCTGATCGAGCACAGCCCGGCGGAGGACGAGCAGGAGGACGAGCTCAGCGAGGATCCAGCTCTCGGTCCACCGCACTGAGTTCGGCGAGTCCGGCGGTCGCGTCCAGTTCGGCGATGACCGTCTCGTGGCCGTCGACCGGCGGCTTGAGGAAGACGAACGTCCGGTACGCCCAGAACCGGAAGACGGTGGCGATGACGATGCCGAACAGTGTCACGCCGAGGAAGGCGATCTTGTCGTGCTCCTCGGTGAGGCCGAAGCCGTACTTGCCGATGGCGATCGCACCGGACTGGATCACCATGCCGATCAGGTTGAACCCGAAGAACAGCGTGTATTCGCGTCGCAGTGCCGTCTTGGTGTGGTGCCGGTACGTCCAGTAGCGGTTGGCGACGTATGCCAGCGTCGTGGTGATGACCGTGCCGACGACACTGGCCTTGACCGCGCCGATCGGCAGCAGGACGTACGTGATCGCCATGTAGAGCAGGGTGTTGCCGGCGCCGATGATGCCGAAGGCGATGGCTTCCGGGGCGAGGCGGCGGAGGCGATCCGACAGCGTACGGGCTGAGGGCATTGAGCAACCTTACGGGGACGGGGGCGATGACGCCGGGTCACGGGGAGACGGATGACGGGGTCGTCACACTCCCGGTCGGGTCGTCGGTGACCCGGAAGACGAAACGACGATAGGACCAGAAACGGAACAGGGTGCCGATGGCGGTTCCCACGAACTGTCCGGCGATGTTGTCGGCGACCTTGCTCTGCAGCACCGGCCAGATCTGCCCGAGACCGTAGTGGCTGAGCGCCAGGCAGCCGAGGGCGATGCCCAGTCCGATGGCGTTGAGCACGAAGAACGTCGTGTACTGCCGGGCCATGGTGGTGTGCTGGCCGTCGCGCCACGTCCAGTAACGGTTGCCGAAGAACGCGAAGGTCGTCGCGATCGTGGTGGCGACGGTCTTGGCGAGCAGGGTCTCGCTGCCGGTGCCGAGCAGCACGTTGAAGATCACCAGGTCGAGGGCGAAGGCGGCGCCGCCGACCGTGCCGAACTTGCTCACCTCGCGGAGCAGCGCCTGCATCCGGGAGCGCAGTCCGGACGGCTGCGGCGGCTTCGAGGGCACGTTCCGAGGGTACCGGGAGTAACCACGGTCGGCTGTCCCCGTTGCCGGGTCTTAACCAGTCGTATCCACGTGGTGACGTTGCCGGTACGGTCCGTGCCGGAAGTTGTCGGCGTCGCGGATCTCGGCCAGCCGGCCCCGGCATTCGGCGCACCACTCCAGGTGGGCACCCATCCGGTGGGCGTCGCGGGGGGCGAGCCGGCCGCGGATGTGCCCGCTGAACCGTTCGCCGGCCCACCGGCATTCCGGGCGTTCCGCGGCGGCCACGTGCTGCTGCAGGTACAGGCTGCGCAGGCCTTCCCGGGCACGGTGCGCGAGGACCGCGACGGCGTTCGGGGTCAGGCCCATCCGGGGTGCCAGTTCGGCCGGGGTGCTGCCCTCCACCTCGGTCTGCCACAGCACGTCGCGCCAGCGGGGCGGGAGCTGCCGGAAGGCGGCCGCGGCGAAGGCGCGTTCGAGGCGGTCCAGGGCCGGGTCGGTGAACGGGACGCCGGCGTCGTAGCGGGTCAGGTCGTCGGTGAACTCCAGGCGGCGGTCGATGCGGGCCCGGTGGTAGCAGACGTGCCGCATGGTCGTGTGCAGGTAGGCGCGGAACGCGACCAGCGGTCCGCGGCCGGCCCGCAGGGTGGCGAACACCTTGGCGAACGTCTCGGCGACCAGGTCGTCGACGTCGGACGGGTCCCGGGTCAGCCCGTACGCGAACTGCCGTGCCGCCGCCCGGTGGCGTTCGTAGAGCGTGCCGAAGGCGGCGGTGTCGCCGGCCCGGACGGCGGCGAGCAGGTCGATGTCCGTGTTCGCGTCGTTGTCCGGGATCGTCATTCCGCCTCCTGTGGCCGGAACTGCGAGGAAGGCCCGATTAGGTGAAAGCCTAAGGCGTTAAGTCCGTTTTGCGAAAGTTGTCGCGAGCGTCGGCATGGCTGCCCGGCGCGGCGGAGTGATTGCGCACAACTGCGCCGAGTGTCGAAGAATCGATCGTTTTTGAGCACGACATCCATGGATTGTGTGGTTGTCCACAAGAACGACCGATGAACTCGATGCTTCGGGGGCTTAGGCTGGCCCGAACTCCCCAAGACGTGACCGGCATCACGCCGGTTGATTCGTCATTGGTCAGCGACGACCGAAGGAGCTTCACCGTGACGCAGCCCCCAACCTCGCACCCGCGCCTGCTGGCCTGGATCGACGAGGTCGCCGCACTGACGACACCGGACCGGATCGTCTGGTGCGACGGTTCACCGGCCGAGTGGACCCGCATCACCGACGAACTGGTCGAGGCGGGATCACTGGTCCGCCTGGACCCGCGGAAGAGGCCCAACTCGTTCTGGGCCCGGACCGACCCGTCGGATGTGGCGCGGGTCGAGGAACGGACGTTCATCTGCTCGGTCGACGAGGCCGACGCCGGGCCGACGAACAACTGGACGGCCCCGGACGCGATGAAGCAGACGATGACCGCGCTGTACCGGGGGAGCATGCGCGGCCGCACGATGTACGTCGTCCCGTTCTGCATGGGACCGCTGGACGCGCCGCAGCCGATGTTCGGCGTCGAGCTGACCGACAGCCCGTATGTGGTCGCGAGCATGCGGATCATGACCCGGATGGGCGCCGACGTCCTGGCGGCGATGGGCGACGACACCGACTTCGTCCCCGCCCTGCACTCGGTCGGCGCGCCGCTGGACCCGGGGCAGCAGGACGTCGCGTGGCCGTGCAACGAGACCAAGTACATCTCGCACTTCCCGGAGACCCGGGAGATCTGGTCGTACGGCTCCGGGTACGGCGGCAACTCGTTGCTCGGCAAGAAGTGCTTCGCGCTGCGGATCGCCAGCGTGGCCGCCCGCGACGAGGGCTGGCTCGCCGAACACATGCTGATCATGAAGTTGACCTCGCCCGCGGGCCGGGTCCGCTACATCGCGGGGGCGTTCCCGTCGGCGTGCGGCAAGACCAACCTGGCGATGCTGGAGCCGACGGTCCCGGGGTGGACGGTCGAGACGATCGGCGACGACATCGCCTGGATGCGGTTCGGCCCGGACGGCCGGCTGTGGGCGACCAACCCCGAGTTCGGCCTGTTCGGGGTGGCGCCCGGCACCGACTTCCACACCAACCCGAACGCGATGCGCACCCTGGCCCGCGGCAACTCGGTCTTCACCAACGTGGCGCTGACCGACGACGGCGACATCTGGTGGGAGGGCATGGGCGAGCCGCCCGCGCACCTCACCGACTGGACCGGCCAGGACTGGACGCCGGACGCGGACCGCCCGTCCAGCCACCCGAACAGCAGGTTCTGCACCCCGATCGAGCAGTGCCCGATCCTCGCCGGGGAGTACCACGACCCGCGGGGCGTGCCGATCGACGCGATCCTGTTCGGCGGGCGCCGCCGGACCACGGTGCCGCTGGTGGCCGAGGCCCGGGACTGGGTGCACGGCGTCTACCTGGGTGCGACGCTGTCCAGCGAGACCACCGCGGCCGCGGTCGGCAAGGTCGGCGTGGTCCGGCGCGACCCGATGGCGATGCTGCCGTTCATCGGGTACCACGCCGGTGACTACTTCCAGCACTGGATCGACATGGCCAAGGGCGCGTCCGGCGACGCCGCGCTGCTGCCGAAGGTCTTCTACGTCAACTGGTTCCGGCGCGACGACGACGGCGCCTTCCTGTGGCCGGGGTTCGGCGAGAACAGCCGGGTGCTGAAGTGGATCGCCGAACGGCTGGACGGCACGGCCGCCGCGGTGCAGACGCCGATCGGGCACGTACCCACGCCGGAGTCACTGGACCTGACCGGGCTGGACCTCGACCCGGCGGCGCTCGAGGCCGTGCTGCGGGTCGACACCGCCGAGTGGCTGGCCGAGATCCCACAGGTCACCGAGTGGTTCGAGAAGTTCGGCGACAAACTGCCGGCGGTGCTCTGGGCGGAGCTGGACGCGTTGAGGGCCCGGCTCAGCCGCTGACCGTCCGCCGCTCGTGGAGGGCGACCCGCAGCGCCCGCGACGGGACACCCCGGGACACCGGCCGATTCCGGTCACCGTCCCGGCGGGTGTCCGGACGGTGGAGCCGCTCACCGGCACGATCGGGCGCGTCGTCGCGCGGATCGTCTCAGGGCGGACCGTCCGCGCGTGGGCGCTGGGCGGGGGTGGCTACCCTTTGCGGTGATGAGTCTGCGTTCCCTGGTCTACTCCCTGTATGAGCGGCGGCTGGCTGGAAAGCTGGCCGGCAAGCCCGTGCCCCGGCACGTCGGGGTCATGTGCGACGGCAACCGGCGCTGGGCCCGCGAGATGGGTTTCGTCGACCCCAACGACGGCCACCGGGTCGGTGCCGCCCGGATCAAGGAGATGCTGACCTGGTGTGACCAGGCCGGCATCGAGCACGTGACGCTCTACCTGCTGGCCACCGACAACCTGCGGCGGGCGGCCGCCGAGCTGGACCCGCTGGTGAAGATCATCGAGGATCTCGCCACCGAGCTGGCCGAGGACGGCAACCCGTGGCGGCTGCGCATGGTGGGTGCGCTCGACGTGCTGCCGGCCGGCACCGCGGCGACCCTCAAGGCGGCCCAGGAGAAGACCCGGGACCGCTGCGACGGTGTCGAGGTCAACATGGCCGTCGGGTACGGCGGGCGGCGGGAGATCACCGACGCGGTCCGGTCACTGCTCTACGAACACGCGGCGACCGGCGGCACCATCGAGGAACTCGCCGAGATCCTCGACGTCGAGCACATCGCCGAGCACCTCTACACCCGCGGGCAGCCCGACCCGGACCTGGTCATCCGGACCAGCGGCGAGCAGCGGCTCTCCGGGTTCCTGCTCTGGCAGTCGGCGCACTCGGAGTTCTACTTCCACGACGCGAACTGGCCCGATTTCCGTCGCATCGACTTCCTGCGGGCCCTGCGCTCGTACGCCAACCGGCAACGCCGTTTCGGCGCCTGAGCGGATCGCCCCGCGCGAGCGGGCGGGCTCAGGCGCCACCGGCGGGGTCGCCGGCGGTGGTCACCGCAGGCGGTCCAGGCCCTCGGTCAGGAACGCGGCCACCGTCTCCGGCGAGTCCAGGGTGAGGTCCGCGGCCCGGGACACCTCGGCGCCGGTCTCCGGGTTGGCCACGGCCACCGCCATGCCGAGGAACGACGGGTCACCGGCCTCGTGGTCGTGCAGCGCGGTGAACGCCTTGATGTCGGACATGTCGTCACCGAAATACCACGCGCAGCGGGTGCCGCGGACCGCCTCGGCGATCACCATGCCCTTGTCCTGCTGGACCGGCGGCTTCAACTCGACGACCATCCGGCCGTTCTGGATCCGCAGCTCCTGGCGTTCGGCCTGGTCGTGGGCCCACCGCTTGACGTCGTCGGCACGCGACGGGTCGAGGCGGTAGTGCAGGGCGACGGCGATCCGCTTGTATTCCACCAGGACCGGCTCACCGAGCTCGACGCGGGCGCGTTCGGCCAGCTCACGCATGGTCTCGACGTACTCCAGGGCGGTCGGCTCGGTGACCACCTGGCCGTCGTGCCACACCTCGAGGCCGTAGAGCCCGTAGAGGTCGACGTGTTCCAGGGCGCCGAACCGCGAGCGCAGGAAGTCGACCGGCCGGGCGGAGACGATGGCCACACGGGACACCACCCCACCGAGGCGTTCCAGCACGTCGACCGCACCGGGCACCGGCTGGGACGCGTCCGGGTCGTCGGTCACCGGCGACAGCACACCGTCGAAATCGAAGAAGAAGGTGGTCTCGGCGGCGTGGCGGGCGGTGAACGCCCAGGCGTCGCCGGGAGTCAACGGACGGGTCGGACGTGCAGTCTCTGCCACGCCGCCAGACTACCCGCGGATGGTCGTCTTTTATGCCGGGTGATTTTCGCGTGGGGCGAGCGTCACCCCGCGGTGCCCGATTTTGCGCACTACCGCAGGACGCTGTTGACCGCTAGCGTTTGAGTCATGGCACGGGGTCATCCCGAGCCAGCCGGTCGGCCCGGACCTGCGTTTTTGCGCCACGGGGCCCGCATCCCGTCCCCGTGCAAGAGCCCGGCGGCCGGAGGTGGCGGACCGCGGGTGGCTGGGGTTGCACGCCCGCTGGAGCAGGCCTGTGACATCTCGCCGTACCGATGCCGGTGTCGCCCCTCAGACCGACCCGGCCGACAAGGTGACCAAGAGCCGTGCCACGACGACCCGTCGCAAGACGCGGGACCGGCACGCCGACGCCGAACCCGCTCCTGCCGGACGGGTCTTCGTCCTGGACACCTCAGTCCTGCTGTCCGACCCGGCGGCCTTCCGCCGGTTCACCGACCACGAGGTGGTCGTCCCGCTGGTGGTCATCTCCGAGTTGGAGGGCAAACGGCACCACCCCGAACTGGGCTGGTTCGCCCGGCAGTCCCTGCGGGTGCTGGACGAGCTGCGGATCAAGCACGGCCGTCTCGACCAGCCGGTCCTCTGCAACGACGAGGGCGGCACGCTGCGGGTGGAGCTCAACCACGCCGATCAGAGCGTGCTCCCGCAGGGTTTCCGCAACGACTCGAACGACACCCGCATCCTGTCGGTGGCGCTCGGGCTGGCCGCGGAGGGCCGCGACGTCACACTGGTCAGCAAGGACATGCCGCTGCGCGTCAAGGCCGCCTCGGTCGGTCTGACCGCCGACGAGTACCGCCACGGCCAGGCCAGCGATCCCACCTGGACCGGCATGGCCGACCTGCAGCTGACCGAGGAGCAGGTGGCCTCCCTCTACGCCGGCGACGAGCTGGAGGCGGAGCAGGCCGAGATCCTGCCCTGCCACACCGGCTTGGTGATCCACTCACCGCGCGGGTCGGCCCTGGCCCGGGTCAACCCCGACAAGACCATCAAGCTGGTACGCGGTGACCGCGACGCCTTCGGGCTGCGGGGTCGTTCGGCCGAGCAGCGGGTGGCGCTGGACATCCTGCTCGACGAGTCGGTCGGGATCGTCTCGCTGGGCGGCCGGGCCGGCACCGGCAAGTCGGCTCTGGCGCTCTGCGCCGGGCTGGAGGCGACCATGGAACGCAACCGCCACAAGAAGGTGATCGTGTTCCGCCCGCTGTACGCGGTCGGCGGCCAGGAGCTCGGCTACCTGCCCGGCAGCGAGGCGGAGAAGATGTCGCCCTGGGCGCAGGCGGTCTTCGACACGCTCGGCGCGGTGGCGCACGCCAACGTGGTCGAGGAGGTGATGGCCCGCGGCATGCTCGAGGTCCTGCCGCTGACCCACATCCGCGGCCGCAGCCTGCACGACGCGTTCGTCATCGTCGACGAGGCGCAGTCGCTGGAGCGCAACGTGCTGCTCACGGTGCTCTCGCGCATCGGCCAGAACTCCCGGGTCGTGCTGACCCACGACGTGGCGCAGCGGGACAACCTGCGGGTCGGCCGGCACGACGGGGTGACCGCGGTGATCGAGGCGTTGAAGGGCCATCCGATCTTCGCGCACGTCACCCTCACCCGTTCGGAGCGTTCTCCCATTGCCGAGGTGGTCACCGACCTGTTGGAGGAAATCCCCCTCTGAGCGACCCCGCCGTCGGGTTTTGTAGGGAAATGTAGTAGAAATTCTTGTGACTAACATCACAAGAAGGTCTCGACATTTCACATCCGCATCACGTTGCGCCATGGTGTTCGGCGAGTGCCAACGCGTGGCCGCGACGTCGGAGATCGACTGGAGGCCACCCCCTCGCGAGTTCGAGGAGGCGGCCCGGATGGTCGCGGTGCTCGCGGCGCGTTCCACCCGTGACGGTGGGGACGCGCCGCGTCATTGCCCCCGACGAAGGGAATCTTCGTGAAGCGGCTCGTCGGCCGAGTGGGAGTCCGTGTGGCTTCCGTCGGTCTCCTGGTTCTGGGTCTCACCGGTGGCGTCTACCTCGGACAGAACCGCGAGGTCCAGCAACAGAGCGCGGAGTCGCAGCTCGTCTCGCAGGCTCAGGCCGACGAGTGGCGGCTGCTGAAGGATCGCGCGGCCGAACACGCCGCGGCCCGCTCGTTCCGGACGGTGGCCGAGAACGCCGCCGCCGAGAAGGCCGCGTCGGAGGCCAAGACCGCCGCGTCGAAGGCCCGCACGCTGGAGAAGAAGGCGATCGAGGAGGCTGCCGCCGCGAAGGCCGCCGCCGAGAAGAAGAAGGCCGAGGAGTCCGGCGGCCCGGTGGAGTTCACCGGGGACATCCCGTCCTCCTGCAACGAGTACAGCGGCAGTCGTAAGACCGGCTGTGCCCTGATGGTCAGCGCCGGCTTCTCGATCGACCAGTTCCCGTGCCTGGACAAGCTGTGGAAGAAGGAGAGTGGCTGGAACTACAAGGCCACCAACAGCAGCTCCGGGGCGTACGGCATTCCGCAGGCCCTGCCCGGCAGCAAGATGGCGTCCGAGGGTTCGGACTGGAAGACCAATCCGGCCACCCAGATCAAGTGGGGTCTCGGCTACATCGAGGGTCGTTACGACACTCCGTGCGGCGCCTGGAACCACTCGCAGAACGTGGGCTGGTACTGACGATCTCGTAGTGACGGGGCTGCGCGGCACACCGCGCAGCCCCGTTCTACTGTGATCAAATGTCCGTATGGTCCGAATTGTCCCATCGGGTGTCCTGGTCGTGCTCCTGACGCTCGTCAGCGCCGGCACCCCGGCGCACGCGTCCACCGGCGACCGGGCGGCCCGCGCCGTCGTCGGCGGCGAGGTGGCCGAATCCGGCTTGTTCCCCTGGGCCGTGCGCCTCTCGATGGGCTGCGGCGGCGCACTGACCGCCCCTCGCGTGGTGCTCACCGCCGGGCACTGCGTCGGCGCGAGCGGCCGCAACGACAAGATCACCGTGACCGCCGGGGTGTCCGACCTGAAATCCCGCCAGGCCATCACGGTCCGCTCGGTCGAGGTGTACCGCTCACCGAACTTCGTCACCGAGACCCGCGGCGACGACTGGGCGGTGATCAAACTGGAACGGGAGCTGGACCTGCCCACCCTGGAGATCGGCCGCGGCGGCCCCTCCGACGAGGGACCGTTCACCGTGATGGGCTGGGGCCAGACCAAGGAGGGCTCGCCGCGCCAGGAACGCCGCCTGCACTACGCCGAGGTGCCGATCATCCCGGACGAGACGTGCGCGGTCTCCTACCGCAAGGCCGGCGTCGAACTGGTCCGCGACGAATCGATCTGCGCCGGCCGGCACGGCGTCGACACCTGCCAGGGAGACTCCGGCGGCCCGATGGTCGTCAAGGCCGACACCGGCCGGTGGGAACAGGTCGGCATCGTCAGCTGGGGACTCGGCTGCGCCCGCGACGGCTATTTCGGCGTCTACACGCAGATCTCGACATTCCGGTCAGACATCCGGGCCGCGACCCGGCGGTTGAGTTGAACGTCTCCCCACTCGGGTGGCCGGTCCGCCGCAGCCCTGGAATCATCGATGCATGGGGTATGAGTGGGCCACGACACGCTCCGACGAAGCGGCCAGGTTCGGCACCGAGGCGTTCTACGCCTCCGTGGGCCGGGCCTTCGTCACGATGTGCGCGATCGTCCCCGCCCTGTTCCTGGTCGAGGCGATCGACGTCGCCCTCGGGCCGGGCACCCTGGACGTGGCCGGCGGCATCATCCCGCACCGCCTCGACGGCCTGGACGGCATCCTGTTCAGCCCGTTCCTGCACGCCGACTGGGACCACCTCTACGGCAACGCGGTCCCGCTGATCCTGCTCGGCACGTTCGCGATGGCCGGCGGCGCCCGCCGGTTCATCTGGTCCACGTTCCTGATCATGATGGTGTCCGGGATCGGCGTGTGGTTCATCGGTGACCCGAACACGGTGACGGTCGGCGCCAGCGGCGTCATCTTCGGATACCTGGGCCTGCTGCTGATGCGCGGCATCGTCGAACGCAGCTGGTGGAACTTCGCGGTGTTCCTCTTCATCGGCCTGCTGTACTGGTACCAGCTGTACGGCATCCTGCCGACCGACCCGCGGGTCTCCTGGCAGGGGCACCTGCTCGGCCTGCTCGGCGGGTTCATCGCCGCCGTCGTGTTCCGGCGCCGCCGCCTCTGACGGCTGCACGGTCGTTCTCGGCGACATCTGTCACGGGCTGACGGCCACGGCCACGGGCTGACGTCGACGGGCTGACGGCCACGGCCACGGGCTGACACGGCCACGGCCTCGTGCACGGCCGCGTTCTGAAGGTCGCGGGCACGGGCACGGGCCTGCAGCCTCTGCCGCGGGCCTGCGGTCTCTGCCACGGGAGTCCGGCGGATCGGGCGCGCGGCCGGCCGTCGATCCTGGCGGATTGAAACAGGGGCAGCGCGTACCCCCAAGGTCTTGAAAGAGAGCGGGCCGGGCACGAAGCCCGGCCCACCACGGGGTTGGCTCAGATCGTGGGTTCTGCTCAGATCACCGGGTCGCCGTCGCCCAGCGGAACCGTCGGCAGATGCCCGTCGAAGTCGACAGCCGAATACAGCGCCAGCTTCTCCAACCGGTGATACGAGTCGATCACCCGGATCGTGCCGCTCTTGGACCGCATCACGATCGACTGCGTGTGCGCGCCCCCTGACCGGTAACGCACACCCTTGAGCAGGTCGCCGGACGTCACACCGGTCGCCACGAAGAAACAGTTGTCTCCGGTGACCAGATCGTCGGTGGTGAGCACCCGGTCCAGGTCGTGACCGCCGGCTATGGCCTTCTCCCGCTCCGAGTCGTCGAGCGGCCACAGCTTCGCCTGGATCATGCCGCCCAGGCATTTGATCGCACACGCCGCGGTGATGCCCTCCGGGGTGCCGCCGATGCCCATCAGCACGTCGACGTCCGACTCGCCGCGCGCCGCCGAGATGGCCCCGGCGATGTCACCGTCCGAGATGAACCGGATGTTCGCCCCGGCCTGACGCACCTCCTCGACCAGCTTCGCGTGCCGCGGCCGGTCCAGGATGCACACCGTCACGTCGGACACACTCGACCGTTTCGCCCTCGCGATCCGCCGCAGGTTCTCCGTCGCACCGGCATTGATGTCGATCACGTCGGCGCAGTCCGGCCCGACGGCGATCTTCTCCATGTAGAAGACGGCGCTCGGGTCGAACATCGCGCCGCGTTCGGCGACCGCGAGAACCGCGACCGCACCGGGCATGCCCTTGCTCATCAGGGTGGTGCCGTCGACCGGGTCGACCGCGACGTCCACCTCCGGGCCGGTGCCGTCACCGACCCGCTCGCCGTTGAACAGCATCGGCGCTTCGTCCTTCTCACCCTCACCGATCACCACGACGCCACGCATCTGGATCGAGTTGATGAGTTTGCGCATGGCGTCGACGGCGGCGCCGTCACCACCGTTCTTGTCACCGCGCCCCACCCATCGTCCGGCGGCCATGGCGGCGGCCTCCGTGACACGGACGAGGTCGAGGGCGATGTTGCGGTCCAGATCCTGGGGGACTCGGGCGGGCACGGGTGCCTCCTCGCGACGTTGCGGGGCTGGATGTGCCCTCGATCCTGGCATCCGAGGGCGGCCGACGTCTCGGTTCAGCGACATGGTTAACAATGGGTCCGTGGAACCAGCATCGCCGTCACCCGCCCCCGAGACCCCGTCACCGGCGCCCGCCCCCTCCCCGCGCCTCGCGAAGAAGGAGGGCCGCGCGCCCCGCGACATGCTGCTGTCGCTGGCCGTGCTGCTCGTCCCGATCGCCCTGTTCATGGGCTACTACCGGGTGGTGCTCGACGGCGACCAGCCGGTCTCCAAGGATGCGACGCCCGCCTTCGACCAGGCCGCCCGGGTGTTCCCGGTGGCCCGGCCGGCCGGCCTCGGCGACGACTGGATCGTCGCGTCGGCGTCGTTCCGCCGCGAGGACGACGGCGACACCCTGCGCGTCGGTTACGTCGCGCCGGGCGGCGACGCGGTCCAGCTGCTGGAGAGCACGGTCGACGCGGCCGCCCTGGTCCCCGCGCAGCTGGGCGACTCCGGTGAACGGCTGGGCAACTTCCGCGCCGAACAGCGCAACTGGCTGATGTACAGCGGACGCGACGGCGAGATCGCCCTGGTCGTCACCGAGACCGACCGGACGATGATCATCCTGGGGGCCGAGGACCAGCCGGAGAGCCTGCAGGAACTCGCCTCCGCCCTGCCCTGACCCGTCCTGCCCTGACCCGTCCTGGCCCGGCCCGCCCTGCTAGTCGCCGTCGCGGGCGGCCCGGGCGGCGTCGATGCGTTCCCGCGCGCCGTCCAGCCACCGCTGGCAGACGTCGGCCAGTTTCTCGCCGCGTTCCCACAACGCCAGCGACTCCTCCAGGGTGCCGCCGCCCTGCTCCAGGCGTTCCACCACGGAGGCCAGCTCGGTGCGGGCCTGCTCGTAGCTGAGTTTCTCGTCGGTCATCGGCTCTCCATCACGGTTGCTCGCAGCTCGCCCTCGGCCAGCCGCACACGGATCACGTCGTCACCGGTCACCTCGTCCGCGGCGCGGACCACGTGCCCGTCGGGGCGCTGCACGATCGCATAACCCCGCTGCAGCGTCGCCGCCGGCGACAACGCGCGCAGCCGGGCCACGGTGTGCCGCAGGTCGTCGTCGGCCCGGCGCACCCGGTGCTCCAGGCTGCGCCCGGCCCGGTCCCGCAACGCCGTCACCTCGGACGCCCGCTGGTCGATCAGGGTGTGCGGCCGGGCCAGCACCGGCCGCGACCGCCACGCCTCGATCCGCTGCCGTTCCCGGTCGACACGGGTCCGCACGGCCCGGTCCAGCCGGTCCCGGGCGTGACCGATCAGCCGGGACTCCTCACCCAGGTCCGGCACGATCCGCTTGGCCGCGTCCGTCGGCGTCGACGCCCGCAGGTCGGCGACGTAGTCCAGCAGCGGCGTGTCGGTCTCATGGCCGATCGCACTGACCACCGGGGTCCGCGCCGCGAACACCGCCCGGCACAGCGCCTCGTCGGAGAACGGCAGCAGGTCCTCCACACTGCCGCCGCCGCGCGCGATCACGATCACGTCGACGGTGTCGTCGCCGTCCAGCACCTTCAGCGCGTCGAGGATCTGCGGCACCGCCGTCGGACCCTGCACCGGCACGTTGACCACCCGGAAATCCACCCCGGGCCAGCGCCGCCGGGCGTTCATCAGCACGTCGCGTTCGGCCGCGCTGGCCCGCCCGGTGATCAGGCCGATCCGGCCCGGCAGGAACGGCAGCCTCCGCTTGCGCTCCCGGGCGAACAGGCCCTCCGCGCCGAGCAGCCGTTTCAGCTTCTCCAGCCGGGCCAGCAACTCACCCAGACCGACCTGGCGGATCTCGTCGGCCCGCAGGCTCAACGTGCCGCGGGCCGGATAGAACTCGGGTTTGGCGTGCAGCGTGACCCGGGCACCCTCCGACAACTCGGGTGCGCCCGCGTCGAGCACATCCCGGTGGGCGGTCACGGTCAGGCTCAGGTCGGCGGACGGGTCACGCAGGGTCAGGAAGACCACCCCCGACCCGGGACGGCGGCTGATCTGCGCCACCTGCCCGTCGACCCACACCCAGCCGAGCTTCGCGATCCAGGCCCCGATCTTCTGACTGACCACACGGACCGGCCACGGCTCGTCGGCGCTGCTCTTATCGGTCTTCGCGGGCTCCGTCACCCGGCCAGACTACGTAAGACCACCGACATTCTCGTCGCGGCGATGCCGGGGCGCGGCCGGCGTCGGCTCCTCAGCGGTGAGGCGCGCCTCGGCGTGCCGCGGCACATACCCGGGGACCGCCACCGGCGTACGCCGCTCCGGCAGCAGCACCTCGACCCGGGCCAGCACGATCAGCAGCACCACCGCCAGGCAGGCCCAGAACAGCAGGTCCGCGAACAGGTACTCGAGGTCGAGGCGGGCGCCGTCACCGGTGCCCAGGAACGGGAACGGAAAACCACGCCGCTGCGGGAAAGCCGCGTCCAGGCAGCAACGCGTCGTCGTCGGCACCGCACCGGCCAGCATCCCGGCCGCGGCCAGCAGACCGGCGACGACGACCGCGGCCCGGCTCGGACGCAGCCGGTGCCGCATCAACGCGACCGACCCGGCCGCCGCCAGCACCCCGTGGAACAGCAGGTACACCGGGGTCAGGCCGCCGTCCACCTCGACCGCGACGTTCAGCACCCCGATCCCGAGCAGGAACCAGCCCGCCATCACCCGGAGCACCTCGGCGCCCCGTTCCGCGATCATGGACCGAGTATCGCGTCAGCCCGTGACGCCCGGGGCGGAAATCACCTTTCGCCCGCTCTTCGAGCGCCGGGCCACGCTGATCACCACCATCACGATCATTCCGGCGTACGCCCCGACGACCACGTTGCCGAGCAGCCCGTCCGGCAGCAACGCCCAGCCGTTCGCCTCCGCCAGCAGCCGCGCCGTCTCCGGATCGTCCGCCGACGCGCCCCGGCCGAGCCAGAAGAACGGCCAGCCGCGGCCCTCCCCGTACGAATACATGCAGCACACCGACGACGACGCGTACAGCGTCCCGGCCGCTGTGGCGGCCACCGCCGCCGCGACCGCTGCCGCCAGCACCGGCTTCACCGGGGGCGTCAGTCGCCGCCACAACACGAACACCAGCCCACCCGCCAGCAGCAGCACCCCCGCCACCAGCGCCGGCCAGCGTTCGTCCGCCCCCGAGGCCAGGCGCGCCTTGTCCAACTCCTCGATCGCCCCGACCATGCTGACCACACCCGCCGCCCGCTGCGCCAGCGTCCGTCCCGCCCTGCTCATCGCACCCGCCCCGTTCCGCTCATCGTCTTTCTCTTCGCAGAAGTACGGCCCCGGTGGCAAGCCGGTTGTGGTACTGGTCGCAGAAAAGCGGGCGGGGGACCGGGCCACGTACCATGGCCGGGTGACCGAATCTCGCAAGCGGGTGTTGCTCGCCAAACCGCGTGGCTACTGCGCCGGTGTCGACCGGGCCGTCCAGACGGTCGAGGAGGCGCTGAAGCTCTACGGCGCCCCGGTCTATGTCCGCAAGCAGATCGTGCACAACAAACACGTGGTCAGCACCCTCGAGGCCCGCGGCGCGATCTTCGTCGAGGAGAACTACGAGGTGCCCGAGGGCGCCACCGTGGTCTTCTCCGCCCACGGCGTGGCCCCCGAGGTCCACGACCAGGCCCGCGAACGCAACCTCAAGGCGATCGACGCCACCTGCCCCCTGGTGACCAAGGTCCACCACGAGGCCAAACGGTTCGCCGCGCAGGACTACGACATCCTGCTCATCGGCCACGAAGGCCACGAAGAGGTCATCGGCACCGCCGGTGAGGCACCCGCCCACATCCAGCTCGTCGACGGCCCCGACGACGTCGACAACCTCGTCATCCGCGACCCGGAGAAAGTCGTCTGGCTGTCCCAGACCACCCTCTCCGTCGACGAGACGATGGAGACCGTCGCCCGCCTCAAGACCCGGTTGCCGCTGCTCCAGTCGCCGCCCAGCGACGACATCTGCTACGCCACCTCCAACCGGCAGCACGTGATCAAAGAGATCGCCCCGGACTGCGACGTGGTCATCGTGGTCGGCTCCACCAACTCGTCCAACTCGGTGCGCCTCGTCGAGGTGGCCCTCGGCGCCGGCGCGCGCGCCGGCCACCTGGTCGACTACGCCAGCGAGATCCAGGACGAATGGCTCGACGGCGCCACCACGGTCGGCGTCTCGTCCGGCGCGAGCGTCCCCGAGGACCTGGTCATGGAGGTCCTCGCCCACCTGGCCGAACGCGGCTACGGCGAGGTCACCGAATACACCACCGCCGACGAACGCCTCACCTTCTCGCTGCCGCAGGAACTACGCCGCGACATGAAGGCAGCCGCGGCGGCCGCTGCCGCCGCTAACTGAGCTCAGGCGCCTGGGGCTGGCGCGGGGCGATCTCCACCTGCGCCGGCGCCGGCAGATCATGGTCGGCGACGCCCATGTCGGCCAGCTTGCGGGCGCTCACCAGCACCCGCGACTCCAACGACCCCACCGCCCGGTTGTACGCCGTCACCGCCCCCGACAACGACGAACCCAGCTTGCCCACATGGTCACCCAGGGTGGACAGGCGCTCGTACAACTCCCGGGCCAGCGCGTGCACCGCCACGGCGTTACGGGCCAGCTCCTCCTGCCGCCACGAATACGCCACCGTCCGCAACAGCACCACCAGCGTCGCCGGGGTGGCCAGCACCACGTTGCGGCGGAACGCGTAATCCAGCAGCACCGGATCCCGCTGCAACGCCGCATCCAGGAACGGATCCGCCGGCACGAACAACACCACGAAATCCGGTGCCGACTCGAACGCCGACCAGTACTTCTTCGCCGACAACGCGTCCACGTGCGCCCGCACATGCCGGGCATGCCGGTCCAGGTGCAGATCCCGGTCCCGTTCCTCCCGCGACTCCATCGCCGACAGATACGCCTCCAGCGGCGCCTTCGCGTCCACCACCACCGACCGGCCACCGTGCAGGCGCACCACCAGGTCCGGGCGGACCACCGACCGGTCCGTGGACGCCGTCACCTGCTCGTCGAAATCACAATGCTCCAACAGGCCGGCCGCCTCGACGACCCGCCGCAGCTGATGCTCCCCCCACCGGCCACGGACCTGCGGCGCCCGCAACGAGGCCACCAACTGCCGCGTCTCGGTCCGCAACTCCCCGGACACCGCGCCCATCGCCCTCACCTGCTCACGCAGTTCCGCGTACGCGTCCACCCGGTCGTGCTCCAGCTGCACCACCCGCTCCTCGTACCGCCGCAACGCGTCGTGCAACGGCGCCACCGCCCGGGCCACCGCCTCCTGCGACTGCGCCGTCGCCTCAAAGGACAGTGCCCGCAGCGACTGCTCCATCCGCTGCTCGCCGTCGCGCGACGCGGCGAGCGTCGCCTCCAGCCGCGCGATGTCCGTGGCCGCCCGCGACCGGGCCGCCAACCAGCCCAGAGCGGCACCCACCACGAGACAAACCAGAACAACCGCCAGTGTCGAGAACGTCACCACCGCAGATTGCCAGAAAGCCGCTTCATGACCAGCGGGGGTACGGTGGAAAACATGATGAGCGTGTTGCTGATCCTGGCGATAGTCGCGGTGGTCGTCCTGGTCATCGCCGCGACCCAGCGCAACGGCCAGGGGCGGCAGCAGACACAGCTCGCCGACGCCCGCGCCGAAGCCCAGCGGTGGTACGAACGACTCGGCGGCCAGGTGATGAACCTGAACTCCGAGGAACCCGCGGCCCGGCAGGCCCTCGCCGACGCGAGCGAACGCTACAACGCCGCCGGCGGTCAACTCCAGCAGGCGGGCACGGTCCGCCAGTTCGAACTGGCCCGCGAGTCCGCCCTGGAGGGACTCGCCTACGTGCGGGCCGCCCGCCTGGCGATGGGCCTCGACCCCGGCCCCGACCTGCCGCCGCTCGCCGTCTCCCAAGGTGCCGGGCAGCTCACCCAGCCGCGTGAGGTCACCGTGCAGGGACACGCGTACAAGGCCGGGCCGCAGCCGGGCGCCGAAACCCCCTACTACTACCCGGGCGGCCGCGTCCAAGGACGCCCGGTGCCGGCCGGCTGGTATTCGACACCGGTGTGGAAGACCGCCCTCGGCACCGGCGCCGGTGTCCTCGGCGGCATGCTGATCTTCGACGCGCTGTTCTCACCGGGCCTCGGCGACTTCGGCGGTGACATGGGCGTCGGCGACATGGGCATGGGCGACATCGGCGGCGGCGACTGGGGTGGCGGCGACTGGGGTGGCGGCGGAGATTTCGGCGGCGACTTCTAACACCGGGCCGACCGCCGGTCCAACTCCCGCCGCAACACCCGCGGACCCGGCCAGATCTGCGTCAGATCCGCGGTGAACGCCGGACCGCGCGGTGTGTCCACCAGCACCGGCTCGGTGTCCTCGTCCCGGCCCTGCACCGGATGCACCGTGTCCAGATCCGCCGGCACCACCTCCAGCACCGTCCGCAGACCCACCCGGCGGACCGCCACCACGGCGATGTCCGGCCACGCCAGCAACACCGGATCACTGCCCTGCGCGGCCAGCTCCAGACCACCGTCGGACACCCGCACCCACGTCGGCAACGCCGCCCGCGCCGACACGGCATAACCGCCCGCCGCCAGCACGGCGATCACCACACCCTGCAGCGCGACCACCCACCACGGATCGCCGGTGTCCCCGACGACCACCGCCACCACCGGAGTGGTCGCCAGATAGGCGACCAGCAGCGCGCCGAACACGACGACAAACGTCCGCGCCGGCGACGACCGGAACAACACGGCATCCTGCGCAGGGGCCTCGACCTGCTTCGGCGCGATCGACATGACTTCCATGGTGGCCCACCAGCCCGGCCGGTGGGCCACCTTCTTCCATTCAGAACCGCTAGAAACCGCAGGCCACGACCAACTCAGGGGTACGCCCCCGCAGCAGGTCCAGCTTGCCGATCCGGCCCGCCGCCCGCACATCGCCCTCGATCAGCTCCAGCCGGTCGAGCAACTCCGCCGGCCCCAGCGCCTCCGCCAGCGGCACCTCCGTGCGCATCGACACCTTCCGGTCCGACTTGGCCCGGCGGACCTGACGCAACGCCTCACCGGCCAGATCCAGCAGACCCGGATCGGACTCCGGAGCCACCCGCTCCACCTCGTACCGCGTCGGCCACGTCGCCTGATGCACCGACCCGTACCGCCACCACGACCAGACCTCCTCCGTGACGTACGGCAGGAACGGCGCGAACAACCGCAACAGCACCGACAACGCCGCCGCCAGTGCCGCCCGCGCCGACTCGGCCGCCGGACCCGACCCGTACGCCCGGTCCTTGACCAACTCGATGTAGTCGTCGCAGAACGTCCAGAAGAACGGCTCCACCACCTGCAACGCGTCCGTGTGCTGGAACCGCTCGAACGCCTCCGTCGCCTCGATGACCACCGTCGCCAGCCGGCCCAGCATCGCCCGGTCCAACGGCTCGGTGACCGGCTGCCGCAACGCCCGCTCCGCGCCCAGCCCCAACGCGAACCGCGACGCGTTCAGCAACTTCGTCGCCAGCCGCCGCCCGACCTTCAACTGCGCCGGCTCGAACGCCAGATCCGCGCCCGGCCGACCGCTCGCCGCCCAGTACCGCACCGCATCCGAGCCGTACTGCTCGAGCACGTCGATCGGCGTGGCGACACTGTTGCCCTTCGACTTGGAGATCTTCTTGTGGTCCGGATCCAGGATCCAGCCCGACAGGACCGCCCGCCGCCACGGCAGCGTGCCGGCGAGCTGCTCACCCCGCAACACCGAGGAGAACAACCACGTCCGGATGATCTCCTGACCCTGCGGGCGCAGATCCATCGGGAACGTCCGGGCATGCAGATCCTCGTCGGTGCCCCACCCGGTGACGATCTGCGGCGACAGCGACGACGTCGCCCACGTGTCCATGACATCCGGATCGGCCGCGAAACCACCCGGAACGTCCCGCTGCGACGCCGCGAAACCCGGCGGACAGTCCGAGGACGGATCCACCGGCAACGCCGATTCGTCCGGTATGAGAATCTGGTCGTAGTCCGGCTCGCCAGCGTCGTCGAGCCGGTACCAGACCGGGATCGGCACCCCGAAGAACCGCTGCCGGCTGACCAGCCAGTCACCGGTCAGACCGCCGACCCAATGCTCGTACCGGACGTGCATGCTCTCCGGCACCCACGCCAACTCCCGGCCCCGGGCCAGCAGACACTCCCGCAGATCGGCGTCACGCCCACCATTACGGATGAACCACTGCCGACTGGTGACGATCTCCAGCGGCGAGTCGCCCCGCTCGTAGAACTTGACCTGATGCCTGACCGGCCGCGGCTCCCCGAGCAACTCACCCGACTCCCGCAACGCGGCCACGACCTCCCGCCGCGCACCGGCAACCGTCGACCCGGCCAGCCGCGCGTAAAGCTCCACCGGAACACCCGGCGGCGCCTCCGCCAGGAAACGACCGTCACGCCCCAGCACGACCCGCGTCTCCAGCGACAACTCCCGCCACCAGACGACATCGGTCACATCCCCGAACGTGCAGACCATCGCGATGCCGGTGCCCTTGTCGACCGCCGCCGCCCGATGCTCGACAACCGGAACCTCCACCCCGAAGACAGGCGTCCGCACCGACGTCACACCCGCGAACCGCTCATCACCCGGATGGTGAACCAGCGCCACACACGCCGGCAACAACTCCGGCCGCGTCGTCTCGACCTCGACCACCCGGCCGTCCGGCCCCCGGAACGCCAACCGGTGAAACGCCCCCGGCCGCTCCCGGTCCTCCAACTCGGCCTGCGCCACCGCCGTCCGGAAACCGACATCCCACAACGTCGGCGCCTCCGCCGAATAGGCCGCACCGGCCGCCAGATTCGCCAGGAACGCCCGCTGCGACACCGCCCGCGCCCGGTCACCGATCGTCGTATACGTCAAACCCCAATCGACCGACAAACCCAGCCGCCGCCACAACGCCTCGAACGACTTCTCGTCCTCAACCGTCAACCGGCCGCACAACTCGACGAAATTCCGCCGCGAAATCGCCACCGGCCGCTCCGGAACCGGAGACGGCGGCTCCCACCCCGGGTCATACGGCAACGACGGATCACACCGCACCCCGAAAACGTTCTGAACCCGGCGCTCCGTCGGCAACCCGTTGTCGTCGAACCCCATCGGATAGAAGACGGCCTTACCGCGCATCCGCTGAAACCGCGCGACCGTGTCAGTGTGCGTGTACGAGAAGACATGCCCGACATGCAACGAACCGGATACGGTCGGCGGGGGTGTATCGATCGAGAACACGTCCGCCCGCTCCCTGGAACGGTCGAACGTGTACGTGCCCTCCCCCTGCCAACGCGACGCCCACTTCTCCTCGAGACCGTCCAACGACGGCTTCTCGGGGAGACCGTGACGCCCGGTTCCCGAATCAGTCATGCCGGCCAGCCTAGGACCCGCCCACCCCGTCCGGCGAGGCCTTTTACGTGGTCACCACCGCCACCGGCCCCCGCGTGACCAGCGCCATCAACCGGTCGACGCCGAGCAGGAGTGCGCCGAGAACAGCGAACACCACCGCCAGCGACGCCATCTGCACCGCCACACCGCCGTACCCGCCCTGCACCCCCGGATCGAGGAACGGATACGGATAACGGAACGGCGCGGTGGGAAACACGACCGCACGGAACACCGACAGCACCCCGTACAGAAGAGGAAAGACCAGCCACCACGGAAGATCGCGCCAAGGCGACGCCCTACGCGGCCCGAACGCCACCCAATCGATCACGACCATCAACGGCACGACATAGTGCACCAGGAACAGCGACCGGTTCGCCGTCGCCACCGCCAGATCAGGATCCGACAACCCCGGCAACGGACTGGCCCCCGCATTGAGCACGAAATGCGAGATCAGGCAGGTGATCAGAATCCACAGGGTCACCGGGCCGCGCAGCCGAGGAGCAGGAGCCTCCGGGGTACGCCGCCGCACCATCAGATAGACCGCGGCCCCGAAATAGCCGAGCACGATCAGATTGCTCTGACACGTGTAGAAGAGAACCCGCTGCTCACCACTGAGAAGCCCGACGACGACGCAGACGACAATCGCGGCACGCCACCACAACGGGGGCTTCCACAGGATCGACACAGATTCCTCCAGACGCTGGGCCGATCATGCTAGGCGCTCCCGCGTCCCGCGCCGAGCCGCGGTTTGTCACCCGTCCCTCAGCAGCCGCCTCCGTCCGATCCGTCGAGTCGTTCCGCCGACCTGCGGTCCGGGGCAGTTTTAACGACGGACCCGATTTGCCGACGACGGCTGAAGCCGGCCGGCCGTCGTCAGTGGTTCTCCGGGCGGTGCTGTGGAGCCGTGGCTGACGGCTCGGGGCGGCCCAGCCGTCGTCCATGGTCGCCTTCAGCCCGTGGGCGGACCATGGACGACGGCTAGTGTCCTGCGTCTGAAGTTCCCCGATTATTCGGGTGTAGCGTCGAGTGATGTCGCGTGCTGGCCGTCCGATGGTGCCGCTGGTGTTGACCGAGCGG